>CAZKKW010000148.1:0-5691 GCA_964553335.1 uncultured Hyphomicrobiales bacterium | reverse complement strand
GAACCAAGGCGGCGATGAGCTTGCGCCATTTCCATGCCGATTGGACCCCCACCAATGATGATGAGGTGCTCTGGTCTAACAGTGGTTTCAAACAGGTTTTCGTTGGTTAGATAATCGACGTTCTCAAGACCTGGAATTGGCGGCACAAAGGCTGATGAGCCAGTTGAGACAACAAAGCGCCGTGCTTTGATTTCATAGTTGCCAGCAATCACTGTTTTGCTGTCTTGGAAGCGGCCAGCCTCTGTGATGACGCGCACGCCAAGCCCTGTAAATCGTTCGACGGAATCGTTAGGCGCGATCGCGGCGATCACGCCGTGGACATGGTCATGGACTTTTTGAAAATCGACTTCAGGTTCTGTGGGTGTGATCCCAAATTTCTCAGATTGGCGGAAAGTTTTGGCAACCTTGCCAGCTGCAATCATTGCTTTAGATGGAACACAGCCATAGTTGAGACAGTCACCACCCATTTTGTCTTTTTCAATGAGCACAACAGAAACGCCAAAAGAGGCAGCAGCTGCCGCAACACTTAGGCCGCCTGATCCAGCGCCAATTACGCAGATATCCGGTTTTAATAACTCAGTCATTTAACGTTCCAAATTCTAAAATGTTGATTACAGCCCAAATGCTCTTTGAAGCTGTAACCGCAATAGGGAGGTTTCGTCAAACTTACGCAGATGTATCAGCTGCTGCTTTGTTTTTGCGATTGCGGATATATTTCACAATAAGCGGGATCACAGACGCAATGGCAAGGGCTGCCAAACCGAGCGTTACATTGGTGACAATGTTGGATTCTTTTTCGAAGCTTGTGCCAACCTGCTCGCCAATAAAGGAGTAGGCATAGGTGCCAGGAATGATGCCCAAGAACGTCGCCAAGGCATAACGGCCAAGGTCCATGCCGAAAAAGGCCGGTGCCAAATTGGTGATCCAAAAGGGTACGACAGGGGCAAGGCGCAGGGTCAAAAGATAATTGAAAGCATCTTTTTGAAAACCATCACGAAGTTTAGACATGCGCGGCCCTGCTTTTTCAGCAAGGAAATCACCGAGCGATGTTTTGGCAACAAGGAAGATGATTGAGGCACCAATTGTTGCGCCAAAAATCGTCAACGTGCCGCCAACAAGCCACCCGAAAATAGCACCACCAGCGATCGTCAAAAAGCTTGCACCAGGAAAGGAGATTGAGACGGCGACAATGTAGATAATGAGGTACGTACCCATTGCCAAAACAAAATTGTCTTGCACAAAAGCGTCTAGGGCTGCTTTGTTTTCAGACAAAGTGTCGGGCGACAAATACGTGTGTACACCGGAAAAATAACCAATCAGAAGTAAAGCGGCTATGACACCCAGTGGCACAAGACGCTTGATTAAGCTGCCTGAATTGTTCGGTTTATTTGTCTCAGGTTGGTTCAAAGCGGTGTCGTCCAAAGCCATATCGAGGATTGCTCCAATGTGTTATTTCTAATTTTTTGACCACATCATCGCAAGAGCTTATTTCTGCCTGCAATTTTGGGCTGTGACCGTTTAAAGGTCCGTTTGCTTATTTGTTTATATAGGGATAATTCTGAACAGCTGGCAAACAAATGTGCGGTTTGACGAACATGTTACTCGGGCAATTTTTAACTCACGGCTCTGTGATGAAATGACATTGGCGCATCGTCGGCAATGATGATTTTGTATTGAGCGGTGCGAAACGATATCATATTTGGGCTGATTTGATGGCGTATTCTAAGTGGATAGACATTGACTTTCCTCCGACATTCAATCTATATGCGGCCATATCCAAAACGCGGGTAATGAAGACGTTAGCAAGAAGATGTTTCAAATAGCAGTTTTCTTGGAAATTCGCCAACCCGCTTTAAAAAATTGAGGCCTGTGGGATACCATAGGAAAATCCGATGAAACGTACATTTCAGCCAAGTAATCTCGTTCGTAAACGCCGCCATGGTTTTCGTGCGCGCAAAGCAACCGTCGGTGGACGTGCTGTTCTTGCTGCCCGCCGTGCAAAAGGCCGCAAAAAGCTCTCAGCTTAACGCGAATTAGTAAGGGTGTAACCATTGGTCACCACCCACACATCTTCGTTAAATGTGATGAAGAAGAGAGCCGCATTTTTAAATGCGGCTAAAGGCGTTTTTATACCGAGACAATCATTCGTTATGCAGCGTAACAAGCAAAATGAAGCCTCCAGCGAAAAAGAGGGGGTTTTGCTTGGCCCAAGAGTTGGATTTACAGTGACGAAGAAAGTGGGCAATGCTGTTATTCGCAACCGTGTGCGCCGCAGAATGCGTGAAGCAATGCGGATGGCAAGTCCGGAATTATTCCAAAAAGGCTACGACTATGTGCTGGTTGGACGCAAAGAAGCTTTGAGCGTTGAGTTCAATACCCTTTGCACTGACATAGAAAGCACGCTAAAGAGACTGGCGCGCGGCGAAGGTAAGCCTGCCCGCCCTTACAAATCACGCACCGCCGGATCGTATCAAAAGCAAACGACCAGCAATACTGACAGGACGACACGCTCTCATGCAGGATAATAAGAATTTCATTATAGCAATTGTGCTTTCCATGATGGTTTTGTTGGGTTGGCAGGTTTTCGTTGTTGGCCCACAAGAAGAGCAGCGCCGCCTGCAACTAGAAGCGCAGCAAGCAGCTGAACAACAAGCGGCTGCAAATAATACGGCACAAACACCGTCAACTCCCGCAGCACCATCAACAGGCACGTCCACGACAAGCGCGCAACAACCGGCAAGCGGTGTTGTTCCAACGGCCCCAGGCTCTGCGGTGGCACCTGCAGCAGGCGGTCAAGCGGCATTAACGTTGGAAGCAGCGCTTAAAAGCGGCAAGCGGATTGCAATTGAAACAGAAAGTCTCAGCGGATCAATCAATTTGGTTGGTGGCCGTATCGATGATCTTTTGCTCAAAAATTATAACGAAGAAAATGTCGACGGCTCTCCCTTGGTGCGTTTGTTCCACCCAGTTGGTAGTGAAAACGCTTATTATGCAGAAACTGGTTTGGTTGCAGCAGCCGGTGGTCCGGCATTGCCAACCAGCGACACAGTTTGGAACGTGTCAGGCAATAAACAGCTTGGCGTTGGCAAGCCTGTTGTCCTCACATGGGACAATGGTGCAGGTCTAACCTTTGAGCGCACTTATGACCTTGATGAGAACTATCTGTTCACGCTCACGGATAGAGTGAAAAATAGCGGCAGTGAGCTTGCAACACTTTATCCATACGGTTTCGTATCGCGCAGAGGTGAACCAAGCACCACAGGTATCTGGATTTTGCATGAAGGCTTGATTGGCTTTTTCGGCAAAGATATTGGTCTTGAAGAAGTTGATTATGACGATCTTGAAGACACCAATGTGCAAGAGATCGAGAAAACAAGTTCTGGCTGGCTCGGTATCACAGATAAATATTGGGCAGCAACCATGATCCCGCCGCAAGCAACGCCGTTTAAAGGCCGTTTTGCCCATAAACCTGGTGCTCAACCATCCTATCAAGCAGACTTCCTGTCTGATCCGATCACGGTTGCAGCAGGCGGCGAAGCAAGTGCCACAACGCATTTGTTCGCTGGCGCAAAACAGACAACCTTAATTGATGAGTACCAAGAAAAGTTGAAAGTTGAAAACTTCGAGCTGATGATTGACTGGGGTTGGTTCTACTTCCTCACGAAGCCGTTGTTTTATCTTCTTCACTGGTTATTCGGTGTTTTTGGAAACTTCGGTGTCGCGATTTTGGGCGTGACAGTGATCGTGAAAATTGTCTTCTTCTGGTTTGCTAATCGCTCTTACGTCTCCATGAGTAAGATGAAATTGTTGCAGCCGAAGATGAAAGAAATTCAAGAGCGCAACAAAGATGATAAGCAACGTCAGCAACAAGAGGTGATGAAGCTTTACAAGGAAGAGAAGGTAAATCCGCTTGCTGGTTGTTGGCCGGTTCTCATTCAAATTCCGGTCTTCTTTTCGCTCTACAAAGTGTTGTTCGTCACCATCGAAATGCGCCATGCGCCGTTCTTTGGCTGGATTCAAGATTTGGCGGCACCTGACCCGACCACGATCTTCAACTTGTTCGGGCTATTGCCGTTCAGTTTGCCAGAGTGGATGCCATTGATTGGTATTTGGCCGATCATTATGGGTATCACGATGTTTGTCCAAATGAAGTTGAACCCTGCGCCACCTGACCCGACACAGCAGATGATTTTTAACTGGATGCCAGTGATCTTTACAGTGATGCTTGCAACATTCCCTGCAGGTCTCGTGATCTACTGGGCATGGAACAACTTTTTGTCGGTCATCCAGCAATATGTCATCATGACACGCCAAGGTGTGAAGGTGGATATTCTTGGCAATGTGATGGATACGTTTAGAAAAGACAAAAAATCTAAGCAGATCGAGAAAACGGATTAGTCATGAGCAATGACGAAGAACTTCAAAAGGCGGCGCTGGAAAAGGGCCGCCTTTTCTTTGCAAGGCAATGGACCTTTTTATTAAGTGTCGCAGAGCTGCATGGCTTGCCAGATTTTGACGGTTTGGAAATTGCCTTTGCAGGGCGCTCCAATGTGGGCAAGTCATCGCTGATCAATGCCCTCACAGGCACCAAAGGCTTGGCGCGTACATCCAATACGCCGGGGCGTACGCAGTTCTTGAACTACTTCCTGCCTGATCAAGTTGAAAAGGCTGAATTGGCCATCGTGGATATGCCTGGATACGGTTATGCCAAAGCGCCAAAACCGCTGGTTGAGCAATGGACCGATTTGATCATGCGCTATTTGCGCGGGCGCACAAATTTGCGTCGTGTTTATGTGTTGATTGATAGTCGGCACGGCATGAAGAAGAACGACATTGAAGTGCTCGATATGCTGGACCGTACCGCTGTGTCTTATCAGGTGGTTTTGACAAAGGTGGACAAGATTAAAGTGCCAGCTGTAAAGCGCGTAACAGACGAAGTTTATGAAGCTCTCAAATCACGTCCTGCAGCACACCCTGAGGTGATTGCAACCTCCAGCGAAAAAGGCGAAGGCATTGCTGAGCTTCGTGCTGTGATCACGGCACTGACCGACCGTTAGCATTTTCCAATTTGCGCTTTTGCCAAGGCGGTGTTTGCCGTTTCACTATGCCATGCGGCGTCTTCTCCCAAAAATGAGGCGCGCTATAAAGTTGGAATAAAGCCCGCCACGCCGCAATCGATAAAAGTGGCCAGTAAAAGGGCAATGTCAGGCTATAGATAAATAGGTGCTGCTTGCCCCGATAGGCCAGTGCTCGATAAGCAAGGAACATGTGGACGAGATAGGCAAAGATGAGGTTCGCCGTTAGAAGAAAGAACACATCATGTGGCCCGCCCAAAAGACCAAAGACAAATTGGCACACCAAATAAGCGATAAAGAACGGGTGCCCAAGGGCTGAAATGAGCAAAAGCGATGAATAAAGGTGCAGGCTTAAAAAGCGCCCAAAGCCGAGTTCATCCAAAGTTCGTCCTGGGTCTCTTAAATGGACAATGCTTGTTTGTATCCAACCTTTAAACCAGCGTGTTCTCTGTTTCAGCCATACGCCGAGTTTGTCTGGTGCTTCTTCATAGGTTGGCACGTCGATCATCTCAATGTTATGCCCGAACCGTTTAAGCCGGATACCAAGATCTGCATCTTCGGTTACATTGTGCGGGTCCCATCCTCCGACGGCGCGCAAAACATCCGTGCGGAAGTG
>CAZKKW010000147.1:0-5745 GCA_964553335.1 uncultured Hyphomicrobiales bacterium | reverse complement strand
ATCTGGGCGATCAACTCAATCAAACCTAGGCTCTCAGCATTCTCAATGTCTATATCAACGTACACTTTCGCTTCACTGCGTTGGCTATGAGGTGTTGCTAGTGTTGCATTATGCCGCAGCCAAGAAGAAATGGTATTTAAGTCAACATTTTCGCGCCCTTTAAATGCCTCTTTAAAACCATTTTCAATCAACTGTCGTGAAAGGGCCGCGGAACAAGGGCAGGTAGATGAATATACGATTGTGGTCCCCAACCGGATACTTGACGTGTCGTTGATATGTGTCGCCTCAATAGAAACGGGATAGGCCTTCCAACCAGCCAGACCTTCGGTTAACAAAGCGGGACGGCGTACCAACAAATCAAACTCAATTTTTAATCGCGCGTTTTTGCTGCCGCAGTCTTCATGGCTCGCGATCATTTCCTGCAATAAGCTACAAATGCATTGCGGTGACAAAACTTGATCTGCGCCAAACTTACCATCCAGCAACCGATATAGGCGCGACATGTGAATGCCTTTTATATAAGGGATTGGCAGATCAACTGTTAGGTCTGCCCGCGCGTGTACTTCTCGTTCACCATCCGCTTCAGCCAACATGATAGGCAAATCAATTCCTTGCATGCCAACCCATTCAAGCGGGCTTAAGTGAGGTGCATCCTCGTTAACAGAGACATCTGGTAATGCTACATTCATAAGCTTATTCCTATTTTTGAGCTGTTTGCTGTTCCGCAAAACGTTTGTTTAATACTGTAATGCTTCTTGAAAGAGGATCGGCTGACCAATGCTTGGCGTGATGAGGTCACCTTCCCACATGACGGTGTGTCCCCGCACAATCGTGCCCACCGGCCATCCGGTCACAGTTACGCCATCATAAGGTGTCCAGCCCGCACGTGAGGCAATCCAATCATTCGAGATCGTTTCTTTTCGCTTCAGGTCGACAATTGTTAGGTCTGCATCATAACCCGCGGCAATCCGCCCCTTCTTTCCAATACCAAACAAACGGTTGGGCCCTGCGCTCGTCATGTCGACAAATCGGCTAAGACTAAGCCTTCCTGCATTGACGTGATCAAGCATGATAGGAACAAGCGTTTGAACTCCCGTCATACCGGAATGGCTTTCTGGATAGGGGTGTTCTTTCTCCTCGCGCGTATGTGGCGCATGGTCAGAGCCCAGAATATCGGCAACGCCATTTTTTACCCCTGCCCAAATGCGCTCACGGTGTTCTGTGTCGCGAATAGGCGGATTCATTTGGGCATAGGTGCCAAGATGAAAATAAGCGGTTTCATCAAGCGTTAAATGATGCGGCGTCACCTCAACGCTCACCACATCCTTATGGTCTGCAAGATAAGCGATCTCTTCGCCTGTGGAGATATGAAGTATATGAATGCGCTTACCGGTTTTGCGTGCGAGTGACACGAGACGTTTGGTGCAGTTAAGAGCGACTTCCGGTGAACGCCAATTCGGGTGGCTCGATGGCTCACCTGGAACGCGCAGGTCTTTGCGCAAGTCGAGCATATATTCATCTTCGCTATGAAATGCAGCCCGTCGGTTGACCGCATTCAAGATCGCTTCCACGCCATCATCATCTGGTACCAATAACGAACCCGTTGATGAACCCATGAAGACTTTAACGCCTGAACAACCTGGGAGCCTCTCAAGTTCCGGAAGCTCGTTCACATTGTCATGCGTGCCCCCGATAAAGAAAGCAAAGTCGCAGTGCATCCGATTGGTCCCTGCCGCAATCTTTGCTTCAAACGTTTCGCGTGTTGTTGTTAGAGGATTGGTGTTCGGCATTTCAAATACACCGGTGACACCGCCCAATACAGCTCCACGCGAACCGGTTTCAAGGTCTTCTTTATGTGTGAGTCCGGGTTCGCGAAAATGAACTTGTGTGTCTATGACGCCGGGCAGAATGTGCAGCCCTTTGCAGTCGACCACCTTGTCAGCTGTGGAGGCAGCAAGGTTTCCTATGTCGGTTATCATTTCATTGCAAACACCGATATCAGCCCCACTGATCCCGTCGTGATTAACAATGGTGCCATCTCTGAATATAATGTCGTAGTGCGGCATTTATCTCTACTATTTGTTGTTTGTCATGCATGCAAAGATGGTTGTTGTCACAGAAAGCGCAGTTTTCAGACAAAGATTGCAATGTCTTTGAACTCAATCTCAGATAAACTTTTGTGGATCATCGTTTTCATTTCTTGGCAGGCTAAAGTGACTATTCGGATTTCAGTTGCAGGGCCTTCACAACCTGGGTCTGTACAGATTGTCTCGCGCACCGAGACGATGCACTGCGAACCACCAAGATGTTGCCTGATAAGTCCCTTAACACGCTGAACATGCCAAAGGGATTTAGCTTTCTCACGTATCGAGATCTGCATATCCTACCTCTAATTGAAGAGTAACAAGGCTACTCTTAGTTATCGAAACGGTGATCAAAGTTGTGTTGGATTTGGGGCGTCGCCATAGACCTCTTGAGGGTTGAAGGTTTTTTGCTCCTCCAAAAACTCTAAAGGTTGACCTGCATTTTCAGCCATGGGCACGGCACGATAGAAACATGAGCGATAGCCCACATGACAGGAGGCGCCTGAACCACCTACATCAACACGGAGCCAAATGGCGTCTTGGTCGTCGTCGATCCTTGCTTCAATTACTTTTTGCACCAAACCAGATGTTGCGCCTTTGTGCCAAAGGACTTGCCTCGCGCGGCTGAAATAGTGTGCCTCTCCCATTTCAATCGTTAGTTTTAGCGCTTCCTCATTCATCCAACCCAACATCAGCACTTCGCCTGTTTCGACATCAGTGGTGATACACGGCAACAAACCATCAGTGCCAAACTTTGGCGCCAGATCGTTTCCTTCTTCTATCTGTTCAACAGAGCGGCGCGTTTGAAATTGCACAGTATTCACAGAACCATCCTTGCGTGATGTTATATTATAACATAAATTATGTCGCGCAGAATCATTTAAAAGTAAAGTAGGAAAGATAAGCATGGACATTAAAAACACCCGCATACCTGTCACCCTACTGACTGGTTTCCTAGGTGCTGGAAAAACGACACTACTCAACCACCTGATTAAAGACGAGAATTCCGGGCGTATAGCCGTCATCATGAATGAATTCGGCGCGGCAGGTCTTGACCATGACCTGATTGAGGAATCCACTGAAGAGACCGTTTTGATGCAATCAGGGTGTCTATGTTGTACTTTCCGAGGGGACATCTCAACCACTTTGTCTTCTTTGTTGTCTCGAAAGACGAGCGGTGAACTCTCCTTTGATCGTGTGGTGATTGAGACCACCGGCATTGCCGAACCTGGCCCGATTTTACAAACATTGTCCGGCGACGAGCTGATTAAATCCGACTTTTATATGGATGGTGTTGTAACGCTTGTTGATGCTGCAACAGGACCTGACACCCTCGATACTCATATGGAGGCGGTCAATCAAATTGCCATGGCTGATCTTATTGTTTTGTCCAAGTCTGATCTTGTTACATCAGACGAACTGGAACGATTTGAGGCTAAAATATCGTCAATCAATAATTTGGCACAGCAGGTACGTGCAGATCATGGCTCTGTCCCTGTCGACACATTGTTTGGCTTGTCTGCCACAGACCAAGATGGCGAGGTAAAAGATATCAGCAAATGGGTTGGCAAAGAGGTCAATATGACAACGCTTATGAGTTCTCATGCTCAACCCCAAGGGCGCCAGGAGCATAAGATCACATCTGTCTCCATGGAATTTGTCGACCCGATACCCGGCAGCATTTTCGATTACTGGCTGGATACACTGATTGCGCTCAATGGGCCTGATATTCTCCGTATGAAGGGGATCGTGCACGTTGAAGGCATGGAGTGCCCCTTCGTGTTTCATGGTGTTCAACACATCTTTGATACACCTGTGCCGCTGGAGAATTGGTCCGGCGAGGACACAACGAGCCGGATTGCGGTGATCGCGCGTAATATCAGCAAAGAAGACCTTGCTGCCAGTCTGGAGGTTCTTCGTGTGCAACCAAATGGGGTAGGTGCGCTGCCCGAGGAATTATTGGTCCAAGCGGCTGCAACGCCTTTTTGATCAATGTTGCGCCTTTATAACTCCCTTGGTCGTCAAGTTGAACCGTTTTAGAGAATGATCCGAAGCGAGCTTAAGGCAAGCTTCTTTAAATACAGCTCGCAGACACCCAACAGATTTAGCAAATACGCTACAAATATTTTCAAAAAGGTCACTAGAAAAATCTACCCTTTTTGGTGCGAGGCGTGTGGTAACATCTCCATTTCCACACGCCTCCAAATATTTCCGACTTTTACTCAGGAACCACCATTCCAGGCAGCGAATTCACAGTCATTGTTTCATTTGGTTGAAAATGTATGACCGACCGGATTGATTCCCCTGCTTTTAATAGATCAAAAGCTGTGTTGATCTGATTGTGGTTCATGTGATGGGTGATGTAGGGATCGACGCTAAAATCACCGCGCATCCATTCATCAACCATGCCTGGAAGTTCACTGCGGCCCAAAATGCCACCGAATGCTGTTCCGCGCCAAACACGACCAGTCACCAACTGGAAAGGTCTTGTCGAAATTTCCTGTCCTGCTCCAGCAACGCCGATGATGGTACATTCACCCCAGCCCTTGTGACACGCTTCTAAAGCAGAGCGCATTAAGCCGACATCACCAACAGCCTCGAAGGTATAATCGAGACCACCACCGGTCATGTCCACCAGTACATTCTGGATAGGATCACTATAGTCATTTGGGTTCAAACACTCAGTTGCCCCAAGCGCTTTCGCAAGCGGAAACTTGGAGGTGTTGATATCAATGCCAATAATCTTCGAGGCGCCATTCATAACCGCGCCCTGAATAACAGCCATGCCGACAGCCCCTAGACCAAAAACAGCGACGGTCGCACCCGCTTCAACTTTGGCGGTGTTTCGTACAGCACCCATGCCCGTTGGAACCGCACACCCCATAACAGATGCCTTGGATAGAGGCGCTTCTTTCGCAATCTTTGCCACGGAAATTTCAGGCAGAACTGTATATTCGCTAAACGTGCTTGTACCCATGTAGTGTAAGATTTGCTTGCCTTTGTATGAAAAGCGAGACGTTCCATCCGGCATCAAGCCAGCGCCTTGGGTTGCGCGAATAGTTTGGCAAAGATTTGTCTTGCCTGACTTGATATACGGACAGTTTGGGTCTTCTGGGACGTAAAGTGGAATTACATGGTCACCCGGTTTGACGGAGGTCACACCCTTACCAACATCCTCAACAATACCACAGCCCTCATGCCCTAAGATGCAAGGGAAAAGCCCTTCAGGGTCTTCGCCCGACAGCGTGAAAACATCTGTATGACAAAGGCTTGTCGTGACGATCCGAACGAGAACCTCACCTTCCTTCGGACCTTCAAGATCAATCTCTTCGATCTCCAATGGCCGGTTTGGCTCCCATGCTATTGCAGCGCGTGTTTTCATATTTTTGTCTCCGATTCAAAATGTATCTAATGCAATGACAGCGGATTAGTTCCGTTTGGAGTGTCATCAATAATTGGATCAAGGACCAACACCAGACGGGTTTCGCCTGTCCCCTCAATTGGCGGTGATCGATGTAATAGGCCGGACCTTGGAGGTTCTGGCCAAAGCGTTCCTCTTAGTAAGATGGGCGCTCCTGTTGGAACCGTGAAGATTTTCTGAGGCTCTGCACCATCCGTCGATATGCCATATTGCGTTCCGGTGCCTCGATATGTGCACACC
>CAZKKW010000146.1:4437-5790 GCA_964553335.1 uncultured Hyphomicrobiales bacterium | reverse complement strand
CGATACCTCATTCATGGCCCGCTTTACTCCTCAGATTTTGGATGAAATCCGAAACCGTTTAACCTTGTCCGACATAGTTGGGCGGCGGGTGACCTATGATAAGCGCAAGAGCCAGCCGCAAAAGGGTGATTTTTGGGCCTGTTGTCCGTTTCATAATGAAAAAACACCGTCCTTTCACGTGGATGACCGCCGCAATATGTATCATTGCTTTGGCTGTGGGGTGACGGGGGATCATTTTAAGTTTTTGACGGAAAAAGACGGCTTGTCCTTTCCTGAAGCTGTTGAGCAGCTTGCGGATGAAGCGGGCGTGCAATTGCCAAAGCTTGATCCGCGTGAAGTGGAACGCGAGAAGAAACGCGGGTCGCTTTATGATGTGGTGGCCTTGGCGCAGCAATTCTTTCTTGAGCAATTGCAAGGGCCGCTTGGTTCTGCAGCCCGTGGTTATCTGCAAAAACGCGGTTTGAGTTTGGAGACACAACGCCATTTTGGCATTGGTTTCGCGCCCAAGGATCGTTCTGCTTTAAAGCAATATTTGGTTTCAAAGGGCGTAGAACACGATCAAATGGTGGAAGCCGGATTGGTTGTTGCAGGCCCCGATGTTCCCGTATCTTATGATAAATTCCGCGATCGGATTATGTTCCCGATCCTTGACTTGCGTGAACGGGTGATTGCTTTTGGTGGGCGGGCGATGTCGGCGGATAATCCTGCCAAATATATGAACTCGCCAGAAACGCCGCTGTTTTCAAAGCGGAGTATTTTGTATAATGCGGCGAATGCCCGAAAAGTTGCCTATGACCGCAAACGGATTGTGGTGGTTGAAGGCTATATGGATGTAATTGCCTTGGCGCAGGCTGGAATCCCTGAGGCCGTGGCGCCACTGGGAACGGCACTCACCGGTGAACAATTACACATTTTATGGAAAATCGCTGACGAGCCAATTTTGTGTTTTGATGGTGATGAGGCGGGCCAGCGTGCAGCAAACCGTTCTGTTGATGTTGCACTCCCTCTCTTGAAGCCTGGTAAAACCATACAATTTACGATGCTGCCAGATGGGCAAGACCCTGATGATCTCATCAATGCTGAAGGCATTGAGGCGGTTGAAGATTTGCTCAATGATGCGCGCAGTCTGTCTGATCTTATTTGGGTTCGCGAGGCTGAAAGCGGTAGTTTTGAAACGCCAGAACGAAAGGCCGCTTTAGAGGCTCGTTTTTCGGATCTTATTCGTTCCATTGCCGATCTAAATGTTCGCCGACATTATGAGCAAGCCTTCCGCGATAAAATGCAAGCGTTTTTCTCTTCCAATGGGGTCGGTGGTCATTCTGGTAACGGATATGGGGCTGGTAACGGATATGG
>CAZKKW010000146.1:0-4337 GCA_964553335.1 uncultured Hyphomicrobiales bacterium | reverse complement strand
CTGGTAACGGATATGGGGCTGGTAACGGATATGGCCAGAATAATTATGGCCGATCTTATAATAATAGCGGCGGTTATAAACGAGAATTCTCTGATCGCCGTGGTGGATTTGGTGGTGGCAGAGGAGGGCGCAGCAATGGCCCGATGATGACAACGGACCGATTGCGCAAAAACCCTCTCACTTCCAAAAATTATGGGCGTGGACAACCCTTGATCCCGCGTGAGGTGGTTCTTGTTGCGACCTTGATGAACCATCCAGAATTGCTGACCGATTATTTTGAGAGCTTTTCTGAGTTAAAGTTCAAAAACGCTGTTTTGGCAAAATTACAGGCTGGTTTATTGAGTAGCGTCGCCGTGGGTCACGAGTTTTCTGCCTCAGAATTACGATTATTTTTGGTGCGAGAAGGGCTTGAAGACGAGATTTTTCGCATTGAAGCAGCCGTAAATGGCCTTCATATGTGGCAAATTGGCGCAAATGCGCCAGTTTCTTCCGCAGAAATGGGTTACAAGCAAGCTCAAGCCTTGCATCATCGTGCACATACATTACATAAAGAGTTGAAAGCAGCCGAACGCGCTTACGCAAATGACGAAAGCGAATTAAACCTTGAGAGACTGCTAGACGTAAATGCACAAATTGTGAGTGTCGATGAAGACAATGTCTTGCTCGGCAACCTTGAAGATATGCCGAATGGCTAGTAGCCGTATATTCTGGTAGGTATATTGAAGGGAAATGACACATTCGAGAGCCGAAAACAGCCTTGGCTGGGGGCGGCGAGAAAGTATTGAGGTTCGGCACTAAGGTTAATCGACACTTAACTCACACCTGATATTTAAGATTCGGACGCTGACGGGCGGGCCGAAAACAGTGATGTTTAAGCCATTAACCAGATGCAGAAGAAACGAGTTGGCGAGGCGGTTTGATCACCCCTTGCGGTGGCTTCTAGCCACCAACACCTGGAGAACATGAATGGCCACGAAAGCCGCGGAAAAGAAAAACGCTGGGGATGCTCAAGGCGAAAACACAGATGGACCGCTTCTTGATCTGACAGATGCCGCCGTCAAAAAGATGATTAAAGTCGCCAAGAAACGCGGCTTTGTCACTTATGACGAACTTAACAACGTTATGCCGTCAGACGAAGTGACGTCTGAGCAAATTGAAGACATCATGTCCATGCTGTCTGATATGGGCATTAATGTGGTTGAAGACGATGAGGCTGAAGACGAAGGCGAAAACTCTGGAGGCGGTGAACTTGTAGAAACGAGCAAATCCACCGCTGTTGCGACCACTGCCAAAAAAGAACCAACCGACCGCACCGATGATCCTGTCCGCATGTATTTGCGTGAAATGGGTTCTGTTGAGCTTCTTTCTCGTGAAGGCGAGATTGCGATTGCAAAACGCATTGAGGCTGGTCGTGAGGCGATGATTGCAGGGCTTTGCGAAAGCCCGCTGACATTCCAAGCGATTATTATTTGGCGTGATGAGCTTGCGGAAGAAAAAATTCTACTGCGCGACATTATCGACCTTGAAGCAACCTATGCTGGCCCTGATGCTAAACAAGTGCCTGCAGCACCGACGGCTGAAGAGCAAGAAGCGAAAAAAGAAGAAGAAAATCGCCGTCCTGAAAATGGTGAAGGCACTGAAGGTGACGAAGACGAAGACGATGAAGATATGGAAAACAATATCTCATTGGCTGCGATGGAAGCTGAGCTTAAACCTGAAGTGGTTGCAACCTTCGACGGTATTGCCAATAATTATGCCAAGCTTCGTAAGCTGCAAGACAAGCTTGTAGAGACAACACTTGCTGATGGCGACCAATCTGGTAGCGATAGCAACAAAATGAAGAAGCTGCGTGAGGAAATTGAGACAGCTGTTAAATCCCTTTCGTTGAACCAAAACCGGATTGAAGCGCTTGTTGAGCAGCTTTATGACATCAACAAAAAGCTGATTGGCTATGAAGGTCGCTTGCTACGGCTGGCTGAATCTTATGGCGTGAAGCGTGAGAAGTTTATTGAGCAATATCAAGGTTCTGAGTTGAATCCGAACTGGCTTGAGAATGTTGGCCAATTGTCTGGTCGCGGTTGGAAAGAGTTTGCAAGCTCTGAAGAAAACCGTGTTGCTGATTTGCGTGCGGAAATTCAACACTTAGCTTCTGAAACGGGCCTTGTGACAGGCGAATTCCGCAGTATCGTTCACATGGTGCAAAAAGGTGAGCGCGAAGCACGCCAAGCGAAAAAAGAGATGGTGGAAGCAAACCTTCGTCTCGTCATTTCGATTGCGAAGAAATATACTAATCGTGGTTTGCAGTTCCTCGACCTCATTCAAGAAGGCAATATCGGTCTGATGAAAGCGGTTGATAAATTTGAATATCGCCGTGGTTATAAATTCTCGACTTATGCAACATGGTGGATCCGTCAGGCAATCACCCGTTCAATCGCGGACCAAGCACGGACTATCCGTATTCCGGTTCATATGATTGAGACGATCAACAAAATCGTTCGTACAAGCCGTCAAATGCTGCACGAAATTGGTCGTGAGCCAACGCCGGAAGAATTGTCGAACAAGCTTGCCATGCCACTTGAAAAAGTGCGCAAGGTTTTGAAAATCGCGAAAGAGCCGATTTCTCTCGAAACACCGATTGGTGACGAGGAAGATTCGCATCTTGGCGATTTCATTGAAGATAAAAACGCAATCCTGCCAATTGATGCAGCAATCCAAGCAAACTTGCGCGAAACCACAACCCGCGTTCTAGCCTCGCTCACGCCTCGTGAAGAGCGTGTTTTGCGGATGCGTTTTGGTATCGGCATGAACACCGACCACACATTGGAAGAAGTGGGACAACAATTTTCTGTGACCCGTGAGCGTATTCGTCAAATTGAAGCAAAAGCGTTGCGTAAATTGAAGCACCCAAGCCGGTCACGTAAACTGCGCTCATTCTTGGATAGCTAAGCACACTTGCATGGTGAAAATAATCATCCCGTAGGCGCACGTTGCCTGCGGGTTTTTTGTGGCCTCTTGCAGGCTTTGTCGCGAAACCTTGACAGGCTTGCTGTAACTGGTTGCTATATCTAGACAAAGTATATGAATGAAGGATTGGCTGGATGTCGTTTTTAAAAAAGCTATTCGGTGGTGGTGATAGTGCTTTAAACCCAAGTAAATCAACAACTTCGGTTGATTATAATGGTTATAAAATTACACCTGCGCCGATGAAAGATGGATCGCAGTTTCGTCTTGCTGGAACGATCACCAAGGAAATTGATGGTGCCGAAAAAAGTCATATGTTGATACGGGCGGACACCTTTCCAAGTAAAGAAGCTGCAGAAGAAGCAACGCTCAAAAAGGCGCGCTATGTTGTTGATGAGCAGGGCGATGCGATTTTTAACTGACCTTGCAAATAGGCGAATGAGGTAATAGAGTTTTTAGTAATCCGCACAATTTTAGGTCAGATTGCGGTGTCAGACCAAAATATAAATTTTAGTGTTATTCAAAAGTGCTGACTTCTAATCAAAAATGCGGTATATGGTAGTTGGTAGGTGTGAGTTTGGAGAGAACTCGCCTTTGGAACATGGGCTGCAGTATATTTTTGGGGTCTCAAGTATCTATCTGGGGCCTGAAGTTTCTATCTGGGGAATATTATGAGTATCGATATTGAAAACTATCTGGATGCTTTTGGAATAGTAGCGCCTTCAATGTTGCAGCAGCCTAATTTCAGACGGAATTTGGCCCGTATCGTCATGACCATCCACATGATGAAGGCTGATAACGTTGTAAAGCCTTCGGAAACGTCATTTTTGATCAATATGGTTCAAGCTAAATTTGACATTGATGACGAAACTGCAAAGCAATTGGCGCAAGAACTTTGCGATGACAGCGAGCTTACTCCTGATTTGCCGGCTGTGGTGACTTATATCAAATCTACATCCACTGTTATTGAGCGGGCTGATTGTGTACGCGAAATGTGGGAAATTGCAGTCTGCGACGAAGAGCTACACACATTGGAAGATAATTTTGCTTACCGTTGTGCCGAGCTTTTGGGCTTGGATCCGAGCGAACTTGCATGGTTGCAAGAATTGGCCGTTGCAACGCAGCTTGGCGACGAAGAAAAACTTCATCGCCCTAACTAAGGGTTGCGCTTAGCGTCCAATATCTAAAAATTTAATCCGCCGCTTTATTGCAAGCCGTAATCACGCATGCTTATCACGTGTTTGTGAGTTTGTGCGCCGAATTTCTAACACGTGGTTCAAAAGGCGTTATTGGTAAGTCATACCGTCCCTTCCCACATCATATCTGAAACAAACAAGCCGTTTCTTACAACGGCCATATTTAGGATTATGATGATG
>CAZKKW010000145.1:0-5828 GCA_964553335.1 uncultured Hyphomicrobiales bacterium | reverse complement strand
CTTAAATTTGGCTTAAATTTGGGTAAAAATAAGCTCGTTTCAAATAAATCTGCTGTTTATTCGCCGCCTTTCACAGCAATAGGGAAAAAGTCACACTGTTGCATGAGACGGTTTTCCTGATGAACCAATGCACCAAGCTCTGCACTGCGACGTTTATACTCTTGCCAATCAGGATCCGCTTCCATCGCAGCACGTTTTGTCGCGCGATCTGCCGCGTCTTTATAGGCCCAAAGGTGTACAAACTGATTGACGTTCCCCGTCTCAGTGGTCATCCAAGCAACTGGCTCACCAAGAGCGCGGCTTTGCGGCGCTTTGCCAAACGCTTTGTAGAGTTCGATATGTTTTTGCAACATGCCCGGCTTACAAGTGTATGAGCGCATATCAATCAGCATGGTTTTTCCCTCACTTAGTCATTTGATAGTTTGCCAGCCAAGCCTTTTTCAATCAGCTTTATGGTTTCTTCCACGCCATAAAGCTGGATGAAGGAACCAAAACGTGGGCCTTGGTCTTGGCCGAGCAGCACTTGATAGAGCGCTTGGAACCATTCGCGCAAGTTTTCAAAGCCATGTTCTTTGCCAACTGAAAAGACTTCAGTTTGAAGCGCATCTGCAGCGGAATCTGCGGGCAATTTGCCAAGCCGAGCGGCCAAATCTTCCATCGCAGCACGTTCTTGTTCGGTTGGTGCGCGGAATTTTTTAGTCGGCTTCACGAAATCCGCAAAATAACGGATCGCGTAACCAACAAGCTCGTCCAGCTTGGGGTGTGTCTCAGGTCTTAGACCTTCTGCATAACTTGAGATGAAACCCCAAAGCGTTTCGCGGTCTTCTGCATTAGAGGCCGACACCAAATTTAACAACATTGAAAAGCTGATCGGCATATCTGCGGCAGGTGCTACACCACCGTGAATGTGCCACGCAGGGTTTTGCAACAAGGTCACTTCGTCAGCCTCTGCAATTTTGGAAGCGAAGGTGAAATATTCATCCACCGCTTTTGGTATCACATCAAAATAGAGCCGTTTTGCGGTGCGAGGTTTTTGGAACATGAAGAGAGAAAGGCTTTCAGGAGACGCATAAGACAACCATTCATCAATGGAGATGCCATTGCCTTTAGTCTTTGAAATCTTCTCGCCTTTATCATCCAAGAACAGCTCATAGACATAATGTTCAGGCGGACGAACGCCTAAGATGCGGCAGATTTTGTCATAGACATTGGAATTGATTTGGTGGTCTTTACCGAACATTTCAAAATCAACATCAAGGGCTGCCCAACGCATACCGAAATCTGGTTTCCATTGAAGCTTTACATTACCGCCTTTAACGGAGATCGTGACATCGCTGCCATCCTCATCCTCAAAGGTCACCATGCCATCAGCCGTTACCGCTTTCATGGGCACGTATAGAACGTTGCCAGTGGTTGGCGAAATTGGCAAAATTGGCGAATAGGTCGCCCGACGTTCTTCACCAAGGGTCGGTAACATTACATCCATGATGTCTTGATATTTTTCGCATGCCTTGACCAGCATGTCGTCGAACTTGCCAGATGTGTAATAATCCGTCGCACTGGCAAATTCATATTCAAAACCGAAGCTATCGAGGAACTCGCAAAGTTTCGCATTGTTGTGATGGGCGAAACTTGGGTGCTCACTATCAAAGGGATTGGGCACGCGGGTCAGTGGCTTATTCAAGTGTTCAGCCAGCATCTCTTGATTTGGAACATTGCCCGGCACTTTGCGCATGCCGTCCATATCATCAGAAAAACAAATCATCCGCGTTGGGATTTTATCTTCCGTCAAAACCCGAAAGGCTGTGCGAACCATCGTCGTTCTGGCGACTTCACCGAAAGTGCCAATATGAGGTAAGCCAGACGGGCCGTATCCTGTTTCAAACAAGGCTTCTTTTTTGCCGGTTTGCTCAAGCCGCTTCACCAATTTACGCGCTTCTTCAAACGGCCATGCTTTCGATTTACGACCTGCTTCAACAAGGGCTGGCGTAATGGTCAAAGGGGCAAGGGTGCCTGTACTGGCATTCGGCATAATAATTCCTTTTGAGAAGCAACATAACACGAGAGTAAAAGGCTCAACGTTGGCGCGAAACTAGGGGGCTGCCTGAATTGGGTCAAGCCGTTCTAGGCGTTGAGCTCCCAAAAACTGCACTTTTTTGTTCGTTAAATGATACGAGGATCACCGTCAGGTAATAGTTTCTTGATGCAAGCATCATTTGACCTTACATATCAGGTGATTAAATTGCTTTGCAAAATAGATGAACGGAGAGTTCCATGAGCAGCCAAATTTCCCATTTTGAAGCCTTGATCTATGTCATGGTGACTATGTCCGCAGTTGATCAAAGCATGGATGAGACTGAGCTTTTACGCATCGGCGACATGGTGAAAATATTGCCTGTTTTCCGCGATTTCAATCCTGATGACCTCGTTGATGTGGCAACGGTTTGCGGCGATAAGCTGCGCGAAGATGATGGCCTTGCTGACATTTTGACAATAGTCGCTGAGAGCCTACCGCTTCACCTATACGACACAGCCTATGCGTTGGCTGTTGAAGTTGCAGCGGCTGATTTGCACATTGAACAGGAAGAACTTCGTTTCTTGCAAATGCTGCGTGACCGTTTGGATCTTGATAAATTGTCTGTCGCAGCCATCGAATATGGCGCACGCGTTCGTCACCGCTTGGCTTAATCGTCCATAATGGTCTGAGGTTTCTGGGTTGGATTTCATCGTCGACAATGAGCCGATTATTCGCCTGACTGCCTTTTTCGGCATTTTTGGGCTGATGGCTCTATTGGAAATCTGGCTACCGCGCCGCGCACGAAGTAAAATTGATGGAAAGCCAGTAAAGGCAGGCCGTTGGCTTTCTCATGGTGCACTCACAATCGTCAACAGCGTGATGTTACGGCTGATTTTTCCAGCCGCAGCCGTCGGCACAGCCCTTTATGCCGAAGCAAATGGGTGGGGTTTATTCAATGTCTTTGATGCACCCCTCATCATCGCTTTTGCCGTCTCGTTCTTAGTCTTAGATTTCATTGTGTGGCTTGAACATTGGGCAAGTCATAAGTTGCCTATTTTATGGCGCATCCACAAAATGCACCATGCCGATGTGGATTTGGATGTAACGTCAGCTTTGCGGTTTCATCCATTGGAAATTATCCTATCCATGGTTTGGAAAGCCGCCATTGTTATAGCTCTCGGTGCGCCAGCCTTTGCCGTGCTGTTATTTGAAGTGGTGCTGAACGGCATGGCCATGTTCAACCACTCAAATGTCAAACTGCCGCTCGCGCTTGATCGTATTATACGGCCGATATTTGTAACCCCTGACATGCACCGCATCCATCACTCGGTTCATTCAATTGAGACCGATAGCAATTACGGATTTAACTTCGCGTTTTGGGATCGTCTTTTCAAAACCTATACGGCCGAGCCTAAAGACGGGCAAGAAAACATGACCATCGGCCTGAACGAGCATCAAGACAGAAAACCGGTCAACCTGCTTTGGAATTTGGTTCTGCCGTTTTTAAAAATTAGAAAAAATTGATCGGGAAATATTTCAGATAAATTTCTGAGTATTTGCCTTTGCGCATTAAGCGGATCAACGCGTCATTCAATGTATCTTTCAAATCTTGCCGACCAATTGGAACAGCCATTGAAAGGCCATTGCCGAAATAGTCGGTGTTGATGTAAGGCCCGCCAACAAATGTGCAGCATTCTTTTGCAGAAGCACTTTGAAGCCAGAATGACGTCTGCACTCCATCTGCAAAGCCGATCTGCACTAAGCCCTTCAAAATAGCGGCTCTCAGTTCGTCTTGGCTATCAAAAGGCAACAACTCATTGTCTGGGAAGAACCGCTGTAAGAAAGCTTGGTGGGCTGTGTCTTTTACGACGCCGATTTTCAATCCTTTTGGCGTTCTAAAATCGCCAAAGGTTTCAGCGAATGCTGCATTGGAAAAAAACCGCGCCGGAAACCGCAAATAGGTTTTTGTAAAAGCAAGCTCTCTGATTGTGCGGTCTGTCAACGCAAGTCCTGCAACAATTGCATCGCCCTGCCCCCGCTTTAATGCCTTTTGCAATTCATCCCACGGTAAGGCCTGCATTGTGCAACGGGCTTTTATTTCCAAACAAATTTCCCGCGCTAAACCAACGTTGAAACCGTCGAGATTCCCCGATGGATCGATAAAATTAAAAGGAGGAAAGTCGCTGGTTGTTAAAAACCGAATGGAACGAACCGTTGTCGTCTTCACTGAAGATGCTGCTGTGTTCGGATTTATAAATTTCGGAACTTTAACACTAGATTCCTGCGCATTAGCAGTGAATCCATAAAATAAAGCGTAAAATAGGAAAATTAACTTATAAAAAGTAGCAATTTTATTGATAAACAACCTACTGCAATTGCAAATTGTATCGTACGATATTTTGGTCATATCATTTAGGGCTCAGTTGCTTTGAGTACGCATATTACGCCAGAACAAGTTGAAAATGCACGGACGGATCAAGTTGCTTCTGCTGGTTTGTTCTTAGCTGAAAGTGCCGCTGTAGTCACGCCGATTGAAGAGCAAATTCAACACACACTTAACGCAGACCATATTTCATCTGAGATTTTTGTGCGTGAGCTGGAGGATGATATTGCTTTTTTGGTTGATCATGGGTTTGACTTCAATGCGCTTTGGTCTGTCCAACAAACAGCAAAACATCATGCAGTTGAAGCACATCAAGAGTTAATTGCGAGTGGGCACATTAACGAGGACGCCTATTATCGCCTGCTCGCCCATCACTTGAAGCTTCCATTTCTTCAACATATCGATCCGGCAATGATCGAAGTTGACCTGAGTGATCGCGACATCATCTCTAAACTGCGTGAAAATCCACGGCTTTTGATCCGACCACCCAGCGGCCTCACAAAAATGGTGCTCGCACCTCAACAGCGCGAAATGCGTGACCTTATTTTACGGCTAGCAAAAGCACCCGAATTGAGAAATCGGTTTTCCATCGCAAGCCCAAGCACCATTAAAAGCGCGTTGCTCAACCATCTAAAAACCCCGCTGGAACAACATGCCTCATCAACCATGCGAAAGTTCATGCCGCAATTTTCCGCTTTTAAAGTCAATAAAGGCATCACGCTCTGGTTTTGCACGGTCGGTTTCATTGGCCTTTTATCATTGATATTTTTCGGTCAACACGCAGCCGTTGTTTTTGCAGGCATTATATTGAGCTTGCTTTTTTTTGTGGGGGTGTGCATCCGGTTGCTTGCCGCCTTAGACCTGCATCACAACAAGGCGCAAATTCCAATCCCATCTCGCACCACAGACGAACAATTACCCGCCTATTCCATTTTGGTCGCCCTTTATAAAGAAGCCAACATCGTTCCTGATTTGATTGCGGCTTTGAACGGCATAGATTGGCCACGAGCTAAATTAGACATCAAACTCGTTATTGAAGAGGACGACCTCTTAACGCGCCAAGCTTTGGAGCAGGCAACAGCTGGGAACCCCTTATTCGATATTTTGGTGGTGCCAACTGGTCCCACGAAAACCAAACCACGTGCGCTCAATTATGCACTTACCATTGCGCGTGGTGAATTCGTGGTAATTTACGATGCAGAAGACCGACCAGACCCTCAACAATTGCGTGCTGCCTATCATCGTTTCTTACACGCCGATATTTCTACCGCCTGCATTCAAGCCCCTCTTGTGATCGACAATGCAAATCGCCGTTGGCTTTCCACTATGTTTGAGATTGAATATGCGAGCTTGTTTGATGGGCTACTGCCTGCTCTTTCAAGCTGGCGGGCGCCAATCATGCTGGGTGGCACGTCAAACCACTTCCGC
>CAZKKW010000144.1:0-5832 GCA_964553335.1 uncultured Hyphomicrobiales bacterium | reverse complement strand
GATCATGTGCCTGTGTGGATTACTTACGGCTAAAATTTGCCAAATCACTGCCGGGTGTTACTCTCATAGCAATCAGACAGGGGGATTTGCTATGCATTATACGGCTTTGTTAAAATTTCTACCGTTGATATCAGGTGTTGCAATTGCGGTATCAGCAATACCCACCACCGCAGAAGCCGCCGCGAAGTGTCATTGTCGCAGTTCTGTTGGGGAGCGCATCCAAGTTGGTAATTATACCTGCATCAAGACCAACGAAGGCCTGAAAGAAGCCCGCTGTGAGTATGTGCTGAACAATACGTCGTGGAAGTTCACCGGCAAAGGTTGTCCCTTCACCCATTATCAGCCGAACAAAGAAGCCCAGCCCTATAGCACGGCGACGATTGATTTTCAAAAATTGGGATTAAAGCACAACCCGCTTCGATAGCAAGCAGCGCTTTATATAAACACCATGCAACACTAGCAAGTCAGCACGTTCCCGCACTTTTGTTGCATCCATTTTTCTGCCCGAATACGCGCTTCTTGACGCTCTTCAGCACTCGCCAAGGAGAACGCCCGCTCATGCAGTTCAAACACCTGTGCGTGGCGTGCCACATGAGCGCGTTCGCGAGCAATTGTCAGCCATGTTAGGCCCGCAACTTTATCGCGTCGCACGCCTTTTTCGCCCTCAAATTGGCGATGGCCAAATTGAGCTTGTGCAATGATTTCACCGTTGACGGCAGACCGCTTAAGCCAGCGTCCTGCTTGCACTTGTGAACAGCGATCCGTCAATTCACCGGCGCACATTTGAAACAGCGAATATTGCGCTCTCGGGTCACCATAAGAGGTCGCCGCCGTCATGAACATCGACCATGCTAAATCAGAATTGCGCGATACATAGGTGTCTGGAATACCTTTACGGTAATAAGAACCGAGCGACACCAAAGCATGGGCCGTGAACGGGGCTTTATTTGAATAAGGTGTCTGCGCGCCTTGTGCGCGCACAAGGCGAGAGAACATTTCAAATGCACGCAAATGATTGCCCTTGCCTTTGGCCCTGACGGAATAGTGACGGCCTAATTGCCACATAGCAATCTCGTCACCCTCTTTTGCCGCAAACTCAAGCGCTTCTACAGAGACAGGATCAACCGTTTGCGCATCAGTAGCCAAATTCGTATTTGTGCCAGAATCAAGATCATGAAATTTGAACGGGCTGATGTCCTCAGTCGTTGACTGAGCCATTGCTGCCCCCGACACCAGCGCCATCATCACCGCACCTGTTACAGCACGAGCGTTGAAGCCAAACCCAAGACCTTTGATATACTCACGGTTAATACGCATATTCTGCCTGCTACCTCTAAATATCGGCGTAAACTTTTACTTCGTCTTTGCCACCTGGATGTGTCACAGCGCCATGTTGTGCTGGACCCACTGTTTGGGCGTATTTCCATAGGGCACCAGAACCAAACTGTGTGACCTTCGGCGCCCAATCTTTGCGACGTTCTTCTAATTCTACCTCAGAAAGTTGAACATTTAGTGTCCCTTCTATGGCATCGATCTCAATAATGTCGCCATTTTTTAACAATCCGATAGGACCGCCCACCTGAGCTTCCGGCCCAACATGGCCAATACAGAAGCCACGGGTTGCGCCTGAGAAGCGGCCATCGGTAATGAGCGCTACTTTGTCGCCCATGCCTTGGCCGTAAAGTGCGGCGGTTGTCGCAAGCATTTCACGCATGCCTGGACCGCCTTTTGGTCCTTCATAACGGATCACGAATACATCGCCTTCGCTGTAAGCACGCTTGTTAACGGCTTCAAAAGCTTCTTCCTCGGTGTCAAAACAAAGCGCTGGACCTGTAAACTTAAGGTTCGTCATGCCTGCAACTTTAACAATCGCCCCTTCTGGCGCGAGATTGCCTTTGAGACCCACAACACCACCGGTTTCAGTGATTGGTGTCTTGGCAGAATAAACAACGTCCTGTTCGTCGTTCCACTCAACGCTTTCCATGTTTTCAGCAATTGTGCGGCCTGTCACCGTCATGCAATCACCATGCATAAAGCCAGCATCCAGCAATGTTTTGATCAGCAGCGGAATGCCGCCCACTTCAAACATGTCTTTCGCCACATATTTTCCGCCTGGTTTCAAGTCAGCAATGTAAGGCGTGCGTTTGAAGACTTCGGCAACATCAAACAGATCGAAATCAATGCCAATCTCATTGGCAATCGCTGGCAAATGGAGCGCTGCATTGGTTGAACCGCCAGAGGCCGCCACAACAGTTGCTGCATTTTCGAGCGACTTGCGGGTTACGATATCGCGCGGGCGGATATTGCGGTGGATGAGTTCCATCACCTGCTCACCAGCAGCCACGCAGAACTTATCGCGGAATTCATATGGGGCCGGCGCACCAGCAGAATAAGGCAGTGCCAAGCCAATTGCTTCTGACACGGTTGCCATTGTATTGGCCGTAAACTGCGCACCACATGCGCCAGCAGAAGGACAAGCAGCCTGTTCAAGCTCTGTCAGATCCGCATCTGACATATCACCAACAGAGTGGCGACCAACCGCTTCAAACACATCTTGAACCGTTACTTCTTTGCCTCTGAAACGACCTGGCAAAATTGAACCGCCATAAAGGAACACAGACGGCACGTTCAAGCGAACCATTGCCATCATCATGCCCGGAAGAGATTTATCACAGCCAGCAAGACCAACCAGCGCATCGTAGCAGTGACCGCGCATGGTGAGTTCAACCGAATCGGCAATCACATCACGCGACACAAGCGAAGACTTCATGCCCTCGTGGCCCATGGCGATACCGTCTGTCACGGTGATGGTGGTAAATTCGCGCGGCGTACCATTGGCACTTGCCACACCATGCTTCACGGCTTGAGCCTGACGCATGAGAGAAATATTACACGGAGCGGCCTCATTCCAACAACTTGCCACACCAACGAATGGCTGATTAATCTGCTCTGACGTCATGCCCATTGCGTAATAATACGAGCGGTGCGGCGCACGACGTGGGCCGACCGACACATGACGTGATGGCAGATTTCTTTTATCGTTGATTTTGATGTCCATTAGGCTCTCCAACAACCCTGCACAAAGTGCGGGCTCCTTGCTTGAATTCTATGCAACCTGAAATGTGCCGAAAACGAGGCAGGATACCAGTCCTATCCGCACGATTGATCACAATGAGCAACACCTGTTGCAGATGCGTCACAATATTGGGCCGTTTGGCTTGGTTTATGGTTAAAATATAAGGGCAAAATGAGAGGCCAAGACGAGATCAAAGACACGAACCTCGCTTACAAATATTCAAAACAGGTAATGCTCCACTCTGTCTCGTAGAATACTCGTTTTGAAATGAAACCTTGTTTTGTTAATCTATTCCTTATAAGCCTGATTTAACAGCCGCGTGTAGATGATTACATCAGCGGCATCATATTCCTGACTTTGATTGAAAATATCCCAGCCTTGAATATCAAAAAATAATAATAAATTCAGGCTGTTAATCTACACGAACCGCCCAACTTGAAAAACCAACCGCACTTGGCGTATCGCCTTGCTATGCGCATGGTAATAAAGAGATATTTTGACTACATTCAATGAACTAGGCTTATCAGAGCCAATCCTTAAAGCGGTATCAGCTGAAGGCTATAACAATCCAACACCCATCCAAGCAAAAGCAATCCCAACGCTCTTGAAAGGGCAAGACATCATCGGCATCGCGCAAACAGGAACCGGCAAAACTGCCGCCTTTGTCTTGCCGATACTGCATGACATTGTGGAACAAAAACGCAAACGCGCACCAAAAATGTGTTCCGCGCTGATCTTATCGCCAACCCGCGAGCTGGCCTCGCAGATCGTGGACAACATTAACAGCTATGCCAAATTCACCGACATAACAACAACCCTCGTTGTGGGTGGCGTTAGACCGAAACAGCAAATCAAGGCGCTGACTGCAGGGGTTGATATTGTGGTGGCGACACCCGGACGCTTGCTGGACCACATCAACGCGGGCGTCGTCCTTATGACGAAGACCAATTCTCTTGTGATTGATGAAGCAGACCAGATGCTTGATCTTGGGTTCTTGCCTGACATTAGGCGTATCGTTGGCAAGCTGCCGACAAAGCGACACACAGCGCTATTGTCTGCGACCATGCCGTTTCAAATTAAGAAGCTTGCAAAAGACCTCCTCAATAGCCCCGTTGAAATCTCAGTCGCGGCTGTCTCCAAGCCTATCGAGCAGATAGAGCAGAGCGTGCGCCATGTTGAGAAAGGGGATAAACGCCGCGTATTGGCAGAAATTCTCTCTCAACCAGAGGTGAAACGCACCGTTGTCTTCAGCCGCACGAAACATGGCGCTGATCGTATCTGTAAAAATCTTGCAAAAACCAAAATCAAAGCGGCGGCGATCCACGGCAACAAATCGCAAAATCAGCGTGATCGTGTGATGAATGAATTCCGCACAGGCGAAATCGCTGTTCTGGTTGCAACCGACGTTGCAGCGCGCGGTATCGACATTGATGACGTGTCACATGTAGTGAATTTTGACCTGCCTAATATTCCTGAATCCTATGTCCATCGCATTGGACGAACCGCACGAGCAGGCAAAAGCGGCGTTGCCATTTCATTTTGCGATACAAGCGAACGCGGCTATCTCAAAGACATCGAAAAGCTCATCGGCAACAGACTGCCTGTTGAGGGTGACGCGCCTGCTGAAAGCGCAAACAACGAGCAACCAGCAGCTCCCAAAGCAAACAACAAACCCGCCAAACGAAACGGCCCTTCCCGCAACCGAAACAACAAAAACAAATCGGCAAATGGTGGCGGGAACAAAGGCGGAGAGCAGAGAAAATCCGGCCCTAAGAAGTCCGGACCCGGCCAAGCCAACAGCGGTCGCAAACGCTGGCATTCAAACAAGCGGAAGTCGAAGGCACCTTCGGCTGCTTGATTGTGGGGTAGTTCGGTTAGCGGCACGATTGGGCGCCATCAAGAACTTCGGTTGCTGGTGGCTATGTTGTGGGGTAATTTGAGACTGAAGAATTCAATAACATACGATTCCTCATCTCATATATTGGCCCCTGCCTGTATGAAATAGATTTTGAACTAGGTGTTCAACAACATGCTCTCAGCTTTTTTTACACGCACAATAGTTCGCTTGGTCGGATATATTACATTTCTCGCAATCGTATTTTTAGCGTTTTGGCCCTTCGTTTTCACAGCAACGCGTAGTACCGGGACATCTATAGAGAAAATATATTTATCGTTCGCTTATGATCGTGCGTTTGGTCATGTAACTGGTCACGAAACCTTAAAAATTTTCCAAACATCTCCTAAGAGTAGTTTCCGAAAATATCCAGCGTCAGGCCGCCCTCATCAGCTTGATGAAAAGCAACCAACCATCTCCGCGGTAACTAGAAAAAGCAACAGTAACCGCAAATATCAATATCTCGAAAAACGATTGCGTTTCTCAAAAATCGAATATGAAAAAAGCAATGGAGTAACAGGTATTACATTTGCTCTTAAAAACGTACAATTAAATGAATTTTGGAGAAATCCTTCTAAGGCTACGAACTATAATATTGATGATGTTTTAGAATTGTATATTCACCCTGACGATGATCAAATTGTATCCCACGCTCCGACCTTCATCGATTATATCAATGGGATCGTATGGCTTGGATCAGTTCTCGGCATAGTTCTTATTATGCGTTATTTGAGAAACCGTGGGAAACGCCAACGTTACCGCTGAAATGGCGTAGTGACATAAATGTAAAACTCGCATTCAACCATATTCCTTTTAAAATATCGTCGATGATGCCTTCGAACCCCTACTTCCCCGCCCCCAC
>CAZKKW010000143.1:0-5840 GCA_964553335.1 uncultured Hyphomicrobiales bacterium | reverse complement strand
TTAAGGCCAGCGCCGAAGGTCAACTAGTGCATCGAAGTTGAGTGTTTTGAAACAAAGGATGAAGCAATGTCGAAATCAACAAAGGAGAACTTGACAATGAAGAATAAAAAATTTCTTTCAAGCTTTGGCTTTTGCTGTTTGGCATTGCTTTGTTTCGATGCAGCCAAAGCACAGCAGAGCCAATCTGGGTCAATCATCAGAGGTGTTGTTCAACCTGTTAATCAGGCTGCAATCAGCACAGAACTTGTTTCCTTGGTTGCCGAGGTTCCTTTCCGCGAAGGAGAGCGGTTTTCGAAGGGTGACCTTCTCGTTGAGTTTAACTGCTCCCGTCAACATGCGGAGTTGCGGGCAGCAAAAGCTTCGTCGCGGGCTGCATTGATTGACTGGAAAAATAAACGCGAATTATTGGCTTACAAGGCAATTGGAGCCAATGAAGTAAAGCTTGCAGAAGCAGCCTTTGCAGAAGCACGAGCGCGTACGGACTCGCTCAAAATTCAAACAGATCACTGTTCCGTTTTTGCCCCCTTTAGCGGACGCGTCGTGGAGCGGTCGATCAATCCGCATGAAATGCCGAACAACGCAGAACCGCTTCTAGAGATCATTTCAGATAGTCAGCTTGAATTAGACCTGATTGTTCCAAGCGCGTGGCTTGTCTGGTTGAAGCCAGGGCAAACCTTTGATTTCGCCGTCGATGAGACCGGCCAAACATATCAGGCAAGCGTCAGTCAAATTAGTGCAGCGGTAGATCCCGTTAGCCAAACAATCAAGATTAAGGGCGTTTTTGAGCGTCCAGAAAGTTCAGTTCTGTCAGGCATGAGTGGAACCGCCACCTTCCACAAATCTGACAGTTGAGGCCGGGTGCTTCCTTATGGAAATCGGCAATATGCCCAAACGCAGCCCAGCAGCCGGTAATCCGGCCTCACCTCAATCTTCCCCGTCTTTGCACCACACCACCACCACAGCAAAGTCGGGGGGATTGGGGGCCATTAAACGAAAACCTCGCGGACCAATTGCGACAAGCGAGAAAACAGGTCATTCGCCGGAAGATGCAGGCAACAAGCCTGTTAGCCCTCCTGTTCCCCCATCTGTTACCCCGTCTGTTACCCCGTCTGTTACAATGGGCAAAATTGAACAACTCTTAAACATTGAATCATCTTACCGGAACGCAACCAGCATCAACGAACTGTCACTGCTTGCTGTGAATGAAACCCGCGAATTGATCGGATACAACCAAGCTCTTGTCTTGCAGGCCAACGACAAAGGTCGCTACCGCGTTATCGCTGTATCAAGTCTCGGTGTTGTTGATCGTAATGCGCCTTTCATTCGGTGGATGGAATTTATCATTGATCATCTGGGGGAGCGCTCTGAGCTTGATCAGCTAAAATCATTCGATGTAAACACCACTGGATATAATGTTGCCTTTGATGAGGAACGCGTAGGTTTCCCCTTTACGAAAGGCTTATGGGTTCCATGTGTTGATGATAAAGCTAAATCATTTTGCGGCGTTTTATATCTGCGGAGTGAACGGTGGAGTGACCAAGACGAAAGCATTCCAGTGCGCCTTTCTCAAACCATGGCCCATGCTTGGCAGGCACTAACCGGGGCATCACGGATCAGGCGTAAAGTTTTTCCCAAGCGTAGCATTATGCTTGCGGCAGCAATTTTTTTGGTCGCGCAAATTATTCCCGTGCCCATGACAGTTTTAGCGCCTGCTGAAATTGTCGCAAAACATCCCCAACGCATCGCCGCCCCCATTGATGGGGTGATAGATGATATCCTTGTTGAACCAAACACCTTGGTCGCCAAAGGGGAACGTTTATTCCGTTACATAGATACAAATTTGCGTAGTGAATTCGAACTGTCACAAAAGCGACTTCAAGTTGCTGCCACGCGTTTAAGGCGGGCAAATCAAGCCGCTTTTTCAGACAACCGCATGAAAGCAGAAATTGCGATTGCGCGCAGTGAAGTGGAGTTAGCAAAATCTGAACGTGACTTTGCGAAAGAACGGCTCACTTTTGTGGAGCAGGTCGCACCTACAGCAGGGCTTGTGATCTATCAAGATAAAGATGAATGGACCGGTCGCCCTGTTTCAACAGGCGAGCGCATTATGGATATTGCCGATCCGTCCTCTGTCAAAGTGCGTTTAGACCTAGCCGTTGATGATGCAATTGCCTTGAAAGAGGGAGCATCGGTCCGACTATTCCTTGATGCCAATCCGCTAAATTCTTTAAGGGGTGTTGTGGAAACGGCCTCTTATCATGCAACCCCCACTTCCTCCCAAGTACTTGCCTACCGCGTAAGCGTCGCGTTAGACGATGAAGAAGGGGCAGCGCCGCGCATTGGTTTGCAAGGCACTGCCCAACTTTATGGTGACTATGTGCCACTTGCCTTCTTCTTATTCCGCCGTCCGCTTTCCACCATTCGTCAATATCTCGGATTGTAAAGTCAATGGTTGCTGCACGATCAACGGCCGGTGGTTCTAGCAACGCTGGGGGCGGGGCGCCTGAGGATGCGAACCTTCCCAGATTACGGCAAGAGCTGCGATTGACCAATGGTGCTGCCGATCTTGCGGGTAATCCCACATGGTTGATTTTCGATCCGGCACGTTACAAATACTTCCAACTTGGACAACGCGCCTTTCATATCTTGTGCGAATGGAGTGCAGGCAGTGTTGGCCGTTTGAAACGTCGCTTCGCGCTTCGTAATGAAGTGATTGATGATGCAGAAGTTGAAGCCGTTATCCGTTTTCTGTTTGCAAATAACCTTGCAGAAAAACCAGCAGAAGGTGGGGCATCCGCCTATTTGAATCAAGTTAATTCATCACGAAAATCATGGGCGCAGCAGGCAGCGCACGGTTATTTATTTTTCAGAATCCCCTTGTTTCGACCGGATGCTTTTTTGAAGGCGACCTATCCCTTTATCGCGTTTATGTTTTCCCGCTTCACCCTCACGACCGTGATTTTGTTGTCGATGATTGGTGTTTATATGACCAGCCGACAATGGGATGAGTTTTGGGCAACTTTCCTGCATTTCTTTTCAATTGAAGGGTTTATCGCTTACGGTTTCACCTTGGTGGGCATCAAGATATTGCATGAACTTGGTCATGCTTATTGTGCCGTGCGCCACAAGTGTCGCGTGCCGACAATGGGCATTGCCTTTATGGTGCTGTTCCCCTTGCTCTATACCGATGTCACAGATGCATGGCGGTTGAAGCGACGGCGGGATCGGTTGCAAATTGATTCAGCCGGCATCGCTGTTGAGTTGATGATCGCGGGGCTTGCGACCTTCGCATGGGCATTTTTGCCCGATGGTCCTATGCGTTCTGTCGCGTTCTTTCTAGCAACGACATCTTGGATTTTAAGCCTTGCCGTCAATCTCAATCCCTTCATGCGTTTTGATGGATATCACCTGTTGGCCGATGCCTTGGGGGTTCACAATTTGCAGCAGCGTGGTTTTGCTTTTGGCAAATGGAAACTACGTCAGGTGCTGTTTGGCTTTGATGACAGTGTGCCAGAGATCGTGTCACGACGGCACCGCATCACGCTTATCATCTATGCTTATTGTACATGGATTTATCGCTTCTTTCTGTTTCTTGGTATTGCGGTGCTTGTCTATAATTTGACATTCAAACTGCTGGGCATTGTGCTTGCTGGTATCGAATTGGTGTTCTTTATCGGTTTGCCCATTTACAAAGAACTTGCCGTTTGGTGGACGCGGCGAGGGGACATTGTGAGCAATCGGCGCGGGCTGTTATCGCTTAGCCTATTTGTGGTTTTAATGGTGCTCCTATGGGTTCCCTTACCTCTGCGCATTTCGTTGCCAGCTCTTTATCAAGCCCACAACCAAGTGAAGATTTATCCGCCCGTGGCTGGAAAGTTGACCGCCTTATCGGTGGAAGAAGGTGCCATAGTTCAAACGGGCGATCCAATCTTCGCGCTCAGTTCTCTCCCTCTTCATTATCAATTACGTGAGACGTCATTACGCATCGACCTTTTGAAGAAACGCCTTGGTCGTCAAGTTGCAGACCAAGAAGAGCGGGCCAATATCCAAGTCAATATCAACTCGCTATTAGCGGAAGAAAATCAGCTTCGTTCAATTCATTTGCAAAACGATGACTTAAAACTTGATGCGCCTATTTCTGGCACAGTCACGTACCGCGATGAGACTGTGAGGGTTGGTGATGTGGTGAGCAGCTCAAGCGTGGTGGTTGAAATTGCCTCTTTTGATCAAATGGAAGTTCGTGCCTTTGTCCGTGAAACAGACCGGCACCGGCTTAAAATTGGGGCCGAGGCGCGTTTCGTGCCGGAAGATTTATTCCGCTCAAGCATTAAGGCCGCCATTGTTGAAGTTTCAGAAGCGGGTGAGAGTGAGATCGCTTTGCCTTACTTCCAATCCATCTATGGCGGCGGCATCGCTGTTGAACAAGGCGAAGATAATACGGGCAAGATGAAACCTATCGAAGCGGTCTATCAAGTAAGGTTTCTTGTTGAAGAGGGAGGCTCTCCCGTATCTGACAAAGCGCTGCGCGGCACTATTCATGTTGATGCTGTCGCTGAAAGTTTCGGCATTCGAGCTTTTCGGCAAATTGCCAAAGTCTTCCTGCGGGAACTTGGTCTATAAGAGTTAACATTCCTCACAAAATATATCGCACTGCAACATTTCGTGTCTGCCGTGACACATTTGCGCCAGAATGTGAGTAGAAAGGTCGAATGTCTAAATGAGCACAAAGCTAATGCAAAACAAATAATAACAATTATCTAGGCATTCCCATATGAAAAATCTTCTAAAAGTAACCGCTTTGGCGGCGGCTTGTTTCACGATGGTTCCTATGCAATCACCCGTTCAGGCATTCACTTTTCTTTCTGACCCCGTAACCGTACCAAGTTTCAAGAAAGACGAATTGGATAAGAACAAAAAGGCCCCTGTGGCAAAACAGAAGAAGGCGACAAAGAATAGTCAAAAGCAGGCTTCTAAGGCTACGAAGAAGAAAACTGCACGCAAAACATCAGGCAAAACACTGAAGCGATACGTTGCTTATCGTGCAGAGCATAATCGTGTGAATACCTCGTGTTTTCCAACTCAATTACGCAGTATTTTAAACAAGGTTCGTGCCCGTTATGGCACCACAGCCATTGTTAGTTCAGGCTATCGCAGCAAAAAACATAATCGACGTGTGGGTGGTGCAAGACGTTCCATGCATGTGCAATGCAAGGCTGCAGATATTCGTGTGCCTGGGGTCAATAAATACAAATTGGCACGTTTCCTAAAGACCATTCCAGCTGCGGGTGGTGTTGGCACATATGGTTGTAATGGTTCTGTCCATGTGGATATTGGGCCTAAGCGTCAGTGGCATTGGAGATGCCGCCGCAGAAGCTAGTCTTTTGTTTGCAATGGACAAAAATAGGTTTGGAAACTTGAAGTTTTAGAGCGTCTGGGTTAGGAAAGGAGGCTGGTTTACGACTGAATCAGTTGATTAATTGGAATCGGACCCTGCTTGGGATGACACTTTCGACGTTTATACCGCGCAAACATTGGTATGCATTCCTATGTGTCGCAACATTCGCATCGGGTTGTGCTGTAAGGGAAGAAGCGGGCTTAGACTTTGCTGAGCCCGCACCAATCGTGCCTGCGGTTGTAGAAAATACTTTCCCTGACCCAACTGGGTTTACGGCTGACGTGTCACCAGAAGTTTTGGCGGCGCGCACAGCTGGTCTTCCCTATCCTGTGCCGAACACGGTGTTTCTTGCGAATGAAAAAGCGCTATACGCAAAAATTAAGACCACTTTGAGCGCGAAAAATGGCACCGAGCAACAGGTGGCCAAGGCCGTGGGTGGAGTTGC
>CAZKKW010000142.1:0-5927 GCA_964553335.1 uncultured Hyphomicrobiales bacterium | reverse complement strand
CGCAAGCAATAAGGGGTCAGACGTATTCGAATTTACCTGACAAGCATTGATTGCTTGCATGGCTTCATCAAAGCCCGAAAGTGCGACGATACCGCGCTTATGTAATCGCTCAGCAATATCCGGCGGCATGGTTTCTGGCAGAGATGCCAATACACCAAACTTGCGACCCGTCATTCGTGCTGCATCTTCAACCGCATCCAACGTAATCAACCAATCAGGATGGTGTGGTGGTCCGCCTTTGGGGAAATCTAAAATGATCATCGTAAGATCAATATGATCACCGGTCATGGCGGCAAAGACGGCAGCCATTGCTTTTCGGTTGCGCCAGATGAACGTGTGATAATCAAGCGGATTGGTGAGCACCACAAGCTCATTCAGGTGATTACTTAAGGTGCTCATTTGATCATTAGTCAATGTCGGGAAGGTGACATCAAAACGCGAGGCCGTATCTGCAATCAAACTTGCCTCGCCGCCAGAGCAACTAAGCGTCGCGATAGCGTTGCCCGACAAAGCGCCAAATACATGCGCAAGCTTCAAGCTTTCAAGCATGACGGGCAGCGAATTGACCCGCGCAATGCCAAGCCGTTCCATAAGAGCGTTAGCCCCCGCATCACTGCCTGCAAGGGATGCGGTATGGGAAATGGTCGCAGCCCGCGCTTCTTCTGATTGCCCCGCTTTAACCGCGATGATCGGTTTGCCGGCCTGTCTTGCTTGCGTTGCCAGTTCTTCTAGGGCGCGGATATCGCCGAAGCCTTCTACATAAAGGCCAAGGGCTGTGACGCGTTGATCAGCAAGTAGCGCCTTGCCAACATCTGCCATGCTCGTTTGCGCTTGATTGCCAACGGTGATCAGGTGCGAGATCGGCAAGCCACGGTTTTGCATGGTGAGGTTGAGGGCGATGTTGGAAGACTGCGCGATGATTGCAACACCGCTTTCAACGGCCTTACCGCCATGCACATCAGGCCATAACATCGCGCCATCAAGGTAGTTTAAAAAGCCATAGCAATTAGGGCCGAGTAGGGTGAAGTCGCCAACGGCTTTGAGGAGCTCATCATTGAGCGCTTTGCCGTCTTCGCTTTCTTGAAAGCCACTTGCAAAACACACAGCCCCGCCAGCGCCCATTTGACTGAGGGCACGCACCACTTCTATCGTTATATTCCGATTGACCCCGATAAAGCTTGCATCGGGTGGAGAAGGGAGGTCATCGACGCTAGCATAGGCCGCAATCCCCAAAATCTCAGACCGCTTTGGGTGGACGGGATAGATTAGCCCATCAAAGTCACTATCCAAACATTGTTGAAGCACTGATTCACACCATGCACCACCGCCAATGACAGCGATGGACTTAGGATTGAGGAGACGCTCTAAGCTCACGATTTAAGCACCCAGCGGCCGCAACAAGGCGCGGCTGATGATGTGGCGTTGAATTTCTGACGTGCCTTCCCAAATCCGTTCAATACGAGAATCGCGCCAAATCCGTTCTAAAGGCAATTCATCCATAACGCCCATGCCGCCGTGAATTTGAATGGCTTCATCAGCTACAAACGCCAGCATCTCGGTGGCCTTCAGTTTGGCCATGGCCATATCTGTATCCGTGCAGGTGCCTTGATCATATTTCCAACCAGCTTCTAAGGTCAAAAGCTCGGCGGCCTTCATCTCCATTGCCATATCAGCAAGCTTGAACGACACGCCTTGAAACTTGCCAATCTTCTGGCCAAATTGTTCACGCTCCGCCGACCATTCAACCGAGTGCTTAAACGCGCGTTCTGCACGGCCCAAACAGGTAGCCGCGACCTGCAAGCGCGTGGCACCCAGCCAATCATTGGCAACCTCAAACCCTTTGTGCAACTCACCCAGCATATTGCGAGCGGGAATGCGGCAATCATCAAACTCTAGGATTGAATTGGTATAGCCACGGTGAGAGACATTGCGGTAGCCATCGCGAACGCTGAAACCCTTGGTGCCTTTATCAACAAAGAAAGAGGAGATCAGCTTCTTCTTTCCGCGCGGCGTGTCTTCTTCGCCCGTTGCCATATAGACGATTGCGAAGTCAGCAATATCAGCATGGGAGATGAAGTGCTTCGTGCCATTGAGGATGAAATCGTCGCCATCTTGTACGGCTGTACCTTTCATTCCGCGAAGATCAGAACCAGCACCTGGTTCCGTCATCGCCATACAGTCCCATTTCTCACCGCGCATACAAGGCTCAAGGTATTTCTCGCGTTGTTCGGGAGTGCCCGCACATAAAATGTTTGAAGGTCGAGCAACAGCGGTCCAATGAAGGGCGTAGTTTGCTTTGCCAAGTTCTTTTTCATAAAGCAACCATGTCGGCGTATCGAGGCCCGTGCCGCCAAACTCTTCAGGAATGTTGGCCGCATAAAGGCCTGCGTCTATCGCCTTTTTCTGGATTTCTTTCACCAAATCCATATCGAGTTCGCCGGTCTGTTCGATCTTTTCCTCATGCGGATAAAGCTCGGCTTCAACAAAAGCGCGGGTCGTCTCAACGATCATTTGTTGTTCTTCGGTGAGGCCGAAGTTCATGTTACGCCCCCTCCGGCATTGGTAACTTTGATTGACTTTCATGAAGCGCTGCAAGGCGTTCTTCTACATGCGGAGGCGGCAAGCAGGAGCGGCGGGTCTCTAGGCTTACATGGATGAGCAACTGATTGCAGGTGCAAAGCGTTTCGCCCGCCTCATTACGCATATCGTGGAACATGCGAAGCTTCTTGCCGCCAGCCTCTAGCACTTGGGTGACGACGTGAATTTTCTCGCCCGCGTTGGTTTCATTTAAAAACCTGATGTGATTATCAACGGTGAAATAACTCATGCCCGCTTTGATATAGTCTGCATCTGCGCCGACCATATTCATCACCACGTCGCCTGCGTCTGAGAACACTTGCCCATAGCGGCTTTCATTCATGTGGCCGTTATAGTCTGTCCAGTCGATCGGGATGGTGCGTGAGAGTGTGTTGAGCGGTTTGGTGACATCAGTTGGTAGTTCAGGCTTCAACCTCGCATCATGGGAATTGAGGACAGCCCCAGCCCCCCAATCACGACCTTTAAGGGATCGCATCATGGAGACGAGATTATCATCACGAATGCGCTCTAGCTCGCGAATTGTGTGCATGCCTGATTGTGCGTCTGATTGGTTTGCAATGGCGTCGATCAGCTCATCGGTAAGTTCTGGAACATCCATCAACTTGGTCCAAGGCCATTTTAGGCACGGGCCAAATTGTTCAATGAAATGACGCATACCTGCCTCACCACCAGCAACGCGATACGTTTCAAACAGACCCATCTGCCCCCAACGAAGACCAAAGCCAAAGCGGATGGCATCATCAATCTCTTGGGTGGTGGCAACACCGTCTTTAATGAGCCAAAGCGCCTCGCGCCATACGGCTTCCAAAAAACGGTCCGCGATATGCGCGTCGATCTCTTTCTTGACGATCAATGGCTTCATGCCAATGTCGGCGAGTAGGCTTTTTGCCCGTGCTGTTGTATCCGGTGTGCCGACCAGTTCGATCAAGGGCAGGAGATAGACAGGGTTGAACGGATGAGCCACGAAAATCTGGCGCGGGCGATCTGATTTTTCTTGCAGCTCACTCGGTTTGAACCCTGACGTTGAAGAACCAATCAACGCATCTGCGGGGCAGTTCGCTTGTATCTCAGCCATGACTGCGTGTTTGATGTCTAACCGCTCAGGCACGCTTTCTTGTATCCAGTCTGCATCGCTTACAGCTTCGGCGATAGAGCTTGCAAAGGTGAGGGTACCTTCTTGTGGCATGGAGACTTCGCTGAGGGCTGGGAGCGAGCGGCGAGCATTCTCCAACACCTCATTGATCTTGCGCTCTGCTTCTGGGTCGGGATCTGAAATGGCGACATTCCACCCATTCAACAAGAACCGAGCAGCCCATCCGCCGCCAATAACACCACCACCGATGATTGCTGCTTTTTTCATGCTTATTTATCCCAAATTAGCCCGTCGAGTTTGTAGCCATTGTCTGTCAGCGCTTTTAGCGCAGGGGCGAGTTGTTCCTTTGACGGGTTCGATGATCGCGCGAGGATCCAGCCATTTTTGCGTTTTGGACCACCGACAACGGCGACCTTGTAATTTGGATCTACCCACAACACCCAATAAGGTGCACGAAACGGCATGAAGACGGAGAATTTGACGGCGAGTTTGCCCGGCGCTTTCACGACGGCGTCACCCATTATTTCGGTCTTTTTACCATTCTTGATGCAACGGTTATGGACAGAGATTTTCTTTGGATTGATCAGCTTGTAGGTCGCCTTGGATTGCTTGCAACCGTTTTGGAAGAACAAAGGATAGCGAGCCACTTCGTGCCATGTGCCAAGATAGCGTTTGAGATCTAGGTTCTGGACGGTTTTAACGCCTGCCGCAAGCGAGGGTTGTGCTGTCAGTAAAACAGCAAGAGCAAATAAAATAACGCGCATAATGAGGTCTCCTTTATGTTGAGTTACCTTGTTATTTAGGCGCTCGTTTGGTGAGGGCGAGCTTTTTGCGCACGTCTTCCGGCCCAATCACCTTGGCACCCATTGCTTCAATGATCGTCACGGCGCGTTCAACCAGCGCTTCATTGGTGGCAAGCTCGCCTTTGCCAAGCCAAAGATTATCTTCCAAACCAACACGAACATTGCCGCCTGCCAATACACTGGCCGCCACATAAGGAAGCTCATTGCGGCCAATGGAAAAGGCCGACCAATTCCAGTCGGATGGCACATTGTTGACCATAGCCATGAAGGTGTTGAGATCATCAGGCGCACCCCACGGGATACCCATGCAAAGCTGAACAAGGGCAGGGGACGACAATACGCCGTCTGCCACCAATTGTTTGGCAAGCCATAGATGGCCCGTGTCGAAGGCTTCAATCTCCGGCTTCACGCCTAGCTCTTCCATCATCGAGCCCATAGCCTTCAACATGCCCGGTGTGTTGGTCATGACATAATCGGCTTCAGCAAAATTCATGGTGCCGCAATCAAGGGTGCAGATTTCTGGTAGGCACTCGGCCACATGAGCAACGCGCTCTTCGGCGCTCACCATATCGGTGCCTTCAATCAGCGGGAGAGGGCTAGACGGTGCGCCGAATACAAGATCGCCCCCCATGCCAGCGGTGAGGTTTAACACCACATCAACGTCCGCGTCGCGAATGCGGTCGGTTACTTCGCGGTAAAGCTTGAGGTCACGGGACGGGGCGCCGGTTTCAGGGTCACGCACATGGCAGTGAGCAATGGCAGCGCCCGCTTTTGCCGCTGCAATCGCGCTATCAGCAATTTGCTTCGGACTGCGTGGCACATGAGGGCTGCGGTCTTGGGTTCCGCCTGAGCCTGTTACAGCGCAGGTGATGAAAACCTCTCTGTTCATTTCTAATGGCATGTCGTCCTCCCAGAATTACCGATTTAAGCTTGATAACAGGCTACGCTTCTTTTGAATTTACGTTATGCTAAAATAGACAATCAATATGCAAATTAAGACAGAGAGTGAATGGCATGAAAGAAATCAGTATTTTGCTGTTTGAGAAATTCTCAAATCATTGTCTCGCGAATATCTTAGAGCCGTTTCGGGCAGCCAATACGCTTTCTAATGATGCGCTTTACCAATGGCGGTTTTATACCTTGGATGGTGAGAGTGTCTCTTCTTCCAGTGGTTTGCCAATCATGCCTGATGGCGCTTTTGACCCGAGCAACCGTATCGACGATCTGTTTATTGTTTCAAGCTACGACCATCTTTCTCTAAGCACGAGCAAATGTCTTAATGTACTTCGGGCTGCACGCAGTAATGCCAAGCGGATTGTTGGACTTGATACGGGCGCATGGCTTATGGCGGCGGCAGGGCTTTTAGATGGGCAAAAAGCAACCATTCACTGGGATATTTTTGATAGTTTTAGCGAGCAGTTTTTATCAGTTGA
>CAZKKW010000141.1:0-6185 GCA_964553335.1 uncultured Hyphomicrobiales bacterium | reverse complement strand
GGTAAATCCACCCAAATAAAACTCCTATCAGATTACTTAAAGAAAAATGGATATAACTCTGTTTTAACACGTGAACCAGGTGGTTCTGTGGGCGCAGAAGCTGTTCGTCAAGTGCTTTTGAGTGGTGCTGCGAAACCGTTCGGTGCTGAGACGGAAGTCTTGCTGTTTGCCGCCGCCAGACTTGATCACATGCGCGAAACAATTTTGCCCGCATTGGCAGACAATAAAATCGTACTATGTGACCGCTTTTATGATTCTACCCGCGCTTATCAAGGTGGTGGAGATGGTGTTTCGAGTGAGTATTTAAAGCAAATGGAAGAGATCGCCGTTGGTGACAAGCACCCCGACCTCACCATCATCATGGACATTGCACCTGAAATTGGCTTGGAGCGTGTGACAAAGAGGCTTGTTGCTGGACAAGAGGATGCGAAAAATATCATTGATCATATTGATCGGTTTGAAAAAGATGACATTGAAATCCATGTGAAGCGCCGAGAAGCATTTTTGAAAATTGCAGCAGATGAGCCCAAACGGTGTGTGGTGGTGGATGCCAGCCAAAACCCACAAAATGTTGCCGGTGTGATCATTGCTTGCATTCAACCGTTGTTAAAATCGGTTTCCACCGCCAAGCCAAAGAACAATTAAGGGTCTTCAATGCAGTCTGTTGATTATGACATACCGATTGCGGACCGGATTGAGGGGCTTCTTCAACCTTATGAGAACGCTTGTTTTGTTGGCCAAGAAACAGCTAATAAGCGCTTTCTAGCGGGCACTAAGGTGGGGCGTTTGCACCATGCGTGGTTGTTGTGTGGACCGGTAGGGGTCGGAAAAGCGAGTTTTGCGTTCCGTATCGCTCGCGCATTTTGCGAACTCGATAACAATATGCCATTGCCGGACATGGAAGCGCTTGTCGCAAGTTCGAATGCTGATCACCCCGTGTTTCGTCGTATCGCTAGTGGGGGGCATCCCAATATCCTGCACTTGCGCATACCGATGGATGAAAAGACCAAGAAATTTAAAACTCAACTCACCGTTGATGAAGTGCGGCGTAGCGTTGGTTTTTTTGGTTCAACGGCAGGCGAAATTGGTTGGCGCGTCGCAATCGTTGATAATGCAGACCAAATGACAATCAGCGCGGCCAATGCTTTGTTGAAGATATTGGAAGAACCGCCTGAAAAAACACTGTTTTTTTTACTCAGCAGTCAACCCGGTCAGTTGCTTCCAACGATTAGGTCACGTTGCCAGCAATTAGATTTTAAACCTCTCAATTACGCTGATCTAACGACTGCCTTATCAGCTGCGAGCGGTGAGGGGGCGCCAGATTTTGATCGTTTGGAAAATTATAGCCAGCATCTTGGCGGTAGCGTTCGGCGTGCTTATCAATTCTTAGAAAACGATATGGCCTCGTTGGTTGATGATTGCAATTCACTGCTTGCAAGCCAGCCCAATTATAATATGGCGACATTGCACCGCTTTGCAGATCAGGTGGCGGCACGAGGTGCGGATGAAAAGTACAATTTCTTTGTTGATTTGATGGAAGATTATATCAGCCAAAGGGTTCGATCCTGCGGCGCGCCAGATACGCTTGTCAGTTTGGCAAAGGTATGGGAAAAGATGCGCGAGAGGATTGACCTAGAATCACGCATGAACTTGGACCGCAAGCAAACAGTGCTCGCTCTTTTTCATGATGTGTGCGAGGCATCCTAAGGACACCGTTGCCGCTTTCAACGGCCCCGTATTTCGATAAGATTGACCATGGCTGACCTAACAAACACGTCTCCCTTTTATCTCACAACCGCGATCGTTTATCCAAATGGACGACCGCATATCGGCCACGCCTATGAGTTGATTGCCAGTGATGCGATAGCCCGTTTCTTCCGTCTTGAAGGCCGCGAGGTCTATTTCCAAACGGGAAGCGACGAGCACGGCATTAAAATGATGCAAACCGCGCGTGACCTTGGCATTACGCCAATGGAGCTGGCGGACCAAAACGCGCAGGTGTTCATTGATATGGGGGAGGCGCTTGATTGTTCTGCTGACCGCTTCATTCGCACTACAGAAGAAGTCCACAAAGAAGCTTGTCAGGCAATTTGGAAGAAGATGGAAGCCAATGGCGACATCTATAAAGATAGCTATTCGGGTTGGTATTCTGTTCGCGACGAAGCCTATTATGACGAGGGCGAGACTGAAAAGCGCGAAGATGGCAAACGATATGGCCCGCAAGGGACCGAAGTTGAATGGGTTGATGAGGAAAGCTATTTCTTCCGCCTATCAGCCTATGGCGACAAGCTTTTAGCACTTTATGAAGAGCAACCTGAGTACATTGGCCCGCGTGAACGTAAGAATGAGATTGTTAGTTTCGTAAAATCTGGTCTTCGCGATCTCTCAGTTTCGCGCACCACCTTTGACTGGGGTGTGCCGGTACCTGGTGACGAAAAGCACGTGATGTATGTGTGGGTTGATGCACTCACCAATTATATCACTGGCGTTGGCTATCCAGACACGGATAGCGAGGTGTTCAAAAAATTCTGGCCGGCGGACGCGCATATTATCGGCAAGGACATTACCCGTTTTCACGCTATTTATTGGCCCGCGTTTTTGATGTCTGCGAATATTGAGCTACCAAAGCGCGTCTTTGGGCATGGTTTCGTTTTGAACAAGGGCGAGAAGATGTCGAAGTCGGGCGGTAATTCGCTTGATCCGTTTGATTTGGCAAATGAGTACGGCGTTGATCAAATCCGCTATTTCCTTCTGCGTGAAGTGCCATTTGGTAATGATGGCAGCTATAGCCATGAGGCGATCGTCAATCGTGTGAATGCTGACCTTGCAAATGACCTTGGAAACCTTGCGCAGCGATCTTTGTCGATGGTGTTCAAAAACCTCGATGGCAAACTCGATGCACCGCAAAGCTTAAGTGCTGAAGATGAAGCCATCTTGGCGCAGGCAGACGGCATGTTGGCTGCGTGCCGCAAGGCTATGGAGAGCTATGCCATTCATAAAATGACGGGCGCGATTTGGGATGTGGTAGCTGAGGCCAATCGCTACTTCGCGGGTCAAGAACCTTGGGCGCTCAAAAAGACAGACCCTGAGCGTATGGCCACTGTCCTTTATGTCACGGCTGAGATTGTGCGTCAGGTCGCCATTTTAGCGCAGCCGATTGTTCCAAAGTCCGCGAACGCTCTGCTTGATCTCCTCAAGGTCGATGCTGACAATCGTCAATTTGTAGACATTGCGACACGACTGCCTTCAGGCTTGGTGATTGATAAGCCGGAAGGTGTGTTTCCGCGCTATGTGGAAGAGGGGGCTTCCTAGGTGCTTGTAGATAGCCATTGCCACCTCGATTTCCCAGATTTTGAGAACGAGCTCGACGATGTGGTCGCCCGCGCGTCGGATGCTGGCATCAAATATATGGTGACGATTTGCACGAAGGTTCGTGAGTTTGATCGCATCCATTCTGTGGCAGAACGCTTCGATAATATCTACTGTTCCGTCGGCACTCATCCTAATAATGCAAATGAAGAAACTGATATAACTTACGATGATATCTATAAAAAAACTACTTTAAGTAAAGTGGTAGCAATTGGTGAGGCTGGGCTTGATTATTTCTACGATAAGGCAACGCCCGCCAATCAAGCCGCAAGTCTCAGGCTGCATATTGCGGTCGCTCGCGACACCGGATTGCCGCTGGTAATCCATGCGCGCGACGCAGACAAAGACATGATCAAGATATTAGAGGAAGAAAGCGGGAAGGGTGCCTTCCCTGCGATTTTACATTGCTTTTCATCTGGTCCAGAGCTTGCTCGTGTTGGTGTTGAGCTTGGTTTGCACCTCTCATTTTCGGGTATTTTGACCTTCAAAAATGCCCACGAAATCCGCGAGATCGCTGCCAGCGTGCCTATGGATCGGCTTCTCGTTGAAACAGATGCACCATATCTTGCGCCAATGCCTTATCGTGGAAAGCGCAATGAGCCTGCTTATACAGCGCATACAGCGGCAGTTTTGGCGGATGTAAAAGGTGTTTCTTATGATGAAATTGCCCATCAAACGACGTCAAATTTCTTCCGGTTGTTCAAGAAAATACCGTCGCCAGAAGGCTTTGGTGGTGAAGGATAACGGATGAGCAAGCCACGCATTGTCTTCACAATTTTGGGCTGTGGCTCGTCGCCTGGTGTGCCGCGAATTGGCAATGACTGGGGTGCTTGTGATCCGAATAATCCGAAAAATGAGCGGTTACGTTGCTCGCTTTTGGTCGAGAAATTCAACGAAAACAACGATGTAACGCGTGTTTTGATTGATGCGTCGCCAGACATAAGGCAGCAGTTGCTGCGTGAGAATGTTGCTAAGCTTGATGGCGTGCTCTTCACCCATCCGCATGCTGACCACATTCACGGCATTGATGATCTTCGCGCATTTTGGATCATCGAACGCGGTCGGCTTGTTGATACTTATGCGGATGCGCCGACCTCTGAGCGGCTGCATGAAGCATTCGACTATTGCTATAAGACGCCCGAAGGCAGTTCTTATCCGCCGATTTTGAACGACCACCGAATTGTGCCTTATGAGCCAGTTACCATCGATGGTGCTGGCGGCCCAATTACAGCGCTACCGTATGAACAGATCCATGGCGACATTGTCTCTCTGGGCTTCCGAATTGGGAATTTTGCCTATTCCAGCGATGTGAGCGCTCTGAGCGATCGTGCCTACGATGCGCTTGACGGTGTCGATGTATGGATTGTCGACGCGCTGCGCTATATGCCACATCCAAGCCATTTTAGTGTCGATGAAGCTCTAGAGGCCGCAAGCCGCGTGAATGCTGCCAGAACGATCTTTACGCATATGCACATTGATTTGGATTACGAGGAGCTCAAAGCAAAACTGCCTGAGGGCGTTGAACCGGCTTATGACCGCATGAAGATTGAGTTTTCCAGCTAATATCAAATATCGCGTATAATAAAAGTTCCATAATATATATTATGCGAATAAGGTGTATGTACGCCCCCTTTGGGTGAGGATTTGACATTTGCGATCTTTAGCATCGAAATGCACTGTGACACCAAGGAGCGTAATTCATGGCCGTTCAGCTTCATATCATGCAATCAAGTGGCAAACTCAGCGGTGCAGTCAATGATCGGCTGGTTCGGATTTTGAATGAAACGTATGAGGCTTGCTCACAGAAATTGGAATTTGCGGATATTGATGTTGTTGTGATGAACGCGCCAATGAACGTCATTGCGCGTCTTGGTATTGGTGGTTTTTGTAATGACGCTCACCAAATCACAATATGGTTGGATGTCGACAACTCCTATTTGAATAAACATTTTGACGATTGTGTATCATCAACCTTTGTCCATGAATTGCATCATTGTGCTCGTATTCATGCTCTTCAAGAACGTCTCTATAAAACCTATGGTTCCGCTTTGATTGCTGAAGGCTTGGCTTGTTGTTTTCAAGAAGAGGTTGATGGTCGTACGCCTTTTTATGCGACAGAATGTAATGGACATGCCCTACTCCGTTTTTCCAAGAAGGCAAAAAAGAGAGTTCATCTGCATATAAACGAGCTCCCCAAAGGTTGGCGTCACTGGATTTTTGGAAGTGCGGAAAGGCCGCGAACATTTCCGTATCAATGCGGGTATTCTCTCGGCTATGCACTGGTACGCGCATGGTTGGATGCAAACGATCAAACGGCATCTGAAGCCGTGGCCATTGATGAAGCGGTTGTTCTTGACGCTTGGAAGGCAGGTTCAATCAATCCATTCTGCTGATAACCGCCCCACCCTCTATTCTTTGTTTGCCTCACGCGGTAATCAAGGTTGCGTATTACCTTGGAGATAAAGCGCATGGCTATGGATGAAGATTACCGCGATATAGAGCCGTCTCGTGACATCGGGCGCTTGTTGGAAGTGATGGCGCGGTTGCGAGCTCCTGAGACGGGGTGTTCTTGGGATCAAAAGCAGACGTTTGAGAGCATTGCAGCTTAGACCATCGAAGAAGCTTACGAGGTGAAGGATGCGATTGATCGCTAAGATATGTCGGATCTTTGTGATTTGCTGATTCAGGTGGTCTATTACCCAGAGATTACCAAATCCATTTGATATTTCGCTCTTTGACAAAGCTTGCTTTATGAGCGAGGGAGAATTTAAAATTCAAGGTCAATCCAATTAATACACTTTAATCGCATCAGCGGG
>CAZKKW010000140.1:4065-6333 GCA_964553335.1 uncultured Hyphomicrobiales bacterium | reverse complement strand
AATCTGTTAGATATTGATATTAATGAAGTTTTTTTGTAAATTTCTTTTCATATCAGCGAATTGAGTTTGTAAATTTCACGACACACCGCAGAAGATAAACCGAGGCAATGAGATGGCAGAACAAAAAATATTTGCAGGTCCCCGCATCCGGCGCGTGCGCACACAGCTCAGCTTAACGCAGGCAGCAATGGCAGAAGAGCTTGGCATCTCACCAAGCTATCTCAATCTTATCGAGCGAAATCAGCGCCCTTTAACCGTGCAATTGCTGCTCAAACTCTCGTCCAAATACGAAATTGATTTAAAAGAATTACAGGGCGATGAAAGCGGCCAGACGGCTGAAGCCTTGAAGGAAGTGTTCTCCGATCCACTGCTTGCCACAGAAGTTGTGTCTGATTCAGAGCTTGTAGAGGCGGCTGATACGGCGCCCAACTTGGTATCCGGCCTCATACAGCTTTATCGCACCTACAAAGAAACCACCGACAAGCTATCGACTTTGTCGCATTTGATGTCTGATGAAGCCAAAGCGCAAGTGGTAACCCAAAGCCGATTGCCGCTTGATGAGGTACGCGATTTCCTGCAGGCGAGACCCTATTATTTTCCCGACCTTGATGAAGCAGCCACGGCGCTCAGCCAAGAACTTGGCAGTGGCGATGATATTCTGGCAAAACTCAAAAACTATCTGTTAGACGAACGCCAAGTCAGTGTGAAGATTTTGCCCGTTCACACCATGCCAGATCACTCGATCCGCTATGATCGACACTCGCAGCGCGTGTTCATTTCTGAACGCCTAACACCAGAAGAACGTAACGTCGCGCTCGCCACACAGATCGCGCTACTCAACTATAAGGAATTGATTGAAGAAACTGTTGCAGAAGCAGGTTTTGATAATGCTGAAACAGCACGTTTCCTAACGCTGGAATGTGCTCATTATTTCGCGATTTCAATGCTGATGCCTTATGAAGCTTTCTATACTGCTGCCGCCCGCTCGCGCCATGATATTGGCTTGCTTGCAAGGCGGTTTCAGGTGCGTTGGCGCGATGTGGTGCGACGCTTGACCAGCCTGCATCAACCTGGCCGTGCGGGCGTTCCCTTTTTCATGATTGAACTTGATCCAGTCGGCAATGTTTGCACGTTTAGCCCAGGAGCGAATTTTACTCTGCCACGAGCAGGCAACCCTTGCTTGAAGCTCGTACCGCCGGGCGTTAACACCAATCATGGCCGCGTTGCCGTTGAAAGCATTGCTTTGACCGACGGGCCGGAATGGTTGATTGTTGCCCATTCTGAAAAGACACGCGCCTTTGGTCATGGTGACAGACCACGCAGACGGACATTTATTGTTGGCTGCGATATTCTCCATGCAAAAGACTTAATTTATGGCGACGGGTTCTTGGGTCTTGCCCCTTTGCAAATCGGCGTTACCTGTCGCCTTTGCGAACAGGTAAACTGCCGCGACCGCGCTTTCCCGCCGGTTATGCGGCCAGGCAATATAGACCTCACGTCAAGAACGTTTTCAGACTACGATTTCAGCTAGGGCGTCTATTGGTTTAATCCCGCAACGCGCTTAAGCGCTGCAAAGTGTAAATCAGGCATCACGTCAAACTCTGCCTGATATTGTTTTGCCGTTTGTTCTGCCACCTCATCAGACACAACATTAAGCTCCATACCTGTTGATTGGGCCAAAACCTGCTGGCGACAAGCACGCTCCAGATAATACAGATCATCAAACGCTTGCGCCGCTGTTGGCCCGCCGACAACGACGCCGTGATTGGCAAGGAAAATAACGTCAGCGCCCGCATTGCTCTTTGCTTGCTGCGCGAGACGCTCACCTTCTTCTTCGCTGGCAGCCAGCCCGCCAAACTCGCCCTCATAACCAATGCGGCCATAATAGCGGCACGCTGTTTGATGCGCCATTTCAAGACGTCCGCCCTTTAGCATGGTGAGTGCTGTCGCATAGGGCATATGAGTGTGAAACAAACACCGATGCCGCGAATTGGCGCGGTGACCTGCAATGTGAATGTTTCGGGCCGAAGCTTCTGCCTCCCCCTCACCTTCCAAGGTCTGGCCCTTTGCATCCATCAAGATGAGATTTTCAGGCCGAATTTCAGACCAATGCAAACCGTAAGCATTGATCAAGAACAGTTCTTCCGCCCCGTCCTCATTGTCTGACACTTGATAAGAGAAATGATTGCAAATGCCTTCATGCAGATCAAAATGCTCAGCCAATCGAAGGCTTGCGGCAAGATCTTCGCGCTCTTTCATAAATCGCAT
>CAZKKW010000140.1:0-3965 GCA_964553335.1 uncultured Hyphomicrobiales bacterium | reverse complement strand
CCCTCAGTTTCAGGGACGGCGAAATCACTCAACTTATCAAGGGAGATTTCTTTCAACACCCCTTCGCCCAACTGCGCTGAGGCGTCCACCTCGAAGGACTTTACGATGTCATCGCGGCTTTCGCCTTTTGCGCTCATTTGCAGCGTAAGAGATAAACCACCTTCAAAAGGCAAAGGAACCGAAGTTGGTTGGTTGACCGACGCAAAACTGGTTTCTGAAAGGGTGAAATTAGCGTCAAAACTGCGGGGCCCTGCCGCTTTTGAAATGGTGAGTTCGCCACCAAGTTTGCCATTGATTAAATTATCTGCGCCAGCAAATTCAAGCGAACCAATATTCAACACCATATTGTCGTCTTTCAACAAAAGGCCGAGAGCCATGTTGTTTGCATCTTGCATACCGATGCGGGCTGTTTCAGCTGACAGCCTAAGGTCAATGGTAGCACCTGATTGGCTTGTTTTAAGCAAATCTTCCAAAAGGTTGTTTCCATCTTCGCCACCAATTCCAATCTCACCAAGAGGCAATTGGTCAAAGGCGAGTGTTCCAGACAATCCAATCGCCCCTTCCACCATGGAAATCTTTAAACGGCCATCAGCCTTACCATCACCAAGGCGAACAGCAATTGGTCTAAAATCGAAGGTTTCCGCCGTGAAGGTACCGTCTCCCAAAATGCGCAATTGCTCTGCGGGCAAAGCATCAGCTCCCTTAATGCCAAACCATTCAACCAGTTTGGCAGCGGATGGAATTTCAGCTTCCAAGGTGCCATCACCCTGCAGCTTTTCCTTCCACACAACATCACCCTTAAAGCGCGCTACGACAGAAGCAGAATCGATTGTGAGCGCTGCCTTCGTCGTGCCACCGGCCATCATTACACCGGGTTCTGCCAGTTTTGCAGAAAACTCTGCCAGCTCACCACGCCAAATCATCGTGCCGTTAATTGAAAAATCCTCACTACGTGGCGGGCCGACAATGGTGGCATTGATCCCTGTAAAAGTTTCAGGCTTTGCCATCGCTTCATCGTTGATGGTCAGTGTACTGTCTGAAAAGACAATCGAGCGTAAACGGGTTGGAAAACGCAGCGCTGGCGCATTGCTCGGCCCTTGCCAATCTTTAATAAACAAGCGCGCCGTCGACCAGTTAGACTTACCGTCCTCTTTACGAACAAGCGATATTTTTGCTCGTTCCAATTCGATAAAACGTAAGGATGGGTCACCTTCCCAAAGAGAGGTAACAGATAAGCGGCCGTTCGCCCGTTCAATTTCGATGAGCGGTGCACGACCCTCTTCTGCCGCTGCAATGGCCAATGGCCCAAAGCTCACAGAAAGATAAGGCACCAAACTAACTGAAGGACGCCCCATCACCGTTACATTGTGTCCAAATGCTTCACTCAATTGGTTTGCAATAAGAGCGTTCAAACGCTCTTTTGGCACCAATGAAAAGCTTACTACCAACACAATGAGTAGCAAGGCAAAAAGGCTTAGAAATGGCACCAAAAAACGCCGTAGCAAAACAGCTTCAATCCTTTGTAATTATTCCGAATCAGGCATGCGCAATTATTTGCGCTTTGACAAGCCTATTGCCGTTTAAACGAGCTTCATCCCACATCGATTACCATTCCAACCCAATGCAACTCAATTCGACCAACGCACCATATGACTTTGCAAAATTACTAGTCGAAATTATATCGACGTGGATCAAAATTAGTATATGTTGCACCACAGCATTTGTTGCCATCGCGGTTTTACGCTTAACTCAACCGCATTTACATCCTTAAGAGCCTAAGGGAATGGGAGATAATATGGGAAAAGTTTATCAGTCCGCAGATGAAGCGCTTGAGGGCGTTTTGTTCAATGGCATGTTGATTGCCTCAGGTGGTTTTGGTCTTTGCGGCATTCCAGAAAACTTGATCGCTGGTATTAAGAAGGCTGGAACAAAGAACCTCACCATCGCATCAAACAATGCAGGCATTGATGGTTTTGGCCTTGGCCTTCTGCTTGAAGACCGACAAGTCGATAAGATGATCTCATCTTATGTCGGTGAGAATGACCTTTTCATGCAGCAATATCTTGCAGGCGATTTGGAAATTGAATTCAACCCGCAAGGAACCCTTGCCGAACGCATGCGGGCGGGTGGTGCTGGCATTCCGGGCTTTTATACAAAAACCGGTGTTGGAACGGCTGTCGCTGAAGGCAAAGAGCATAAAGATTTTGATGGCCAAACCTACATTCTTGAGCGCGGCATCAAAGCTGACATTGCCATCGTGAAGGCTTGGAAAGGCGATACACAGGGCAATCTTGTGTTCCGCAAAACAGCGCAAAACTTCAATCCGATGGCTGCCATGTGCGGCAAGATCACGATTGCGGAAGTGGAAGAACTGGTTGAGCCACATGAGCTTGATGGGGATGCAATCGATACGCCAAGTGTTTTCGTTCAGCGCATCTTTAAAGGCGACCACGAAAAACGCATCGAACAACGCACAACGCGCGCAGCTTAAGGAGAATTGATCATGGCATGGGACCGCAATCAAATGGCCGAACGGGCCGCGCAAGAATTAGAAGATGGGTTTTACGTGAACCTTGGTATTGGCATTCCGACACTGGTTGCCAACTACATTCCTGAGGGTGTTGATGTCACCCTTCAATCAGAAAACGGCATGTTGGGCATGGGCCCGTTTCCAACTGAAGATGCTGTTGATCCAGACCTGATCAATGCCGGCAAGCAAACCATTACCGAGCTTGATCGAACGAGTTATTTTTCATCAGCTGATAGTTTCGCCATGATCCGCGGCGGGCATATCAACCTGTCGATCCTCGGCGCGATGGAAGTTGCTGAAAATGGCGACCTAGCCAATTGGATGATCCCTGGCAAGCTGGTTAAAGGCATGGGCGGTGCAATGGATCTTGTGGCTGGTGTTCAACGGGTTGTTGTGGTGATGGACCACGCGAATAAAAAAGGCGAAAGCAAACTGTTGAAGAGTTGCACTTTGCCGCTTACAGGCGCTGGTGTGGTTGACCGCATCATTACAGGGCTTGGCGTTTTCGACGTTGTTGATGGCGGTCTTAAAGTTGTTGAGCTGGCACCAGATGTGTCGATGGATGACGTGAATGCGGTGACTGAAGCTAACATCATTAGCTAAATACTGACCCACAATTTCAAGGTTTAAAGGCGGTCTTTATCGGCTGCCTTTTTCGTTTTAGCGTTGTTGCGTCGAAAGAAGAATAACAGGCACAAGACCAACCACAATGATGGTCAAAGCAGGCAGTGCGCCCATTTCAAAAATCTCAAGCGATGCAGCATCATAAATGCGGGTGGCGAGCGTATCGGTGTTAAAGGGGCGCAGCAGCAAGGTTGCTGGCAATTCCTTCATACAATCCACAAACACCAAAATACCGCCTGTTACCAAAGCGGGTCGCATCATTGGCAGATAGACCTGTTTCAAGGTTGCTGATTGTGTTCGCCCTAAAGTGCGGGCGGCGTGGGCGTAGTTTGGTGATAGGCGTTGAAAGCCTGCGTCACTGGAACCGAATGCCATTGGTAGAAAGCGGATTGAATAAGCATAGATCAACGCAATGGATGTACCAGACAGTAAGAGACCTGTTTTAAAATCAAACAAAGAACGCGCCACGCCATCCACTGCATTATCAAAAGCTGCAAGCGGCACCAGTACGCCGATTGCCAAGATAACACCGGGTACGGCATAACCAAGCGTGGTAAGCCGGACCAAAAACTCCCAGACACCTGACGGGCGCAAGCTGGATGCGTAGGCAAACAAAAAGCCAGCAGCCACTGTCACGACCATCGCGATGAGGGATAAAAACACCGATGTTCTAGCGGGTTTAACAAGCTCAACCAGCCCACCTTCAAAACCGTAAGCAATGGCACTTTCTGCAAGTACAATCACGGGCACGACAAACCCCAATAACACTGGCAGGCCACAAGCGGCAATCGCAAGTGCTGCTTTGCGGCCT
>CAZKKW010000139.1:0-6468 GCA_964553335.1 uncultured Hyphomicrobiales bacterium | reverse complement strand
TATAAGAGCTATTTGAAAACCGTTGATCAATGTGGCGTGTGCGACGAAGAGTTGCATCACCACCGCGCTGACGACGCACCCGCTTATTTCACCATCTCTATTGTCGGCAAACTGATCGTCGGCTTCTTCCTATCGGTTGAGCTGACCTATGCCCCGCCCTATTGGGTGCATGCCGTTTTATGGGGGCCGCTGTTGCTTATCATGACACTGGCGCTCTTGCCGCGCATTAAAGGCATTATTGTTGGCCTTCAATGGGCAAACTACATGCATGGTTTCGATCCAAACTTCACTGAAGGTGACGACATCGAAATTGCGCCCGCTGATAAACTGCTAGCACAAAACCCATCATGAAAATCAGAGATGCCGCCTCCATTGTTCTCTTAGATAATCGCGGGCAAGAACCGCGCATTTTGATGGGCAAGCGCGCAGCGAAGCATAAGTTCATGCCGAACATTTATGTCTTTCCCGGTGGCCGCGTGGATTACGCTGATCGGTTCGGACCTGTGGGTCTCGACTACCAAGACGACACACTTGATCTCTTGATGCAGCAAATGCGAGGCCGCACCACAGCACTGCGTGCGCAGATGATGGGTTTAGCGGCTATTCGCGAGACGTTCGAAGAAGTGAACCTAAAGATCGGCATTGAGACAGACACCGTTCACAAAACAGCCAATCCAAGCTGGAGCGCTTTTTGTAAAAGTGGCTTAAAGGCTGATCTATCCAAACTTGCCTACATCGCCCGCGCAATCACCCCTCCAGGGCAAAACCGTCGTTTTGATACTCGTTTCTTCATGGCCGATGTAAGTGCTTTATTGGATGACCAGCAGGCCCAATCAAGCGAAGAACTTGAGGATGTGCGGTGGGTGACTTTTGAGGAAACAAAAGAACTGCCGCTTCACTTTATAACGAAACGAATCTTACTTTCCGCAAAAAGTGCGCTGGAACGACCTGACTTCGGCAAAACCCAACCAAATGTCGCCTTTTATCGCCCGAAGGCTGGTTCTAAAGATGTGGCAAAAATTCTAACCGAACTGCGTGCTGGCGCGGCTCCCTTGCCTGCAACTGAGGTGCAAGTCGAAAAAACCTAACCTTGTTTGCTCTCATGTGGCGAGAAATGCTTGACAAAGCGCTTGGAATGGGTAGTTTCGCGACAACTTCGGGAGCCGGTTTGTGCTCCCCTCTTATTTTTCGGCCAATTGGTCCGCTGCATAATCGAGGAACTTGAACGATGGCAAAAGCCACAACGATTAAAATCAAGCTAGAAAGCACTGCTGACACAGGCTTTTTCTATGTGACCAAGAAAAACTCACGTACAATGACTGAGAAAATGGTCAAACGTAAATACGACCCTGTTGTTCGTAAGCACGTGGAATTTAAAGAAACAAAAATCAAGTAAGCAATCAACTTCTTGATAACGATGAACCGGCTCTTTTTAAGCGCCGGTTTTTTTGTGTTTGTTGTTCAATAATGCAGAAAATCAAAAGCCGACGGATCAACCAAATAAATTATGGGATCCATCGGCTAACCTTGCAGCACAGGTGATGCGGCGGACCTGGTAACGCTACAAGGGGCCATATTGATAAAGATCAACAGACCTGCATCTTGCATCTCAAATTATGAGAATTAATGCAACTTAAACAACCATTTACCATGAATATTGACCATTAATTGGCAAGGTAAATTGGTTAAGATCAAAAGCACTTAAGCACTTCCAAAAATCTCAGTTTGATGAGGAAATGCTGAAAAATCAGCTGGTTAGGCAGCCTGCTTGTAGATCACCTTATTGCGTCCGCCCTCTTTCGCTTCATAGAGCGCTAAGTCGGCACGTTTTAAAATAGTTTCTGGTGTATCCTGTCCATCGAAGTAACAGCCCACCCCAATGCTTGTAGTAATATCTGCATCGAGACCTTGATCAGTGATGTGAAATGGCTTCATTGCAACCACTTCGCGAATTCGTTCAGCCACTGAAAGTGCCAAATCACGATCTGTTTCTGGCATAATCACTACAAATTCCTCACCACCCATGCGGCAAGGCAGATCAATACGGCGCACATTATCTTCAATCCGCTTGGCAAACTCCTTCAAAATCTCATCGCCACCAGCATGGCCATAAGTGTCGTTGACAGCCTTAAAGTGATCAATATCGATAATGAGAACAGAAAGCGGAAGCTTCTTTTCGGCAGCAAGCTTCACATGGCTTGTCATATGAGTTTCCATATAGCGACGGTTATAAAGGCCTGTTAATGGGTCTTTTACGGCCATTTCCATCGTGTTTTGCACACTCTCCTTTAGGAAGTCGGAATAGCGTCTACGGCGCAATTGGGTCATGCACCGCGCGGCAAGTTCGTTTTGTTCCACAGGGCGCGTGATAAAATCACTTACGCCAAGTTCCAACGCGCGGCCGAGCTTACTTTCAGCGCCCTCATCAGCAATCGCCAGCAAAGGCATATTGCGGGTGCGTTCTAGCTGACGAATTTGCGAACAAATACGCAAGCCATCAACACCGCTGAGGTCCAGACTTATGATACACAAAATAGGTTGTTCTTCCGCGGCATAGATGAGGCCTGCCTGCGGGTCGGTTTCAATCTTAACCGAATAACCTGTGCGCTCCAGCGTGTTACGCATCCGGCTCGACTGGCTTTCACGGTCATCAATAATCAAAACTTTTTCTTCAATGGCAGGTTTTGCAAACACACCCTCAAACATCACTTCAAGATGCACATCATGAGCGGTTTTTGCCCGTGCACGCAGTTCATCAACAAGCAGCTTTACACGAAGCAAGCTTTTCACCCGTGCCAGCAATTCCATTTCACGCACAGGCTTTGTCAAAAAGTCATCAGCGCCTGCTTCAAGGCCCTGTATCCGGTCATTTAAACCATCAAGCGCTGTCACGAGGACAATTGGCACATGCATGGTTTCAGCTTTACCTTTAAGATAACGGCAAACATCAAAACCAGTAATCTCAGGCATCATCACATCAAGCAAAACGATATCACAATCGCCAGCTTCAACGATTTTGATTGCGTCAAAACCGTTATCAACACACTGAACGTTATAATACTCAGCGAGCAAACGCGCTTCCAAAAGCTTGGTGTTTGCTAAAATGTCGTCAACTATGAGAACGCGACCGGTCATAGATAGTGTTCCTTACAGTGCATTACGCATCACCTAAATAAGAGCGAATAGTTTCTAAAAACTTAGAAACTGAAATAGGTTTTGAAATATATGCTTCGCACCCACCTTGGCGAATGCGTTCTTCGTCACCCTTCATCGCGAAGGCGGTAATCGCGATCACGGGAATCATTTTGAGTGCATCGTCTTCTTTGATCCACTTCGTCACATCAAGGCCAGAGACTTCTGGCAGCTGAATATCCATCAAAATTAGGTCAGGCATATGTTGGCGAGCAAGTTCAACCGCATCCAACCCATTACTTGTTTCAACGGTTTCGTAGTTTTGAGTGTGCAAAAGGTCGTGAAAAAGCTTCATATTGAGCTCATTATCTTCCACGATCATCACTTTTTTTGCCATAGTTCTCACCAGTTCGCGCAAACCAATAAATCTTGTAACTCCATAATAGAGTGTATTCCTTTCGCAATCGCAAACAAAGCTATGAAAACATACCGTTTCGTGGAAATAGCAAGCCCCAAAGGGACTAAAATGATTAAAGATGAAGCCGAAATGATCGCCATTAGAGGGCTGCAACATATTTCTGCCGATGAAACGCTTTTACAGCGGTTTGTGGACCTCTCCGGCTTGGACATTACCGACATTCGCCTTGCTGCCAGTAGCCCGCATTTTTTACTCGCGGTTTTAGAATTCCTACGCCAAGATGAAAGCGAGTGCTCCATGTTTGCCAGTAACCTTGGATTGTCGGCTCAAGATATAGAAAGTGCGATACATTCGCTTTCCCCGACCCAGATGGATGATAGCCACTTTTGACCCAGAATATTTCCACACTGATCCAAAAACTTGACCCGCAAAAACCTTTGCTAATTTGTGATGTTGACGAAGTGGTTTTGCATTTCGTGGCACCCTTTGAAGATTTTTTGAAAAGAAAAAATGCTCAATTGAAGAAGAAATCTTTCAAATTAAGCGGCAATATTATCGACCTGCCAACTGGCCATGCCTACTCGATGGAAGAATCAGGAAGGCTTATCCAAGAGTTTCACAACATCAGTGTGGATCAGCAAGAACCCGTGGAGGGCGCTGTGCAGGGGTTGCAGCAGCTAAGTGCAATATATGAAATTGTGTTTTTGACAAATGTTGCAGCAAATTTGACTGAACGAAGACGGGCACACCTCGCATCTATAGGCGCACCTTATCCTGTTCTCCAAAACGAAGGCCCGAAAGCAGATATGGTGCACTTATTAAGCAAAGACCTTAGTGCACCAATCGTCTTTATTGATGACTTGCCACCGCATCATCATGCCGTAAAGACTAGAGAGCCGCGCGTAAACTGTATTCATTTTATGGCCGATGCAACGTTTCGTTCTATCGTCTCATTTGATAGTGAAATTGCGAAGAAGACAGAAAGTTGGCGGGAAATCGTCGATCACTGCAAAGCAATTGCAAGGCTTTAGATTAAACTAAGCAGCTTGCGATGCTTCCTCGTCATCCACGCTTTTCCCTGACACATGACGGACAGCCGCCATAAGCGCATCAATGGTAAGGTCTGGCCCAAGATAAGCCCCTGCCCCTACTTTAAAACCGCTACCAAGGGCATTGGTCAACAAAGCCTTATCTGAAATACCAAGTGCTACTGCCTCAACATGGAGTTGGTCGCACATATTCATCACGATCTCATTCATCCAATTCAGCGCTTCTTCAGATTCTGGAATTTCGGCGAAATCGACAACCAATTGATGATAAGGCCATGCCCACATGTCAGATAGGAATGAGAAACGAACACTGCCGCATTCAATGGCCAGTTGAGACCCAGCAGTCGCGATATGTTCCAAGGGGCGGTACAATTTGGGATCAACACCCTGATCAGCAGGCCATTTCAGCAACAAGGACAAATCATCATAAGCGATGTCTTTAAGACGTGAGATAACCGCATCTTTGACAGCGGGCGCGACCAACTCGTTCCCATCGAGCTCAATGAGCAAATTGAATTTACGCCGCTTTTCAGCAAAGTCACCTATTTCACGCCAAACAATGTCAATTATTTCTTCAACTGTAGGGCGTTCGTCAGACACACCATCAAAAATTGACAAATCCGCACGCGCGACGGCGCCAACCAATAAATTGGTTTCTAAATTCAAGACTGGTTCATATGTAACCTTGAACAATGAATGGGCATTTTCAATGACTTTAGCCCGTGCAATCCGCGACTTGTGGAGCCGGTTTTTATGATAAACAAAATTCATCAATGCAATCAATATAATGCCGAAGACGCTCAAAAGTATGATCACAATCAATGTTTGATAAAGCGCACCTGCCCAACTATTAATTGCAGCACCATCAACAACCATACTTAAGATCACAGGGAAACGAGCGCTGGTCCGGTCGATCTTTATGACGTTTGGGGAAAAGCCACCAACGATAGATTGTCCCGTAAGCGTGTACCACAAACCGCCGTCAGGCAGAACCAAATCGATTTGAGTATGTCGCGCCAATGAACCAGGCAACAATAGCCGTGTGAAACGCTCTTTAGAAATGATAGCAAAAATTCGAAGATCTTCGAGGTTTTGCTTAATAATCATTGGCAAAGAGCCCTGTTTATCACGAATCTCTGCAAATTGTGGCTTTCTTAAATCACGCTTGCTTATCTCTGGAAAGACAAGGTTTTCGTGGGTTGTCTTGCCTACACTACAGGTAATATTGCCGTCTGCGCTTACAATGCCCATTGAGATGACATTGCCTGTCACAACCATGTGCTTTTGCAGTATTGCCAGATCAGATGGAGCGCAGGACCCTTTACTGGCCTGCATGTAAGCGTCCATAACCCGTTCAGTTTCACCCAATATGTCATCAACTTCTGAGATAAAAAATGAAGCGACACGGTTGGCTTCTGTGCGCACATTCACCTCAGTGGTGCGGCCCGTTTGGTATATGGCAATGAGCACAGGAACCACAGCTGCTAAAAGCAAAAAATAAAGATTACGCGATGAGAACGCGGAGCCTTTTTTGCTTAAAAGAGAGATGAAATTTAGCTTAGACATGAAATCACTATGACGGAATTGGGTAAATAACCATTAAAACAATACTTGCACCTTAAACGCGCTGTTCCACTAGGCAGCTTTTGGTGTTGCTTCAAACTTTTCTTTGGTTCGCGAACGACGTCTTTCTTCTGGTGTCTTTGACAAGGGCACCATTCTTTCGATCAGGCGTTTGTAAGTTTCATAGGGCAACGGTTTCGCAAACAGATAACCCTGAGCCAGACTGACACCTTTCTCGCGCAAGTATTCAACCTGCAAGGTTTCTTCAACACCTTCAGCCACCACTTCCATGCCGAGGCTTTCTGC
>CAZKKW010000138.1:0-6496 GCA_964553335.1 uncultured Hyphomicrobiales bacterium | reverse complement strand
GGCATTAATTTCGTGATGGTCTTCTCGCCTAACACCTTCGCAGGCGCGCCGCACTCCCATCTCGCAACCCTCGCGTTCAAAGATGGCGGCACGGTTGAGAAAGAGTTCGAGCTGATGAAAACCGTTGCCAATGCTTTCCCAACTGTCACCACTGTGCGCGTAAAAGATGCGCTTGAACGGGTGGCAGACGTCGTTGGGCAATTGGCGTGGGCCATTCGGGGTGCTTCTGGTGTCACCTTGCTTTCCTCCATCTTGGTGCTTGCGGGCGCCCTTGCCGCAGGCCATCGCACGCAGATTTATGATGCGGTTGTCTTAAAAACGCTCGGCGCAACGCGGGGGCAGCTTATGAAAGCCTATTTGCTGCAATTTACCCTGCTTGGCCTCATTACGGCAGTGTTCGGAATTTTATCCGGCACGCTTGCGTCTTGGTTCGTGGTTGAAAACATCATGGATGGTGACTTCACCTTTTATCCAAGTGCCGCCTTTTCTGCCGCCGCCATCGCGCTGTTCTTATGCATCGCGCTCGGCTTTGCGGGCACATGGCGCATTTTGGGACAAAAAGCCGCACCTTTGTTAAGGAATGCGTAAGATATGAGGCGTTGGGCGTCTGAAATTTACCAATCTTGAGTGCTTCAAGTGCGAAAAGACTTGAGTATTTCATCGAAGAACACCATATTATGCGGGAATATGGGCGGAGAATGATCTTCGCTCAGTCTGGCTTTTTTAAACATTATAGGGTTTTTCGATGGCTGATTTGGAAAGACGCACACAATACGGACAAGCAACTGCAGCAAATGCAGATATTGATCAGGGTCTGCGTTCATACATGCTTTCTGTTTATAACTACATGGCTCTCGGCCTCGCACTGACAGGTCTTGCAGCTTATTTCGTATTCAATTTCGCAACAACAGGCGACGCAACACAAGGTGTGGCTCAAGTTCGTGAAGGCCTCTACCTCACACAATTTGGCGCAACAGTTTGGACAAGCCCACTTAAATGGCTCTTCATGCTGGCACCTCTCGGACTGGTCTTTTTCTTGTCCTTCCGCGTTCATAAAATGAGCGTCAGTGCTGCACAAATTACGTTTTGGATTTACGCGACACTTGTTGGTGTATCCATCTCAACAGTTTTGTTGATCTACACATCTGAAAGTGTTGTTCGCACTTTCTTCATCACATCTGCAGCTTTTGCATCATTAAGCTTGTATGGTTACACAACCAAACGCAGCTTGTCTGGCATGGGTTCATTCCTAATGATGGGTCTGTTCGGCCTCATTATCGCGATGGTTGTGAACATCTTCCTTCAATCATCAGCACTTCAATTTGCAATCTCAGCAATTGGTGTTTTGATCTTTGCAGGTCTTACAGCTTATGACACGCAGCAAATCAAAGAGATGTATTACGAAGGTGACGATGCAACAACTCAAGGTCGCAAAGCCATTATGGGTGCGCTGCGTCTCTACCTCGACTTCATCAACATGTTCATGTTCTTGCTTCAGTTCTTGGGCAACCGCGAATAGTAGGCGACTGAACATAATTTCGGCATTAAGGCGGCTTTTAAGCCGCCTTTTTCTTTGCTAGCGTTAGTCATGACGTTGATGATACGCAACACCACAATTGACGATCTCGCGGCTATCACCGCGATCTACGCAGATCATGTAAAACATGGCCTTGCCTCTTTCGAGTACGACCCGCCTAGTGAAGCAGAAATGATACGGCGCTTTCAGGCCCTTACAAAGGGTGGTCATCCTTATCTCATCGCGGAAAAAGACGGGATAATTATTGGCTATGCTTATGCAAGCGCTTTCCACACACGAAAAGCCTATGAGCGTACCGTTGAAAACTCGGTTTACCTCGACCCAAAGGCCCAAGGTCAAGGGATCGGCACCCAATTGCTTGAGCGGCTCATTTTAGAATGTCGTCGGCGCGAATATCGCCAAATGATTGCCGTCATCACAAAGCTTGATCCTGCATGGTCAGTGAGGCTGCATGAAAAAGCGGGTTTTGAATATGTTGGAACATTGCGCGAGGTTGGCTTTAAAAAAGACCAATGGCTGGATGTCGTCTATATGCAACTGTCGCTCTAATGTTCTAATCCACCACCCGCAAATGCTTGCGCGGTTCCAGCACTTTCAGCACTTGGCGCAGTTCATGACCGCGCTTCAAGATCATGCCTGCCGCATTGATCACGCTATAGGCACCCTGTTTGCGGGCAAGCTTTGGGTTTTTCTCAACCTGATAGACCGGCATTTCACTTGTACGCTTAAAGATCGAAAAAACCGCGCGCTCTTTTTGGAAATCCAACGCATAATCGCGCCATTCACCTTCCGCAACACGGTAACCATAGACCCGTAAAATTTCTGACAATTCACGACGATCAAAAGCGATTTGTGTCGGTTGCTTTTGATTAGGCTTATGAGTGGGTGTGGCATTTGATAACGTGATGATATTCGCATCACGCTTCTCCTCCGCTCGTTCCGAAAATTCGTTATTATCCAACAACAACTCCTCTGCTGAACGGATGATCGACCGCTGTGACAAAAAGATCAAGCCAAGAATTTGGTAAGTGGTGTTGATTAACTCGTGCAAAACGTTGCAACGATAACTAATTTCAAGTTATTTCCAGCGGAAAATTCACTTTTTAGCCTTAATTCAGTCAAACAACTGACATCAATAGTGTCCATATTGTCATCACTACCCAAGGTGGCCCGGTTTGAACTGTACTGGTTTTTCAGCCCCCCAGCCCCCCAGGCAGCTTTAGCCGGGCCTCTTTGCTTGTGTAGCGTTCTTACCCCTTGAACATCTTGGTCAGCTTAGGCTGGCCTTTTTTTGTTTTTTTTCCGATTCTGCTTTGAACTTTTCATTGAAAGCCCCTATTTGTTCGCACAACGACAAATTGGGATTTTGTAATGAGCAAAAAAGATACATCAAGCAAAGCAGAACACGTCTTTGAAGCTGAAGTGGCGCAGCTTCTCAAAATGATGGTTCACTCCGTCTATTCAAACAAAGATATTTTCTTGCGCGAACTCATTTCAAACGCGGCTGATGCCTGTGAGAAAATTCGGTTTCTTGCGATCGACAATCCAGATCTAACCAAAGACGATCCCGATTTCAAAATCATGTTGAACTTTGATGAGAAGGACAACGTGTTGATGATTGCGGACAATGGTGTCGGCATGAGCAAGGATGAGTTGATCGGCAACTTAGGCACGATCGCCCGCTCTGGCACGAAAGCCTTTCTCGATGGCTTGTCTGAAAAATCAGATGGTAATGCGTTGATTGGTCAATTTGGTGTTGGCTTTTATTCTGCCTTCATGGTTGCCGACAAGGTGGATGTGATTTCACGAAAAGCAGGTGAAGAACAAGCCCATATCTGGTCGTCTGATGGCGAGGGTACGTTCTCGGTTGAAGAGATCGACATCCCTGCCGACAAGCGCGGCACAATGGTGAAGCTTCACTTGTCAGATGACGGCAAAGATTACGCCAGCAACGCAAAGATTGAAGAGATCGTTCGCTCTTATTCAAGCCACGTGCCCGTACCAATCCACATCTTCGGCACGGAGAGTGTTAAAGGTGAAGATGATAAAGAGACGATTGAACCTTTTGATCGCGTCATCAGCGATGGCAGTGCGCTTTGGACCAAATCGAAATCTGATATTTCACAGGAAGAATATAACGAGTTTTATAATCTGGTTTCAGGCAATTTTGATGAACCGGCGAAAACCCTTCACTACCGCGTGGAAGGCCGCCAAGAATACACCGTCCTTGCCTATTTACCGAGCATGAAACCGTTTGACTTGTTCAACCCGGATCGCAAAGGCCGCATGAAACTTTATGTGCGCCGCGTGTTTATTTCTGATGAAGTTGAAATGCTGCCACCATGGCTTCGTTTCGTTCGTGGTGTGATTGATTCAGAAGACCTGCCACTCAATATTTCACGCGAACTTTTGCAAGATAATCCGCTTTTGGAATCGATCAAAACGGGCGTCACAAAACGCATCTTATCTGAGCTCACAAAACTATCCGAGAAAGACAGCGAGACCTTTGAGAAAATCTGGGAAGCATTCGGCCCGGTTATCAAAGAAGGCCTTTATGAAGACATGGCCCGTCGTGATGACATCTACGGTTTTGCGCGCTTTAAAACCAGCACATCTGATGGCAAGTGGCGAAGCCTCACAAGCTACCTTGAAGACATGAAGGAAAACCAGACAACCATTTATTACGCACTTGGTGATAGTGATGAGGCGATTAAAGCAAGCCCCCATCTTGAAGGTTATCGCGCCCGCAATATTGAAGTTTTATACCTTTCTGATCCAGTTGATGCCTTTTGGGTGCGCACAGCTTTGGGCTTCCAAGGCAAACCATTTAAGTCGATCACACAAGGTTCTGATGACCTAGACAACCTAAAGTCTGCTGAGGATGAAACCAAAGAAGATGAAAAAGAAAACAAGGCAGAACTTGCCAATCTTTATACCTTCTTGAAAGAAACATTAGGCGACGATGTCTCTGATGTGAGAGCATCCTCTCGCCTTGCAGAAAGTCCCGTTTGTCTTGTTGCCTCCGACGGGGCGATGGATATGCAATTGCAAAAGATTTTGAAAGACCAACCAGATGCAGGCTTTAATCCTGCTCCGGTTTTAGAAATTAACGCATCGCACGCCATCATCGAAAAACTGGCGAACCACCTAGACAGCGGTAAAGACAAAGCGCTTGCTGAACAAATGGCAACAATTCTTCATGGTCAGGCAAAAATTATGGATGGGGAACAACCCAATGATCCAGCCAAATTTGCATCGGCCTTAGGTGTGTTTATGGCGAAGGTTATTGATTAGGTTCGTTGTAAACTGAACGCGCCTTCACAACCTTTCGTGGGTGTGAAGGCTTGCTGTTTTTAGCTGTCTTGATTCATCCAAGAAGCGGCACCTAAAATTTTTGCCGGCAGGTTGTGCTCTTTGGTTTGAAGGATCACAGCCAAACCATTGACTTCGTCCGACATGAGATCAGGTTTGGCGAATTGCAATGTCATTGCTTCACCTTTCCATTTACCCAAAGGGCGCATCTCTTTCACGATATTTGTATAGGTAATTTTGCGATTGCGGTTCTCACCACGACCAATAGAGACGGTGCCGCTTTGTTGAAGCAGAGCCATCCAAACGGTGCCACTGCTGACAGGCGATTTTCCTTCAACATCAATTTTAATATCGGCACCCGTCAAACTGATATCAATCTTCACTGGAAGTGAACCGCGCTCAACAAGCCTATTGATATCGCGCTCACTGCTTCCAACGGCATGGTCATAACCATTCACCACCACCTGCGGCGTATAAACAGAACGATCGCCTCGCAGCGCTGCATAACCATATTGACGGGTTGTGAATTTCTTCTGGCCGAAAGTATCTTTCCAACCAAGATAATCCCAGTAGGTGACCGGCAAGGTCAACACAACCAAATCTGGGTCTTGTGCATATTTCTCTGCCAATTCATCCGCAGGCGGGCAAGAGGAACAGCCTTGGCTGGTATAAAGTTCAATCACACCTTTTGCACCAGCTTGAGCATGATTAACCCATGATGTGAGACTCAACAAACCAGCCGCAAAGAGGTTTGTTGATAGGAAAAATTTGTTTTTAACCGAACGCTTCATGATTTTCCCAAAAGATAGCCATAGGACTTATGCATAAATAAATACACATTTTCTGAAACTTAATATAGGCAAAAAGAAGCAATCAAGCGAGTAACGACTCGTCGATATCGTTCAACATACCGTTAGAAGGCTGTGCCTGGTGTGTTGATGAAAGCCGTCTCTTCTGCCGTGGATGCTCGATCAAGAGCTTTGTTTCTATGCGGGAAGCGACCAAATTCTTTAATCACCTGAAGGTGTTTAATCGCATAATCGATGTTTAACCGGATACCAAGTTCTGTAAAAAGCGCGACAGATTGCTCTTGATCTTCCAATGTTTCTGCATGCATGAACGGCATATAAATAAACACCCGATGATTAACAGACATTTTTTTATCCAAGCCCTTTGCAATGAGGTTTTTTGCAATTGATAGCGCCAAAGGGTCCGTTTCAAAGGCTTGGCCTGAGCCGCGAAACATGTTTCTGGAAAATTGGTCAAACACCAAAATGGCCGCAAGAGCACCCTGTGGTGTGCTGACGAAGCTTGTGACATCTTTTTTCAAACGGGCATGAAGCAACCCAAAGCGACGCTTTATTTCAGCGTCAAATTTTTCGTCTTTGACAAATTGCTGCTTTGAACTGATTTCTTCAAACCAAAACGCGATCACATCTTCAGCGGTGGGGGTATTCATTCAGCCAACCTTCGATCGGAACAAGGACAAATGCTCACGTCGTTTTATGGTATGCGCCGTTGTTTTCATATCAAATTTTAATTTGAGTATTTTACACAAGATATAATTCATGCCCTTTAATATGAGTAGTAACATCAAGTTAAATCAATGAACGCAAATGAGTTGAGGTTCAGCATGTCTATGAATGC
>CAZKKW010000137.1:0-6542 GCA_964553335.1 uncultured Hyphomicrobiales bacterium | reverse complement strand
TTGCAAAAAGAGCATGAAGCGAGCTGACAACCCTCACTCTCAATAAAAGTCAAGCAGGTCGCAATCAAGGCATTGATGAGGTGTGGTTTTGGTGTAGGGGTGTTGGGTTGATAAGGGACCGGACATGTCGAAACTGACACCAGTTGAAGTTTTAATGGGTATTGCTGTTCCTTTGATTTGGGGCATGGGGATTGTAATCGCCAAAGGGGCGATTGAGCACTTTCCGCCGATCTTATTAATGGCGCTTCGATTTGCCTTGACGGCTGCCATTTTGGTTTTCTTTGTCAAAATTCCTAGAGGTAATTTGCGCGCGCTGTTTGTGACCGCCATTGTTGCAGCCGCCATTCAATACAGCTTGACCTTTACTGGCTTGAAAGGGCTGGAGGCCGGAATTGCCGCTTTGGTCGTGCAGCTTGAAGTGCCGTTCTTGGTTCTTCTCGGTGTGTTTTTGCTTCGTGAAAAACCTGAAATGCGCAAATGGTTCGGCATCATCATTGCGTTTTGCGGTGTGGCGATTATGACCCAGCAGGATGAATTTAGCGGCAGTGTAACGTCGATGCTTTTGGTTGTCGGCGGTGCTTTTTCGTGGGCGCTTGGGCAGGTGATGATTAGGAGGCTGAAAGATATTGATGGGCTGCAAGTAACAGCGTGGATTGCTGTTTTTGCTTGCCCCCAATTGTTGGTGATGTCCTTCCTGTTTGAAGAAGGACAAGTAGAAGCCATCCAAGGTGCGGCACCGATCGTTTGGTGGGCCGTGGTTTATTTGGGTGTGGTGATGACGGCCTTGGGCTATTATTTTTGGAATACGCTGATTAGACGCCATGATGTCGGCAAAGTCGCACCTTTCTTGCTGCTGCTACCCGTCTTCTCCGTGATCGGCGGCGTTCTGTTTTTAAATGAAGTGCCCACGCTGACAAAGCTTGCTGGCGGCGCAGTCATTTTGTTTGGTGTGGCAATTATTTTGTTTACGCCTGCGCGCAAAAAAACGAAGAGCGCTTAGTAAGCCGCCTTATAAATATGCAACGCGTCTGCCTCAGTTATCTCTCGCGGATTATTCACCAAGAGGCGTGTCTGGTTCATCGCGTCTTTTGCAAGCATCGGCAGGCTGTCTTCTGTCACCTCAACTTCGCGCAGGGATTGCGGCAATCCACATCGGGCGGAAAGTTCGGCCATTTCTTCTGCAAAAGCTGCGGCTCCCTCTTGGCTTTCCATGCCTTCTAAATCGGGAAAGGCGAAGGGTGCAATTTCCGCGTAAGGGGCAGGGGCGGTTACCGCATTAAAGCGCAGCACATGCGGTAAAACTAAAGCGTTTGAAAGGCCATGCGGAATTTTATAATGGCCGCCAAGCGGGTAGGCGAGCGCATGAACGGCTGCCACGGGCGAATTGGCGAAGGCTTGCCCTGCCAACATAGAGCCTAACAGCATATCGCCACGCGCTTGAACATTATGGCCCTCGTGAACTGCTCTTTCCAAAGATGCGCCCATCAACCGCAAGGCTTCTTTGGCAAGGTTGCGAGAAATAGGATTGTTATTGGCATTCTTAGAAGCATAGGCTTCAATCGCATGAACCATCGCATCAATGCCTGTTGCAGCGGTAATGTGCGCTGGCAGCCCGATGGTGAGATCAGGATCAAGCAAGGCAATATCTGGAATGATGACGGGGGAGACAACGCCCATCTTTTCGTTCGTGCCGGTGGTGATGATCGAAATCGGCGTTACTTCAGACCCAGTGCCTGATGTGGTTGGGATTAGGAGAAGAGGTAATCTGCCACCTGTAACATTGCCAATGCCGTAAATGTCTTTGAGATTTTGTGCGCCTCTTGCAAGAACGGCAACAAGCTTTGCAACATCAAGCGAAGAGCCGCCGCCAAACCCGATTACACCCGTTGCACCATGTTCAAGAGCAAAGTCCGTTGCTGCCAGCACGATTTCTTCAGGGGGATCGGCTTTCACGCCGGTATAAATGACGTGCTCAACATTTTCCGAATTGAGCGCTTCAATGACGCGATCAACCAATCCTGTCGCCATCATGCCAGGATCTGTAATAACCACGACCCGCTCACCAAGGGCTGTATGGCTCATGGTGCCAAGTTCACTTAGGATGCCACTCCCAAAGCGAATGCTGGCTGATGTATTAAATGTAAACGGGGTCATCTGGTGAGCTCCCAAAGGTATCGGTTACGCCTGACATTATAGATGAATCGCGAATATTTTCTAGCGATGATCGGTATAAGTGATCAAAAAATTGAATAAAATCATAAGCATATAAGCCTAGTGCGCCTCAATGGTATTTGCGATTAGCAGTCCTATCAAAAGCCCAAAGTCGGCCAAATTACCGCGTATTTTTGGGACCTATTATGCCAACAAGAAATGGGTGGTGTTTTACGGCCTTTTGCTCCAATGTTTTCGAAGAACAGTTTTGGAAAAACGCATGAGCGATCACACAATCACAAAAACAATGTCGCCGCTTGTGTGGACCATGCTTATTGTCCTGTCGGTACTTTGGGGGGGGACGTTTTTCTTCCAAGGTGTCGCAGTCCAAGAGCTGCCAACATTCACAGTGGTGGTCGTGCGGGTTGGAATTGCAGCCCTTGTGCTGTGGCTGATGTTGCCTTTGTTGAAAGTTCAAATGCCGATGACGGGTGCTGCGTGGAAAGCTTTCTTCGGCATGGCGATTTTAAACAACGTCATTCCTTTCACCCTTATCGTATGGGGCCAGTCTCATATCGCGTCGGGACTTGCCTCGATTTTCAACAGTATGATGCCAGTCTTCACGATTGTGATTGCGCATTTTTTGACCGTGGATGAAAAGATGACGCCGCTTAAAGTGATGGGTGTGGTGCTCGGTCTTATTGGTGTTGTGGTGTTGATTGGCGGTGATGCGCTGGATGGTTTGGGCGTTAATTTATTCGCTCAACTTGCCATTTTGGGTGCCGGTGTCTCTTATGGTTTTGCGAGTATTTGGGGGCGACGGTTTAGTAAAATGGGGATCAAGCCAATGGCGTCAGCGACTGGACAAGTGACTGCGTCGACCGTAGTGCTCCTTCCCGTCATGTTGTTGGTGGATCAACCTTGGACCCTTGCGATGCCATCACAATTCACGGTGCTTTCACTTATCGCCCTTGCGGTTTTTTCAACGGCGATTGCTTATGTGCTTGTATTCAACATTATCGCAAGAGCAGGTGCGACCAATCTTTCATTGGTGACATTTTTAATCCCGCCAAGTGCAATTTTGCTCGGCATTTGGTTTTTGAATGAGAGTTTAGAGACCAAGCATATTATCGGTATGTTGTTCATTGGCTTAGCACTTGTCGTTATTGACGGACGGTTGTTTCGTCGGGCTAAATAACGATCGAATTTAATTTTGAGGCAAGACACATGAAAACAGCTTTGGTCACGGGTGCGGCACGCGGCATTGGCTTGGCGACAACGCAATTGCTTTTGGGCAAGGGCTGGCGTGTTGCGATGATTGATATTGACGGTGATGAGTTGGCACTAGCCTCGGAAGGTTTTGCAGATGTTGTGCCGATCGCGATGGATGTTTCAGACCCTGACCAAGTAAATGCGCTTGCAGGGCAAGTGTCAGAAGAATTCGGCGCACTCCATGCGCTTGTTAATAATGCGGGCGTTGCTGATTTCGGCCCTATTCAAGAGACTAGTTTTGAGCGTTGGCGCCAGGTCATGGCGACTAATCTGGATGGACCGTTTTTGATGGTGCAAGCCATGACAGACTTGCTTGCTAAAGGTGCGAAGGAGGCCGGTAAAGAGGGGGCAGCCATTGTCAACATTGCTTCCATCTCTGGACTGAGAGCCAGCACATTGCGGGTTGCTTATGGCACGTCTAAAGCGGGCGTCATTCAACTCACTTTGCAGCAGGCGGCAGAGCTTGGTGAGCTTGGCATTAGGGCGAATGCCGTGGCACCCGGCCCGGTTAATACGAAGCTTGCGCTTGCTGTCCATACGCCTGAAATTCGTGCCGCGTATCACGATGCCCTGCCGTTAAACCGCTATGGCAGTGAGCAAGAAATTGCGCAGGCGATTTGTTTTCTATGTTCCCCTGAGGCAAGTTACATCACAGGGCAGACGCTGGCGGCTGATGGTGGGTTTGAGGCCGTTGGTATTGGATTACCTGCCTTAAGGACATAACAATATGATCTCTTTTTAGGGTGGTAAAACCCTGTTAAACGATTACATGTCGCTCTAACAATGAACAGTTGGGATGACGGAAGTCATGAAGCTTACAGTCAACAAGGTTGAACATGATGTCGATGTGAACCCTGATATGCCCCTTTTATGGGTATTGCGGGATGTCATCGGTTTAACGGGCACTAAGTTTGGATGCGGTATTGCGGCGTGCGGTGCTTGCACCGTTCATCTTGATGGCGAGCCGATCCGTTCTTGCGTCACGCCTGTTGGCGATGTTGAAGGTGCGATCACCACGATTGAGGGAATGGGCACACCTGCCTCTTTGGGCGTGGTACAAAAAGCTTGGGTGAAACATCAAGTTGCCCAATGCGGTTATTGTCAATCCGGTCAAATCATGAGCGCCTCAGCATTACTGGACGCGAACCCAGAGCCCACCGACGATGACATTGACGAAGCAATGTCTGGCAATCTATGCCGCTGTGCCACCTATCCGCGCATTCGTGCGGCCATTCATGAAGCCTCTCAAATGCTGAAAGAGGATGCGTGATCATGGCGAAGAAACCAAAAGACGATGATGCTGAAAAAAGCACGGTAGAAGAAAAGCCAAAAAAGAAACGCAGCCTTACCCGCCGTGTCTTCATGCTTGGGTCTATGGCTGTTGCGGGCGGCGTTGCTTTTGGTGCTTACCACTATAAGAAGCCGCTTAAAAATCCGCTTCAAGATAGTGATGATGAAATTACACTCAACCCTTATCTTTTCATCACAGCGGCGGGTGTCAAAGTTATCGCGCCGCGTGCTGAGATGGGGCAGGGTGTTCATACCACCTTGGCGGCAATGGTGGCTGAAGAGCTGGATGTTGCTTGGGATGATGTTGAGGTGATCCACGGGCCAGCAAGCGCAACTTACTATAATGCGGAAGTTTTGAAGCTCGGCCTCCCGTTTGCTGAATATTCGCAAAGTAGGGTGAAGGACGTTGTTTCAAGCACAACGGATGTTGCCAGTAAAATTTTGGGCCAACAAATTACGGGTGGTTCAACGACCACGCGCGATGGTTTTATGAAAATGCGCCAAGCAGGAGCTGCGGCGCGTCTCGCCATCTTGGAAGCGGCGGCCTATGAATTTGATGTGCCTGCAAGTGAACTTAAAACCAGCAATGGCGAAGTGATTGCACCTGATGGTAAGCGGCTCAAATACTCAGATTTAGCGTTTGAAGCGTCTGCAATAAAGGTCGAGCAAAATCCGCCATTGAAAGATCCGTCCCAGTGGCGATATCTCGGGAAAGCCATGCCGCGCAAAGATATGGTTGGTAAGGTCACGGGAACGGCTGAGTTTGGTATTGATGTCAAACAAGATGACATGCTGTTTGCAACTGTGCGCTTTAATCCTAAGCTTGGCGGTAAGATGTTATCCTTTGACGGCTCGAAAGCCGCTGCCATGGCCGGTGTCGTGAAAGTGGTCGACCTATGGGACGGCATTGGTGTTATTGCTGACAACACTTGGACGGCATTTCAAGCAGCTGACGCCGTGGAGATTGAGTGGGGTGAAGCGCCTTACCCTGCTGAAACAGATGGCATCTATGCTGAGATTGAAAAAGCATTTGATGATAAGCCCAATTCTGTCCTGCGTGATGATGGTAAGATTGACGAGACACTCGCCGCTGCCCCAGAGGTGATAGAGGCAAGTTACCGCGTTCCCTATCTTGCCCATACGGCGATGGAGCCGATGAATGCGACGGCTTTGTTAATCGACGGCCAACTTGATGTTTGGGTCGGAAACCAAGCGCCGACAATCATTCGCGAACAGGTAGCAAAGGTCGTGGGTTTGAGCCTTGATGATGTGCGCGTGCATACGCCTTATCTAGGTGGTGGTTTTGGTCGGAAACCTGAATATGATGTTGCGGTTCAAGCGGCAAAATTGGCAAAAGCCATGGAGGGGCGACCCATTAAATTGACATGGACGCGGGAAGAAGATGTGCGCCATGATTTTTATCGCCCCGCAGCCCTCGCCCGCATGAAAGGGTTGGTAAGTGAGGAGGGGCCGAGCGCGTTGAAACTGGATATTGCCGCCCCTTCCGTTTATCGAAGTCAAGCAAAACGGGTGTTGGGTATTAGCCCACCTGGTCCGGATAAATTGTTGGTCGAAGGGGCCTTCGATCAACCCTATGGTATTCCCAATTTTCAGGTGAACGGGTTTTTATCCAAGGTCGACGTGCCCGTGGGTTCATGGCGCTCGGTAGGCAATTCTTACAATTCGTTCTTTCTTGAATGCTTCCTTGATGAACTGGCCGTTGCCAAGCGGTTAGACCCGCTAGCGATGCGCCTAAAACTTATGAAGGATGTTGATAAACCCTCCTTTGATACCTTGCGCGCGGTGGGTGATATTGCTGGATGGGGTGC
>CAZKKW010000136.1:0-6699 GCA_964553335.1 uncultured Hyphomicrobiales bacterium | reverse complement strand
TTTTGTATGGGCTTTTTCTACGTCATGGTTGGTGCATGGCCCGTCTTTGCATTTTTGGGTCTTGATGTATTTCTGCTTTATATCGCTTTTCGGGCGAACTATCTTTCAGCAAAAGCCTATGAAGAAATCATCGTGCGCCAAGATGCTCTGATTATCCGGCGCGTTTCTGCTCGCGGAAAAACTCAGGAAATCACCTTCAATCCCTATTGGGTCAAACTTCATCTATCACGCGATGAAGATGATATTGTCACAAAAATTGCCATCACCGCACGCGGCGAACAAGCAAGCCTTGGGCAATTTCTTAATCCTGATGATAAGACCACCTTCGCCAAAGCCTTCAGCGCTGCCTTGTTTGAGGCGAAACGATAGGCGGGTGTAAACCTCTAGACGCACAAGTTTCGGGTGGTTTTAAATTGCGCTGTTGGGTAGCCTTTCATCACGTTGAAAAGGAACAGGCAATGTCTCAAAGATCAGTGGATAGGGAACACTTCGATAACCCGCTTGATTATACTGTGGTGAGAGCTGCAATCGAATATCTGACCGAGAATGCGAAATCGCAGCCAGACCTTGAGACCTTGGCAAGAGCAATCGGCGAAGATCCGTTTTCACTGCAAAAACTGTTCAAACGCTGGGCCGGTATTTCGCCAAAATCTTTCTTGCAAGCCCTCACGCTAGACCACGCTAAACATATGCTGCGTGATGCCTCCAGCATTCTCGACACGTCATATGAAGTTGGTCTTTCAAGCCCCGGTCGTTTGCATGACTTGTTCGTCTCCCACGAGGCTATGAGCCCCGGTGTTTATAAAGCCAAGGGCGGTGGAGTCTCGATTTACTGGGCCTTTCACCCGTCACCCTTTGGGTTGGCACTCGTGATGGTGACTGATCAAGGCCTTGCTGGACTTGCCTTTTGTGATGAAGGCGAAGAGGCCGCAGCTTTTGACGATATGGCGCGGCGTTGGCCCAATGCCGACTATAATCAGGATAGCGCCAAGACGGCGCCCTATATCGCCCGTATTTTCAGCCGCGAAGAATGGCAACCAGACCAGCCGTTGCGTGTGGTCTTTATTGGTACGGATTTTGAAGTGCGTGTTTGGGAAACCTTGCTCAAAATCCCGTTCGGCAAGGCCACCACCTATGGCGACATTGCGCTTCACTTGGACAAACCAAAAGGAGCCGCCCGCGCAGTCGGCACCGCTGTCGGCAAAAACCCAATTTCATTCGTTGTGCCTTGCCACCGCGTGCTGGGGACAACGGGGAAACTTTGTGGATATCATTGGGGATTAACCCGCAAACAAGCGATTCTTGGCTGGGAAACAGGTGTTTCAACCAGCTGATATTCCAGCAGGCAAAAAGCCCGCTGAAATTAAATCACGTCCCAAAGCGCTTTAAAAGTTAGTCGAGAATTTCAACGCTTGCCAAGCTGGTGTCATCATTTAGCGTGTAGACCATTGGCACGCCTGTCGCGATTTCTTTCTTCAAAATGGCTTCCGGCGTCAAGCCTTCCATCGCCATGACCAATGCGCGTAATGAATTACCGTGGGCTGCAACGAGAACCGTTTTACCGCCCATTACTTGCGGCAAAACGTCATGCAAGAAATAGGGCCAAACGCGCGCGCCTGTATCTTTCAAGCTTTCACCACCTGGAGGCGGGGTATCATATGAACGACGCCAAATATGAACTTGCTCATCACCCCATTTTGCACGGGCATCATCTTTATTGAGACCAGCCAAATCACCATAATTACGTTCGTTGAGTGCTTGATTTCTGATCGTCTCAAGATCTGGCTGACCAATTTCATTGAGGATCAAATCACAGGTCTTTTCCGCGCGCTGTAAGACAGAGGTGAAGGCAATATCAAAAGTGATGCCTTTGGCTTTCAGCTTACGGCCACCTTCGATTGCTTCTTCAACGCCTTTTTCAGTCAAATCAGGGTCACGCCAACCAGTAAAGAGGTTTTTCAAATTCCATTCACTTTGTCCGTGACGAACGAGAACGAGTGTCTGTGGCATATCTTTTCCTTTATACGTCTTTCGGCAGTCCGAGAACATCTGCCATATTGTAATAACCTGGTTTCTTACCCATGCCCCATAGGGCCGCTTTAACGGCACCTCGGGCAAAAATTGCACGATCTTCTGCGATGTGGCTAAGCTCGATCCGCTCACCTTCACCCGCCAAAATAACACTGTGCGAACCAACAACTGAACCGCCTCTGAGCGTTGCAAAGCCAATGGAACCTTTTTCGCGGGGGCCGGTATATCCATCGCGTGAGCGCACTGAATTTTCTTCCAGTTCAATGCCTCGCCCTTCAGCCGCTGCTTCACCAAGAAGCAATGCCGTACCCGATGGCGCATCCACTTTGTGCTTATGATGCATTTCTAAAACATCGAGATCGAAATCTGCATCCAAGGCTTTTGCCGCTTGGCGCACCAAAACGGCCAGCAAATTAACGCCTAAACTCATATTGCCTGATTTAATCACCACGGCATGGCGGCCTGCAGCCTGCAGTTTTTCTTCATCCTCAGCAGAACAACCCGTTGTGCCGATCACGTGAACAATGCGCATTTGTGCTGCATATTCTGCATATTGGTTTGTCGCCGCTGGTGCTGTGAAATCAATCACACCATCCGCATTCAAAAAAGCATTAAGCGCATCATCTGTAACAGTTATATCAAGCGGTTCTGGCAAGCCTGCAAGCACACCAGCGTCTTTGCCAATGGCGGCCGCTCCCTCACGCTCAACGGCTGCAACCAATGTTACACCTTCAACCTCGTGGATCATACGAATGAGTGCCAGGCCCATACGACCACTTGCACCCACAACCACTAATTTCATGTCTGACACGTTGAACCTACAGTCTCTTTCTTGCGCTTAACCGTCATGGCCTTCAACGATGATTAATTCACCGTCTGCCACTGAGTTGCGAATTGCTTTTGCTGCTTGATATTCTGGCTCGTTATAGCAAGCGTGGGCCTGTTCAACACTTTCAAACTCAATCACCACGTTACGCTTACGGCTTTTGCCTTCAAGCTCAGTTACTTCACCACCGCGCACCAAAAACTTAGGCTTATATTTTAAGAAAACCGATGCAGCACCCGTGACATAATCTTGATAGCGCTCAACATCGTTTACATCCATGCGAGCAATCCAATATCCTTTAGCCATCTCTTCCTCCTCAAAAAATTCTAAAGTGCCGTTTCAATTTCTGCGACAATTGCGTCTGCGGCAGCCCGGCGATTATCAGCATTCAAGATCGGTCTGCCAACCACTAAATAGTCGCTTCCGTTCTCAATTGCTAATTTGGGCGTCATAATACGGCGTTGATCATCTGCATTTGCATTCGCGGGGCGGATACCGGGTGTCACAAGCAGAAGATCTGGCCCAACGGTTGCGCGAATTGCACTTGCTTCTGCAGCCGAACAAATAACACCGTCCATACCAATTTGATTTGCCTGTGATGCCCGCTTAATCACCAACGCGCCCGCTTTGTCCTTGTAGCCTGCTTCTTGCAACCGCTCATCATCCAAATTGGTCATGACGGTAACCCCCAAAAGCTTCAAATCATCATCCCCGCGCGCATCAACCGCTGCTTGCATGGCATGAGGATAAGCATGAATGGTCAAAAATGTACCGCCGAGACGTTTCAAACTCTCAACACCGCTTTTTACCGTGTTATCGATATCCAGTAATTTCAGATCAATGAAGATTTGTTTGCCCTGATCTTTGAGCTCTGCAACGAGATCAAAGCCACCACCATAAAGTATTTGAAAACCCAGCTTATAAAAACCAACGCTGTCGCCTAAATCTTTCACAACGCTACGCGCATCATCAACCGTTGGCACATCAAGCGGCACAATAAGACGATCGCGCGCTGATGGGTTTCGAACATCAAAGTCAGACATAAGGGCTCACAGTTTTCTAATCAAGAACGTGCAACGGCTTTAACACGTTTAATCGAAAGAAGAAGGTCCGAAACAGCTTTATCAGCGAATTTTCGCGACGTTTCATTGATCAAAGCGCCCTCATCATCAAATGCCGTGTCGGCAAGTCCTACTGTTACTTGCGGGGTGATAACCTCGGCACCCACATTCATCAAAACAGCCCGCAAATGATAGAGGCCACGACGACCAGCCCCATCACCCGGTGAGGCAGAGGCAATCAAACAAACTTTATCGGTAAAAGGACCATAGCCTTGCCCATCACCAATGCCAGACGTGCTCACCCAATCAATCGCGTTTTTCATGAGCGGGGGGATTGATGCATTATATTCCGGTGAGACGAACACCAAGCCGTCAACTTCCGCAAATTTCTTGGCAAGATCGATGACTTCTTGCGGCATTCCTATATCTGCATTGTAAATGGGAAAGGGATAATCTTTAAGAGACACTTTGACGGCGTTCGCACCACGGTTATTCAAATCCGCAACCAATACTTCCGCTAATTTGTCATTTACTGACCCTTCACGGATCGAGCCAGGTATTACCAAAATTTTCGCCGCCATCGTGTCCTCCAAATTAGTACTCAGCTAATTTGAGGCATACAATCAAACGATGCAACTTGAAAATTAAGCCTTTTGACTTTGCCCGCGATAGACAAAAACCCGTGCAGGCGGAATATTACGGGTGATCCAAGGTGTTTTTTCAACACGCACACCCCGCGGTGCAGCCACTGGTGCGCGTAGCCCATATGAAAATTGAATGAAAGGATTGCCATCAAGTAATTCAAGAACTTCAGCCAATAATTCTTGCCGATTGTCTTTTGGACTGTTGAGCAGCGGCAGGCTAGATACGATAGCGGCAAAGCGCGGTTGCTCTTTAAAATGCTTTGAAAGCGTCGCTTGAACCTTAAAGCCATCGCCATTGATCACATCAATATTCGGAAATTTATCCCGTATAAGCGTGCAAAAATCAGCGCTATATTCGATCGCCACTAGTTTTTCTGGCTTTACACCATGATCCAGCAAGGCTTGCGTAACAACGCCAGTGCCAGGCCCAATTTCCAAAACCGGTAAATCTGTTCCCAAAGGCACAAAGGAGGCCATTGCGTCGGCAAGCTCTGCGCTTGATGGAACAATGGCGCCCGTTTTTAAAGGGTTACCCAACCAATTTTTAATGAAGCGCGTGTCTTGACGAACCCGCCTGACAACAGAAGCGGGTTTTGACTTTAGTTTTCTAAAAACTCTGATCGAGTTTTTAACTGGCAAGATGTCATCAATCATACTTAATCAAATAACACGTCTAATACTTAAGTGCATATAAGTAGCCTTAGCACACCTTGCAACTTATGCCAGACGAATAAACACTACTCCCCATCAGCGCCAGTGAAAAAGTCCTTCATTCGGGTGAAAAACCCTGATGATTCAGGACTGTTTTTGTCGGAAGATTCACGTTCAAACTCTTCTAGAAGCTCACGTTGACGACGGCTAAGGTTTTGCGGCGTTTCGATCATCACCTGAATATACATATCGCCCATTTGCGATGACCGTAATACCGGCATACCTTTGCCCTTAAGGCGGAACTGCTTACCGGCTTGAGTGCCTTCTGGAATTTTTACTCGTGTCTTAGCACCCGTAACACTTGCCACTTCAAACTGGCCGCCGAGGGCTGCCGTTGTCATTGAAAGTGGGACACGACAGAACAAATCTGCCCCTTCACGCTGGAAAAACTCATGGGGAATGATCGAGATGAAAATGTAGAGATCACCAGATACATTACCACGTGTTCCCGCTTCACCTTCACCAGCCAAACGAATGCGGGTTCCATCTTCAATGCCCGCAGGAATATTGACGGATAAGGTACGTTCTTGCGAGACTTTGCCAGTACCATGACAATGATTACAAGGATCAGCGATGATCTCGCCTCGTCCGTTACAAGTTGCACATGTCCGTTCTACAGAAAAGAAGCCCTGACTTGCCCGTACACGACCAGCGCCGTTGCAGGTTGGACAGGTTTTAGGTTTTGTTCCCGGTTTTGCGCCCGAACCATCACAAACATCACAAGTAACAGAGGTGGGCACAGAGATTTCAGCGTTTTTACCCTCAAAGGCTTCTTCAAGCGTCACTTCCATATTAAAGCGCAGATCAGAGCCACGGCCAGCGTTGCGACCACCACCCCGGCGACCACCCATAACATCCCCGAAGAACTCTTCGAAAATATCCGACATGGAGCCGCCGAAATCACCACCGCCAAATCCGCCAGCCTGACCACCGCCACCTTGAGTGAAGGCATCATGGCCAAACCGATCATAAGCTGCACGCTTTTGCGGGTCTTTCAACGTTTCATAAGCTTCATTCAATTCCTTAAACTTAGCCTCAGCTGCGTCGTCACCCGGATTACGATCAGGGTGGTATTGCATAGCCTGCTTCCTGAAAGCACTCTTCAGTGTCTTTTCATCCGCATCATTGGAAACGCCTAGTGTTTCGTAAAAATCGGCTTGTGCCATTTGTCTTGTCTCTCAGAGTAATCTTTAACAAACAATCCCGTCAGTCCTCATATTGGCAATGACGTTGTGAATGATTTAGCGCCCTTATAATGGATGAACTAAAAGCTTTCCATAAGGTATATGCTATATATAAGCATAACCTGATGAAAATGATCATAAGTTTACAAATTACAAGGCTTCGATGCTAAGTTCGCGCCTGTTATTGCGCTGACGTGGAATGTTGAGCTCGCATTGTACGCAACTATCACATGAAAAATTAG
>CAZKKW010000135.1:5607-6711 GCA_964553335.1 uncultured Hyphomicrobiales bacterium | reverse complement strand
AGATGGCGCTGAAGAAGATGCCGTTGGTGATGCTGCCTAACTACTCCATATAGGATCAAATCAATGTCAGAGACATCCTCTAAATCTGTTGCTTCTTTTGGGTCTGAAAAAGTTGGCATCATGGTGTGCGGCCACGGCAGTCGCAACAAGTTCGCGGTCGATGAATTTGCGAAAGTGGCCCAAGGCCTGCGCAAGCTTTATCCTGATGTGCCGGTTGAATATGGCTATCTGGAATTTGCCACCCCTGTCATTCGTTCAGGCCTAGATAGTCTGCGCGACCAAGGCTGCACGCGCATTAAAGCTGTGCCCGGCATGTTGTTTGCAGCTGGCCACGCGAAGAATGATATTCCATCAGTCCTCAACCAATATGCAGCAGAAAATAACGTCCAGATTGATTATGGCAAAGAGCTGGGTATCGACCCTAAAATGATGAAGGCGGCGGCAAGCCGTATTCAAGAAACGCTGGATGAGGCAAGCCAAGACGTACCGCTTTCAGAAACTTTGTTGGTTGTGGTTGGGCGTGGTTCTTCTGACCCAGATGCCAATTCTAACATCTCCAAAGTGATGCGCCTTTTATGGGAAGGCTTCGGTTTTGGCTGGGGTGAGGTTGCTTATTCTGGCGTCACGTTCCCGCTGGTGGAACCTGCACTTGAGCGCGTTGCGAAACTCGGGTTTAAGCGGGTTATCGTGTTTCCTTATTTCTTGTTCACCGGCGTGCTGATTAAACGCATTTACGACAGCACGGACTTCGTCGCCAATCAGCATAAAGACATCGAGTTTTTGAAAGCTGGTTATTTGAACGACCACCCGCAAGTGCTTGAAACTTTCGCAGAGCGTCTAGAACAAATTGATACGGGTGAAAACACCATGAACTGCGCGCTTTGTAAGTATCGTGCACAAGTGTTGGGCTTTGAGGATCAAGTCGGTCTGCCGCAAGAAAGCCATCACCACCATGTGGAAGGCATCGGCACCGTCGCACCAGAAGATTGCCCATGCAAGGGTGATTGTAATGGATTTTATTGTCGCCAAGGTGGTGTTGAAGCGTTGCCGGAAGATGATGGGCACCACCATCATGATCACGGGCACTCTCATGACCATGGGCAT
>CAZKKW010000135.1:1817-5507 GCA_964553335.1 uncultured Hyphomicrobiales bacterium | reverse complement strand
TCGGATCCGGCAAAGAAGGGGGAATGATCATGGATTATATCAAAGACCCAACAGCGATTTATGCAAAGTCCTTTTCGACCATTCGTGCGGAAGTGGACTTCAATCAATATCCATCTGATGTGGCAATGATGGTCGAGCGCATGATCCATGCTTGCGGCATGGTCGATCTGGTTGAGGATATACAATATTCAAACGATGTGGCGCAAAGTGCAACGCAAGCAATCAGCAATGGTGCCCCGATTATCACAGATTGTGAGATGGTGCGCTCTGGTATTATTGCCGCGTTTTTGCCAACCAATAATGATGTGCTTTGTCACCTTAATGACGAAGCCGTTCCATCCCTTGCGCGGCGTGAAAAGACAACGCGATCTGCAGCTCAAGTTGCCTTATGGAAAGAGCATATTGAAGGCGCGGTGATTGTGATCGGCAATGCACCAACAGCGCTGTTTGCTTTGCTTGAAGCCTTGGACCAAGGCGCGCCAAAACCTGCGGCAATTATTGCTTGTCCAGTTGGGTTTGTAGGGGCAGCGGAATCAAAAGCCGAGCTTGCAGCCAATTCGCGTGAAGTACCATTTATGACGGTGACAGGTAGGCGCGGGGGGAGCGCCATTGCATCAGCGGCTTTTAACGCGGTTTCCAAAATTGCCCGCGACCAACTTGCCGCCTAATGAAACCGTGGCTCACGATACTCGGCATTGGGGATGATGGCCTTGCAAGCTTAACGGCGGCATCCCGTCTTCATTTTGACCAAGCCCAGCACATCATTTTGCCTGAGCGGGTGCGCGCGCGCATTAGTGACGACGATGTTGCGGGCAAAAAGGTGACGCTTTGGGTGTCCAACATTCATGAAACCCTGCGCAATTTGCACGATCAACGCGGCGAACCTGTTACGATTTTAGCGACGGGTGATCCGTTTCATTTCGGCATTGCTGCGACGCTTGCAAAGACCATTCCGAGCGAAGAGATGATCACCATTCCCCACCCATCGGGATTTTCACTCGCTGCAAACCGGATGGGTTGGGCCTTGCAGGATGTTGATTGCATCTCCTTGCATGGCCGCAAAGTGGAGCGGTTACAACCGTTTGTTGAACCTGATAATCGGGTGCTGGCGCTCACCTCAAATGGAGAGACCGTAAGGCGTGCGGCTGAGATATTAGTTCAACGTGGGTTCGAAAACTCTAAAGTAAGCGTTCTTGAACATATGGGCGGGCCGGATGAACGCATCATCCACGCGCCTGCTCATGAAATTGCAGAGCATGAATTTGCTGATTTTAATGTGCTGGCCATCCAGTGCGTTGCTGGTGAAAACGCGATCATTCAACCGCGCATTGCAGGCTTGCCCAACGATGCATTCTCCCATGATGGACAACTCACCAAGCGCGAAGTGCGTGCTGCAACTTTGGCCGCTCTTCGTCCATACCCCAATGCAACGCTTTGGGACATTGGCGCGGGTTGTGGGTCGGTTGCGATTGAATGGATGCGGGCAGCGCGGGGCGCGAAGGCGATTGCGTTTGAGCGTGATGCAACGCGCCTTTTAATGATTGCAGAAAATGCACAGGCACTTGGCGTGCCGGATATGGCAATTGTTGAGGGTGCGGCGCCGGAAGTTTTGCAAGACCAGCCAACACCGGACGCGGTTTTTATCGGTGGGGGATTGACCAGCGAAGGCACGTTTAATCTTGCATGGAACGCCTTGCGTTCTCGAGGTCAGCTCGTGGTCAATACTGTGACCCTTGAAGGCGAAGCCATGATATTGGCGCTTCATCAAATTCATGGCGGCGATCTGGTGCGCATGGATGTGTCTCATCTCACACAGGTTGGGCGAATGCACGCAATGGAACCGCGCATGAGTGTTTTGCAATGGCAGGTGATGAAGCCATGACGGGAACACTTTATGCCGTCGGCGTTGGACCGGGCGATCCAGAACTGATGACATTAAAAGCCGTCCGTTTGATCCAGTCAGGGGCTGTGGTCGCTTATCCGTTAGGCGGCGATAGTGGGACAAGCTTTGCGCGAGAGATTGCGGCAAACCATATTTTGGAAGGCACAGATGAATTTGGTTTTGCTGTTCCCATGCGCGTTGAGAGAGGGCCAGCAAACGAGGCTTATGATAAGGCGGCAGCCCATATGGCAAGCGTTTTAAGTGCGGGCCGTGATGTGGTGCTTTTATGCGAAGGTGATCCGTTCTTTTATGGCTCTGCCATGTATTTGGTGGAGCGTTTAGCGCCTCGGTTTGACTGTGAGATTGTGGCAGGTGTCACATCGCTCACCGCTTGTGCTGGTGCGATCAAGCGACCGCTGGCTGCCCGCAACGAACGACTTAAAATCATTCCAGCACCGCTTGATGCAAATGTCATCGAGGTGGAACTTGCCAACACGGAAGCGGCCGCGATCATCAAGGTCGGTCGGCATTTTGATAAAGTGCGCGGTGTCATCCATAAACTCGGCCTTGCAGACAATGCCATGATCACCGAACGGGCAACGGGACGCGAGGAAAAAGTCACACGGCTTTCCGATATGGCAGAAGGGGAACGCCCCTATTTCTCGACGATTTTAATCTACAAAGGCTCAGAAAGCTGGGGCGATAATGACCAATAAACAAGCTGCCATTTTCATTTTTTCAAAGCGTGGTGAAGCGCTGGCAGAGCGGCTGAAATCTGAACTCGGCAATGCCGTAATTTACGCACTTGAAGGGCGGGTCGAGGGTGATGTTTCTTTTGCCAAAGCTTCAGATCATATGGTGCGCCTTTTTAAAGCAGGTCATCCAATTATCGGGCTTTGTGCGTCTGGCATTTTGATCCGCCTTTTAAGTGAGAGCTTGCAAGATAAATGGCAAGAACCGCCTGTTCTGGCTGTCGCGGAAGATGGTTCTGCCGTGGTGCCGCTTTTGGGTGGTCATCATGGGGCCAATGATTTGGCGCGTGACATTGCAGCTTTGTGCGAAACATCAGCGGCGATCACGACAAGTGGTGATGTGCATTTCGGCGTGGCGCTGGATCAACCGCCGAAAAATTATGTGCTTTCAAATCCTGCCGATGCCAAAGGCTTCATGGCAGGATTGCTTCAAGGTGAGAGCGTGAAAATTGAAGGTACGGCCTCGTGGTTGGAAGAGAGTAAGCTTCCAATTGATGCAGGCGGCGCGCTCAAGATAAGCATTTCAAATAAGCCCCTCGAAGGTTCTGAAAATCACCTTGTCTATCACAAGAAAAACCTCGTGCTTGGCATGGGTTCAGAACGCGGTGCGCCGATTGAAGATGCAATATCTCTTGCTGAAAAAGCGCTTGAAGATGGTGGCTTATCTCCCCATTCACTGGCAGCATTAGCATCAATTGATTTGAAAGCGGATGAAGCGGCAATCCATGCGGTAGCAAGTCACTTCAGTGTGCCCGCATGGTTTTATGATGCCGCAACACTCAACCAATTTGAGAGTCAGCTTAAAAATCCGTCTGATGTTGTAAAAGCAGAAGTGGGTGTTGCAGGCGTTGCAGAAGGAGCGGCCTTAGCTGCGACCAAGGGCGCGCTTTTGGTAGAGAAAATAAAATCATCCCACGCAACAGCTGCGATTGCAGAACTTGGTGATGGCGCGACCTTGCAAGAAGGACAAGCACGCGGTCGGGTGTTCCTTGTTGGCTTTGGGCCGGGGGATCAAAAATGGCGCTCTGCTGAAGCAGTCAACCTTCTTCAAACGGC
>CAZKKW010000135.1:0-1717 GCA_964553335.1 uncultured Hyphomicrobiales bacterium | reverse complement strand
AAAGCTGCCGCAGAAGGCGATTTCGTCACCGCGTTTTATAACCCTCGCTCGAAGCGCCGCGTGACGCTTTTGGATGAAGCTTTCGACACATTACGCCAACATCGCCCCGCTGATACGCCCGTAATTTTAGCAACGGACCTTGGTCGCCCCGCAGAGCATGTGCGCGTCTTTACGCTTGAGACAGTCAACAGCGAAGACGTTGATATGTTGACGCTGGTGATGGTTGGTTCCAGCAATTCTAAGGCTGTGAAAACGGGTGATGGAAAAACATGGGTCTATACGCCACGCGGCTACGACCGGAAGGAAATTTGATGACTGTGTATTTCATTGGCGCTGGCCCCGGCGCACCGGATTTGATCACCGTTCGTGGCCTCAAATTGATTGAGCGCTGCCCTGTTTGTCTGTTTGCTGGATCATTGGTGCCAACGGCGATAGTTGAATCAGCCCCTGCCGACGCGCTGGTTAAAGATACGGCTCCCATGAACCTTGATGAGATCATGGTCGATATCTTGGCTGCTCATGAAAAGGGGCAAGATGTGGCGCGGGTGCACTCTGGTGATCCGTCGCTTTACGGTGCACTTGCTGAACAAATCAGACGGTTTGAAGCGGCAAATATCGACTATGAAATTGTACCGGGTGTTCCGGCTTTTGCAGCAGCTGCTGCTGAATTAAAAATGGAACTGACGCTTCCAGAAATCGCCCAAAGCGTCATCGTTACTCGCACATCTGGCAAAGCTTCCGGTATGCCAGAGGGGGAAGACCTTGATACTTTTGGCAAGTCCGGTGCGACCCTTGCGATCCATTTGTCGATCCGCAATCTCAAGCATATTGAAGAGACGTTGACACCGCATTATGGCGCTGATTGTCCAGTCATCGTTGTCTACCGCGCTACGTGGCCAGATCAAGAAATCATTCGTGGCACGCTTGCTGATATTCGTGAAAAAGTACGGGCTGCCAAAATCACTCGCACTGCGCTTATCTTTGTCGGTCGGGTTTTTGAGCAGCACGATTTTAAAGATTCAGCCCTTTATGACGCAAGCTTTGCCCATGTGTTGCGCAACAAGGGCAAGAAGAAAAAAGCGTCTTAGAGCGCGGCGAGCAATTCGTCGATTGTTGAATAGGTCGTCACTGCTGGCTTGGGCAAACGATCAATAATGATCACTGGTTTTTGCAATTGACGAGCTGCGAGCAACTTCTCTCGCGTCTCGTTGCCGCCTGCGTTTTTTGTGACAAGAACATCTATGTTGCGGCTGCGGATAAGTTCAATTTCATCATCAAGCGCAAAAGGCGGACGGGCGAGGATAATCTCCCAATGATCCGGCACAGCGATGGAGGGGGCCTCAATTGCGCGGGCAATGACCTTCACATCGTCACGGTCGAGGAAACTACCAAGTTGCTGACGGCCAATGGTGACCAACGCGGTGCAGTTTTTTGGCAAAGCGGTAACCGCATCTTCTAGGCTTTGGACGTGATGCCAAATGTCGCCTTCTTCTGCTTGCCACGGTTGTCGTTCTAAGCGAATGATTTCGATCTTGGCTTGTTTCGTTGCTTCATAAGCGTTGCTTGAAATACGCGCGGCGAAAGGGTGGGTTGCATCAATCAGGAGGTCGATCTTTTGCTCAAGCAAATAATCACGCAGACCTTCAATGCCGCCGAAACCACCAATGCGGGTTTCTCCATCTGGTAATGTCGGGTTATCGGTGCGCCCTGCAAGGCT
>CAZKKW010000134.1:2461-6786 GCA_964553335.1 uncultured Hyphomicrobiales bacterium | reverse complement strand
TTGTCATTTTAATTCCTCAAGACAGTTCACTGAAAGGTCGAGTTTCAGATAAACAGTTAAATACCTTGGCAGATTTTTAGCAATGATCAAGCGGCAGCCAATGTTTTTTAATCAGGTAATCTTGATGGGTTTCAAACACATCCCCACCACGGCATAAAATCAACGTGTTATTGCCACCACATTTGCCATCTATGTGGCCAGCCAATTCAAATTTCGAAGCACCAACCACCGCTGAATCGCGAGTGATTGCCTTAACGGTAAAATCCCCAAATAAGACGTAGGCGGAAGGCCAGCCAAGCAAGTTTAAAACGCCTTCGCTCGTTATGCCGTTATTGTTCGACAAGATGACAAAGTTTGCTAAATAGTCCGCGTCGCCCGCCTGTCCCAATTTTTGAGCCACCAAATCGCTGCCTTTAAATCCAACACCTTTGATAAACGCAGGCTCGGCAAGACGGTGCAACGGCGAAAAAGAAGACACACCGACCAACGGCCCACCGAACCATTTCCAATTACCCAGCCCTTCAATCTCCACCTCATCACCGACATGGCGCACAATAAGGGTCATACGATTGATCATGCAGCCAAAACCATCCGTCACATAAAGCGGAACTGGATCGTGTGGCGCGAGGTTTGGGATTTCCATCGCAGGGGCAAAACACAAAGATACGATTGCAGAGCGAAAGCCCTGCCGCTCCATCATTTGCCTTAAAGATTCATGCAGCGGGAAATAGCCATCTATTGTGTCTTTAAAGACATGACCTGCAAGCGGCGTGATGGTGGGTTTGGTTTCCATACCTAATAGAGATTGAAATACTCATCCTGTTCCCACTCAGAAACAGTCATCAAATAGCGCTTCCATTCCGCTCGTTTGATATGGCTTAGATAATCGACAAAGGCGTCTCCAAGCGATGCACGATAGAGAGCGCTGCCCTCAAACGCTTCAATCGCCTCCACCAAGGTTTCAGGCAACAATTGCGCGTCGTTATTGTAAGGCGAATTGGTGGCTTCTGGTGGTGTGGCACCGCGCTCAATCCCGTCTAGTCCAGATAATATTTGACCAGCGAAAGCAAAATATGGGTTCGCGGTAGAATCCGCCACGCGGTTTTCTATCCGACTTGCGCCATCACCTTCAAAAAGCAGCGCACGAACCATCGCGCCACGATTATCATAACCCCACTGAATACGGTTTGGCGCAAGCTGGAACGGCGCGAACCGTTTATATCCGTTCACCGTCGGCGTTGTTAAAAGACAAGAGGCCATCGCGTGATCAAGCAGGCCCGCAATCCATCCTGACGCTTCTTTCGTCAGCTCATTTCCCTTGCTCGGTGTAAAGCAATTCTCGCCTGTCTTAATTGAAGAAAGAGATTGATGCATATGCCAACCGTTTGCCGCCGCATTCGGCAATTTCGGTTTGGCCATGAAACTCGCATGCAGTCCCTTCTGACTGCTAATCTCTTTCACCATGGTGCGGAATAATACAAACCGATCTGCCTGCGTCATTGGGTCGGATGGTTCGAAGGTAAATTCAAACTGGCTCGCTCCCATTTCAATTTCCATGGTACGAACCGCAAGCCCCATCTGCTCACCCGCGCGACGAAGCTCATCAAGGATCGCCTCTACTTCGCGGTAGCGGTGCTCTGCTAGAAACTGGCCGCCTTGGGTCAAATTACGAGTTTTAACGGCTTTAGGCGGCATTGTGGCGTCTGAATGGTCCATTCCATCATCAAGGCGCTCATAAAGCTGGAATTCCACCTCTAGGCCCATCAAAGCGCTATAACCAGCATTGCCAAGTTTTGAGACAGCGTTTGATAACACCTGACGGGATGAAACACTGATCGACTGGCCTTCTCGATCAACCAGATCGCACATGATCAACCTTGAATGCCGCGACCACGGCAATGTCACCATTGTTTCAGCACGAGGAACCATCAAAACATCGCTCGCCCCATTAAGCGCGAGGCTGCCGATGAAAACGTCATCATCCCATACCGGAAACACTGTTTTTTGCGACGTGTCTTTCAGCAGTAAGGTGGACGACATGCCAACACCGGAAGCAAAGGCAGAAGCCAGTCCACTAGCGACAATATTCTTGCCCCGCAAAATGCCGTGTTGATCTGGAAAGACCAAACGCACGGTCTCAACCTTGTCAGCCTCTACGTGCGAAATACACACGGCAGCACGCTCAATATCCCTTTCAGTCAAAACTGACTTCTTGGCAAGCAATCCTGCTTTAATTTTTGCAATTAGGTCTTGCTTCATTTCACGAGACCGATGCATCCCAAGAACAAGCAGCACGGCGCTCCATATCTTGTTCCCAGCTCGCGTTTTGCCAATTGTCGGTTAAAGCAACCGCATCATTGGAAAGTGGGCCCACAACCGCTGAGGCGTCTACTTGTTGCATCGGCAGCGCGTCTAATTCGCCAGCTTCCACAGCCGCGATTGCCTGTCGTAACATGCGCCGATGGCGAATGATGGCAACATCTGACCGCCCCAAATGTTCACGCGTTCGGTCTTGTATCGCCCCCATCATTTCAACCGCCCATTGATCGTGCACGTTAATGTCGAGCCCCATTCCCGTATAGGTGACAGTGCGTTGCTCTTCGGGATCATAATGATAATCGTTCGACTTGTTCTTGATCGGCGCATATTCAGGTAACGTGTGCTCCGCCAATCGCTGTTCACGCATCAGCTGTTTATTGACGGGCGTGTCGAAGCTTGTGAACATGGTGTACCAATAGCAATTTTCATCATCCACGGGCACATGCCATTGCGTAATCGTCATCTCGCGCGACATGGGAATGCATATTGCTTCGGGAAAAATCGCATTGGTAACCCGCACATGGGTCAACTCGTTTTCCATATGGCGAAGGGCAGTAATTTTCAGACCATAATCTGTTTCATCCACTTTCAATTCAGGGCGTGGATATTCACGCAAAATCTGCGTCATCGGCATATTGGTGTGCGCAGCCTTATCGCGGAACTGTTTGCCGTAACTCTCATCTGGGTCTTCATCTTCTAAGAAACGATGCAAAAAGCTTGCATGAGCCGGATCAATCCCAATTTCAAGCGCCTGCATCCAATTGCATTGCCACAAGCCCTTAAACGCGAATACATGAGTTTCAGGCGCTCTGAAACAATCAAAATTTGGAAACGCTGGAGGTGTGCCCTCTCCCATAAACGCGAAATAAATGCCGCGCTTTTCAACCACAGGATACGTTGGGCCGCGTTCATCAATAATCACTTGTTCAGGGTGACACGTCGGTCGCTCATCAGCTGAGCTTTGTCGGCTCGCAAGATGCAGCTCACCATTGGACGCGCGACATAGCGCCAACCGTTCGCCCATCAAATTGACAGGCAACGGCTTTTCACCTTGCAGCTCATCAACCAACGCTGCTGGCTGCCAATATTGCCGTAGCACCTTGCCACAAGATGTTTGCGGGCCAATGCGTGTCAATTGATCATTCAAGCTTTGCGGTATCATGATGCCCTCATAGATGATGCAATTTGGGTGGTCTCGAAGGTTCACCTTCAGCCGTATAAGCATAGATTTGACCATCAACCTCGTGCAAAGGCAACATCGGCACTTTAATCGCTTTATACATTTGCGATCCCTCAGGCTCTGCTGGCTGCTCGACACATTGCCCTGAACGATCAAAATGCCAACCATGGAATGGGCAACGAATGCCGTTATCTTCTAACCGTCCATAACAAAGATCCGCCCCGCGATGCGGGCAATTGCGGCCAATGAGACCCAACTCACCCTCGTCATCACGAAAGAGCAAAAGCTCCTTTTCATCGATCAAAATGGGAAGAAGCGGGCGCGGACGATCAAGATCGCTTAGATACGCAATAAAAACCCAGCCGTCGTGGCGGTCAGATGTTCCATCAATAATGGAATGATGGGGAGGCATAACGTAATCTCAAACCGTAAAAAGTGCTTGTAGACTAGCAATCAAAATCCGAATGTAAAGCAATTAACCCACCCCAAGGATCGGCTAATCAGCAAATTGCCTAAGAGAAGAAAGGGCCTTTAGTCTCTCGCCTTACCCGCTTTAAACGGCTTGCCACCAGCTTCAGCGCGAGCACGGTTTTTCTTGCTCGACTTTTTGCCCATAGGTGGCTTTGGACCTTTTGGCTTACGGCGGAGAGTATGCTCACCACTGCCGCCGTTTCCTCGGCCTTTTGGCGCTTCGCTGCGTGGCTTTGGCGCACCAGCGCCCTCACTTGGGAAGTCACTTGGCCCCTGCCTGCCTTTGCTTCTTTTAGAAGCTGGCTTATCACCACGGAAGGGCTTGCCACCCCGCTCATTGCGATCTGGGCGTTCA
>CAZKKW010000134.1:0-2361 GCA_964553335.1 uncultured Hyphomicrobiales bacterium | reverse complement strand
TCTGGGCGTTCACCACGATCTGGTCGTTCACCACGGGCTTTACCTTTGCCACCTTTTCCAAATGGCTTAGACGACTTGGAATGTCTTGGCTTACCGAACTTTCCATCCTTCTTAGAATGTCTTGACGGTCTTTCACTGACACTCGGCTGACCTGCAAGCTGTGTCACAGCAGCGCCTTTTTCAAGCTCCATTCTATCGCCTAAGTCAGAAAGAAACGCCTCAACCTTGGCTTCAGCAATTTCGACATAAGAACAGTCATTATCAAGTCTTATCGCCCCAATATCTCGTCTGTTCAGCCCACCAAATCTACAAACCATCGGCAAAATCTGACGTGGTTCTGCGCCTTTATTGCGACCACCTGTAATGGAGAACCAAACACTTGGCCCAAACTCACGGCGTGGCTCTGGGGTAAAGTCGAGCGATGGGTTATTGGCTGACAATTCTTCCGGCGATGAGCGTTGCGAGCGATAAAGCCTTAAATAAGCCGTCGCCAATTGAGCTGCTGAGAAGGTTGTCTCCAACTTGCCAACCATGTCTTGCTCCGAGTCAGAGGCCGCTGCTTGCCACGTCTCATCATTAAACAAACGCTCTGCTTCTTTTTCTTTTACCGCATCCGCAGTCGGAGGCTGAGCCCAATCAGCTTGAAGTTTCGCCATAGACAACATGCGCTGTGCTTTTTTGAATGTCTTCTTGGTCACAATCAGCGCACTCACCCCCTTGCGCCCTGCCCGACCTGTGCGGCCTGAACGGTGGAGCAATGTTTCGTGGTTGTTTGGCAGTTCTGCATGGACCACAAGATCGAGGTTCGGCAAATCAATACCGCGTGCAGCCACATCGGTTGCCACGCATATTTTAGCACGGCCATCGCGCATGGCTTGTAGTGCGTGGGTGCGTTCTGCTTGTGAGAGTTCGCCAGAAAGCGAAACAACCTTCAATCCACGGTTAGAAAGGCGGGCGGAAAGACGGTTCACCATCGCGCGAGTATTAGTAAACACGATGGCGTTTGGCGCATCATGATAAAGCAGCGTGTTGATCACCGCTTTTTCTGTGTCTTGCGGCGAAGTGTTCATCACGTCATAGCGAATATCGGCGTGCTGCTCAGACTTTGATTGCACGACCACGCGCTCAGCGCGGTTTTGATAGTTTTGCGCAAGGCGAATGATGGATTTTGGAACGGTCGCAGAAAACAACAATGTTTGGCGCTCTTCAGGCGCTTCACCCAGAATGAACTCCAAATCTTCACGAAAACCCAAATCAAGCATTTCGTCTGCTTCATCAAGCACCACAGCTTGCAACTGGCTAAGGTCAATGCCCTTGCGCTGAATATGGTCACGCAAACGGCCCGGCGTTGCCGCAACAATGTGCGCACCACGCCCCAAAGTGCGGCGTTCTTCGCGCACATCCATACCACCAACACAAGACGCAATCTCGACGCCAGCTTTTTCATAAAGCCACGCCAATTCGCGTTTCACTTGCAGCGCAAGTTCGCGGGTTGGGGCAATAACAAGAGCGAGCGGCGCCCCTGCTTTACCAAATTTTTCGTCGTCACCCATAATGGTCGGGGCAATGGCCAAACCAAAGCCCACCGTTTTACCCGAACCCGTTTGGGCTGAGACCAACATATCGCGGCCTTCTAAGTCAGGGTCTAAAACAGCATTTTGAACAGGTGTAAGTTCCGCATACCCGCGGTTATCGAGTGCTTCTTGCAATACTTTTTTCAAAGGAATTCTTTTCTTTTGTGGGCTGCCCAGCAGCCATTTCGGTCTCAAAGCGATCGCTTTTTGATCTTGTGAGGCTCTAGTAGAGTGAAATGCGGCCATTGTATAGGGCAAATGGGCAGTTTGTCCCATTTGTCGGCTTGTTTGCTTAACGCGAAATATAGACCTTCGGCTAATTTAATCGCTTAAGTAGCCATCCCTCGCGGTCTTCAACCTACGCTTTTCTTATTTTTGCGCCAATGATCAACGGTGTATTTGTCACTCTCCCGCATCATAAACAGCGCGATAAAGGCGGCAAGTGCGGTCACCGTGGTGAGATAGCGATTATGGGGAAAGGTCGAATAATTCATGAGGCGCGGAATGGCGGCTGCAACCCCTGTTGAATGGATCAACACCACAAAGCCATAAATCCACGTGCGCTGATACCCGATGATAAAACACACGGCGACAATCAACTGCACCACACCCACGCCATAAGCAAACTCATTGGTGACAAATTCCCAGCCGTAAGTCTTGTTATAAACACTCACCATCCACTCAGGCCGAATGAACTTTAAGCTCGCCCAAGCAAACAAAAAAAACGCCCCACCAAGCCGCAGAACCAACAACGCTGCCGATAGATTTTTAGGTGCCATGATGTGTT
>CAZKKW010000133.1:0-6815 GCA_964553335.1 uncultured Hyphomicrobiales bacterium | reverse complement strand
GCGGCCATGGTTGCGTGGCCCGTCATAATTTCTGCCGCACTAAAATCACCTGCCAGATAGTCGCGCCCTTCAAGCGCTTGTTCAACAGCACCCAGCATATTGGTGAGCAGCTTGGTGGCCCGCTTAACATTGGTTTCATTGCGTCGCTCTGGTGAGAGCAGCAAGGTCTCCACCACAATTGTGTTGACCGGTGGCATCAACATGCCTTCTGCAAAATGGATCCATTGCAGGAAGGCTGCATAGTCCGCGCTGTCTTTTGCGGGCATTAAGCGATCATCTGCGTGGCGCTCTAAAATGTATTGAACGATGGCACCAGATTCGTGGATGATCACGCCTCCATCTTCCAGTGCAGGCACACGGCCAAGGGGGTGTTTTGCGAGATACTCAGGCGAGCGCATGGATGGATTGCCAAGCGCGTGTTTCTCGACTTCATAGGGAAGGCCTAACTCTTCCAAAAGCCACAAAATTCGAACCGAACGTGTTTCTGGGGCGTGGTAGACTTTCAACATTTTAATGCTCGCTAACCCAAGGCCTTCATGTGGTGAATAATGTGGTCTTCCATGAAGCTTGAAATAAAGAAGTAGCTGTGATCATAGCCCTCTTGCATCCGCAAGGTGAGGGGGTGATTGTTTGCGTCACACGCCTCTTGCAAAAGCTCTGGCCGCAATTGTTCTGTCAAGAAATTGTCGCCGGTTCCTTGGTCCACCAAGATGTTGAGGCGGGTATCGCCTTTAAAGGAGCCAACCAAAGCACAAGCATCATGCTCCAACCATTTGGCCTGATCATCGCCCAAATATCCGCCGAGCGCTTTGTGGCCCCACGGCACTTGTGACGGTGCAACGATGGGTGCGAAGGCGGAGACTGATTTATATTGATCAGGATTTTTAAGCGCGATGGTCAAAGCGCCATGCCCGCCCATTGAATGGCCGAAGATGCCAGCGCGTGATGCGTCAACCGGAAGTTCTGCATTCACCAAAGCGGGCAGTTCTTCCACGATGTAATCATACATACGGTAATGCTTGGCGAAGGGTTCTTGCGTCGCATTTACATAAAAGCCAGCAGCAAGACCGAAGTCATAAGATCCATCAGGATCATCAGCCACACCATCACCGCGTGGGCTGGTATCTGGTGCGATAATTGCAACCCCGTGCTTTGCAGCATATGCCTGAGCGCCTGCCTTTTGCACGAAATTTTCATCCGTGCAGGTAAGGCCAGAAAGCCAATAGAGAACGGGAACAGGGCCGTTTTCTGCTTGTGGTGGCAGGTAGACGGCAAAAATCATCTCGCAATTGCACGAGGTGGATTGATGCGAATAGCGAAGCTGACGCCCGCCGAATGATTTGACTTCAGATAGTAGCGTCAGCGCCATTTTGTTTCTCGTTTCTCTTCTTAGAATTCTACAACGCCGCGAATGCTCTCGCCTGAGCGCATCAGGTCGAAGCCTTTGTTGATATCATCAAGGGGCATCGTGTGCGTGATGAGCGGGTCAATCTGAATTTTGCCTTCCATGTACCAATCAACGATTTTTGGAACATCGGTACGACCTTTAGCACCACCAAATGCTGTCCCGCGCCAGTTGCGGCCCGTGACGAGTTGGAACGGACGGGTTGAAATCTCAGCGCCCGCAGGTGCAACACCAATAATGATCGATGTGCCCCAACCTTTATGGCAGCACTCAAGTGCTTGGCGCATAACCTCTACATTGCCGATGCACTCAAATGAGTAGTCCGCACCGCCCTTTGTAAGGTCAACAATGTAAGGAACAAGATCGCCCTCGACTTCAGATGGATTGACGAAATGCGTCATGCCGAACTTCTCGCCCCATGCCTTGCGGGCAGGGTTGAGGTCCACACCAACAATCATGTTAGCGCCAGCGAGTTTCGCGCCTTGGATCACGTTGAGACCAATGCCGCCCAGACCAAAGACAACCACATTGTCACCGGGTTGTACTTTTGCTGTGTTGATCACCGCGCCAATGCCTGTGGTGACACCGCAACCGATGTAACAAATTTTGTCGAATGGCGCGTCTTCGCGCACTTTCGCCAAAGCAATTTCTGGAATGCAAGAGTGCTCCGCAAAGGTGGATGTGCCCATATAGTGATGGATCTTTTCACCACCAGCAGAAAAGCGTGAGGTGCCATCTGGCATAACGCCTTGGCCCTGCGTTTCGCGGATTGATTGGCAAAGATTGGTTTTGCCTGATGTGCAATAATCGCACTCACGACATTCGGGTGTGTAAAGCGGGATCACATGGTCGCCTTTTTTAAGGCTTGTGACACCCTTGCCAACATCAACCACAACGCCAGCGCCCTCGTGGCCGAGAATGGCGGGGAAGATACCTTCTGGATCAGCGCCTGAAAGCGTGAACTCATCCGTGTGACAAATGCCTGTCGCTTTCATCTCAACGATGACTTCACCGTCGCGTGGCCCATCTAGATTGACGGTCGTTACTTCAAGCGGTTTTCCAGCTTGAATAGCAATCGCAGCACGTGTTTCCATGGTTTCCTCCAAATTGGTCCAATGTTTTTTCGACTTCTACACGGATATTAAAAACAGGCAATGAAAATTATCAGTATCAATGGTTCGCAATTGTTGAGGTGAAAATAAACTTAATCGTTTTGCAAAACCATACCTTTCCCGCTGGAGCATAAACAGATAGAGAGAAACAAAGCATCTTTGTGGGAGAAATTCAGATGTCAGATACATTTCGCGCGATCGTTACCCGTGAGACCGAAGACGGGAAGGGCATTTCAGCGCTCGAAGAAGTCAACAAGGCAGATTTGCCGGATGGTGATGTGTTGATCAAAGTCAGCCATGCAGCCGTCAACTATAAAGACGGTCTGGCGCTTTCTGGCCTTGCTCGCATTATTCGTGAGTTTCCTCATGTGTGCGGAGTGGATTTTGTCGGCGAAGTGGCTGAATCAAACCACGCGTCTTTCAAAGAAGGTGACAAAGTGGTCGCTAACGGTTGGCGCATTGGTGAAGTTTGGTGGGGTGGTTACTCTGAATATGCTTCAGTTAAAGGCGACTGGCTGGTGCCATTGCCTGACGGTATGAGCCTTGTTGATGGCGCAACGGTCGGCATCGCGGGCCTTACCGCTGGTATCTCCATCAATGCGTTGAAGCATATGGGTGTGACACCGGATAAAGGTCCGGTTCTCGTAACTGGTTCATCAGGTGGCGTTGGTTCGTTTTGTGTGCGGATGTTGAAAGGCCTTGGCTATGAAGTGGCTGCCGTCTCAGGTCGCCCAGAAAATGAGGGCTATTTGAAAGAGCTTGGTGCGAGCCAAGTGATACCGCGCGAAAATTACGCAGAAGGCACCAAGAAGCCGCTTTCAAAAGAACTCTGGGCAGGTTGTATTGATAACGCGGGTGGCCCTGGTTTCAACCAGATCGTGACCGAGCTAAATTATGGCGGCGCCATTGCAGCCGTTGGTCTTGCTGCTGGTAGCCGTGTTCAGATGGATTTGATCACGCTATTTGTGCGCGGCGTCAATATTTTGGGCATCGACAGCGTGCAAGCGCCTGTTGAGGTGCGTAAGGCAGCCCTTGATATTGTTCATCAAACAATGGTGGCAGAAGACTTTGCAACCATTCGCCACGACGCAGTGCTTGGCGATGTGCCAACCCTTGGTAAAGCTATCTTAAAAGGTGGTATCAAAGGCCGCGCGGTTGTTGATGTAACAAAATAGAGGGCTGAGTGCTCTGCTCGTCCTCCAAAATATGCTTTATGATTGTCGACAATCGTATCGTGTGAATTAATATAGACAAATGAATTAATGAGGTTGATCCATGTTGGATAAAGCGAAAGCAGTAACTCCTGAAACAGCGCGCGCAAAGGCACCAGATATGGTCTGGGAAGACCCGTTTTTGCTCGAAGATCAACTGAGCGAAGACGAGCGCATGATCCGCGACAGTGCGCATCAATTCTGCCAAGAGCGCCTGATGACCCGCGTTTTGGAAGCCAATCGGCATGAAACCTTTGACCGTGAAATTTTCAATGAGATGGGCGAGCTTGGTCTTTTAGGCTCAACCATCCCTGAAGAATATGGCTGTGTTGGTGCAAACTATGTGTCTTACGGCCTTGTTGCCCGCGAAGTGGAGCGGGTCGATTCAGGGTATCGCTCTGCCATGTCCGTGCAATCATCCCTCGTGATGCACCCAATTTTCGCCTATGGCTCAGAAGAACAGCGCATGAAGTATCTGCCGAAACTTGCAAGCGGTGAATTAGTCGGTTGCTTTGGCCTAACAGAGCCAGACCACGGCTCTGACCCCGGTTCAATGGTTACGCGCGCTAAGAAGGTCGATGGTGGTTATTTGGTTTCTGGTGCGAAAAACTGGATCACCAATTCGCCAATCGCAGATGTTTTCATCATCTGGGCAAAGTCTGATGGGCATGACAATAAAATTCGCGGCTTTATTCTAGATAAAGGCATGAAGGGTCTGGACGCGCCGAAGATCGAAGGCAAGTTCTCTTTGCGCGCCTCTGTCACGGGCATGATCCAGATGGACGAAGTCTTCGTGCCAGAAGAAAACCTACTGCCAAATGTGCAAGGCCTTGCTGGTCCCTTCGGCTGCCTCAACAAAGCACGGTACGGCATTGCATGGGGTGCTTTGGGTGCCGCAGAATTTTGCTGGCACGCGGCGCGCGAATATACGATGGACCGCAAGCAGTTCGGCAAGCCATTGGCACAAACTCAGCTTATCCAAAAGAAGCTGGCCGACATGCAAACCGAAATCTCCCTTGGCCTCCAAGGAGCATTGCGCCTTGGCCGCATGATGGATGAGAAATCCGCACCCGTTGAACTGATCAGCTTGATGAAGCGCAACAATTGCGGCAAGTCACTCGATATCGCCCGCACCGCTCGCGACATGCACGGTGGCAATGGTGTCTCAGATGAGTACCACGTGATCCGCCACGTTATGAACCTTGAAGCTGTGAATACTTATGAAGGCACACACGATGTTCATGCGCTGATTTTGGGCCGTGCACAGACAGGTTTGCAGGCGTTTATGTAAGGCCGATTGAGGTTAGACGTTCGTCGAATATTCGCAATTCCAATCGCGCCTTTGTGTTTTTGAATTTTCAATTCGGATTTCTTCGCTATACCGTTTGTCCAAATAGGCCAATTAGTGGTCTTGGTATTGTTGGGCCAAAGGAAATAGAGCATGTCTGATATTGAAATCGCACGCGGCGCGAAGAAGAAAGCAATTCAGGAAATCGGCGCGAAGCTGGATATTCCAACAGAAGATCTTTTGCCATTTGGTCATGACAAAGCGAAAATTTCTGCTGAGTTCATCAAAGCTCAAGCCTCCAAAAAAGATGGCAAGCTTATTCTCGTAACAGCCATCAACCCGACACCTGCGGGTGAAGGTAAGACGACCACGACTGTGGGCCTCGGCGATGGTCTAAACCGTATCGGCAAGCGTGCTGCGATCTGTATTCGTGAGGCGTCTCTCGGCCCATGTTTCGGCATGAAGGGCGGTGCTGCTGGTGGCGGTTACGCTCAAGTGGTTCCAATGGAAGACATGAACCTGCATTTTACAGGTGACTTCCACGCAATCACATCAGCGCACAATCTTTTGGCCGCTATGCTCGATAATCACATTTATTGGGGTAATGAGCTAGAAATCGATATTCGCCGCATCGCGTTCCGTCGTGTGATGGACATGAACGACCGCGCCCTTCGTCAAATCGTTTGTAACCTTGGTGGTGTGGCAAACGGTTTCCCGCGTGAGGGTGGCTTTGACATCACTGTTGCGTCAGAAGTGATGGCGATCCTCTGCTTGGCAAATGATCTTGATGATTTGCAAGAGCGTCTTGGCAACATCATCGTGGCATACCGCCGCGACCGCTCTCCAGTTTACTGCCGCGATATTAAAGCTGATGGCGCGATGACAACATTGCTTCAGCAAGCCATGCAGCCAAACCTCGTTCAAACCCTTGAAAATAACCCAGCCTTCGTGCACGGCGGTCCATTCGCCAACATCGCACACGGCTGTAACTCAGTTGTTGCAACCAAAACAGCGTTGAAACTTGCTGATTATGTGGTGACAGAAGCAGGCTTTGGTGCTGATCTTGGTGCTGAAAAATTCTTCGACATTAAATGCCGCAAAGCAGGCCTTTCGCCAGATGCAGTTGTTCTTGTGGCAACGGTTCGTGCGATGAAAATGAACGGCGGCGTTTTAAAAGCTGACCTTGGTGCTGAAAATGTAGAGGCTGTGAAAGCTGGTTGTGCAAACCTTGGTCGCCACATTGAAAACGTCAAAAAGTTCGGTGTGCCGCTCGTCGTTGGCATCAACCATTTCGTGACAGACACAGACGCAGAAGTTCAAGCGATCAAAGATTACTGCGAAAGCAATGGCGTTGAAGCAATCTTGAATACACACTGGGCCAATGGTGGTGCAGGTATTGAAGAGACAGCGAAGCGTGTTGTTGAATTGTGCGATGAAGGCTCAGCAAACTTTGCACCGCTTTATTCTGATGATCTTGGCTTGGCTGAGAAAATCGAAACAATCGCCAAAGAAATCTACCGCGCTGATGGTGTTGTGATGGACAAGAAGATCACAGACCAATTGGCGGTTTGGGAAGAGCAGGGCTACGGCAAATTGCCAGTTTGTATGGCGAAAACGCAGTATTCGTTCTCGACAGACCCGAACCAACGCGGTGCGCCAACAGGCTTTGATTTGCCAGTGCGTGAAGTGAGGCTGTCTGCTGGTGCTGGCTTCATCGTCGCAATCTGCGGTGAGATCATGACAATGCCGGGCTTGCCACGGGTGCCATCTGCTGAAGCGATCCACATCAATGATGAGGG
>CAZKKW010000132.1:0-6835 GCA_964553335.1 uncultured Hyphomicrobiales bacterium | reverse complement strand
TCTGCTTCTTCATCAAAGAAGCTGTCCATGTCGCCGTCGAATACTTCAAGGTCTAGTTCAATCTCTTCACGTTGTGAAAGGTCTTCACCAGCGGCTTGGCGTGCTGCTTCATCAGGTGAGCGAGCGATGTTTGCAACAACGGTCACGTCAACTTCTGCATGCAGTGAAAGCGTGACGGACGCCATGCCGATTGTTTTGATTGGCTGCTCAAGAGCCACTTGCGAACGGGCAACTTGGAAGCCGCCTTCGTTCAATGCTTCAGCAATATCGCGCGCGGATACTGATCCGTAAAGCTGACCTGTTTCACCAGCAGAGCGGATAACTTCGAAGGTGTAACCATCGAGTTTCTTGCCAACTGATTCAGCTTCAGATTTACGCTCAAGGTTGCGGGCTTCTAGTTCAACGCGCTGATCTTCAAACTTTTGTTTGTTTGCGTCTGTTGCACGAAGAGCTTTGCCTTTTGGCAAAAGATAGTTACGCGCAAAGCCGTCTTTAACACGGACGATTTCGCCCATTTGGCCGAGCTTTGCGACGCGTTCGAGAAGAATGATTTCCATTGTTAGTCTCCTGGTTTCTTAAAGTGGATTGGCCAGCAAATAGCGCTGACGAATTTTGAGGAAAAAATCAGCAAGGCCGAGGCCTGCCATGATGAAGATTGGGAACCCAAAAAACAGCATTGATGCGTAAAGCATGCTCAAGATGATGCTGCGGATTCTGTTGCGAAGGGTGAGGACGTGTAAGGTGACGCAGCCCATAATGACTAAGGCCATGCCAATGGTGCCAATAAAGGCAGCGCCGAGATAAGACAGAGGTGGCTCAACAAAACTAATGGCGACAGCCACGCCGAGGATTAAAGCGACAAACGTCGGGATGTCAGCATCTTTGAGCGTGAACTTTGGGCGGTTCATCCGGTTTGACAACCTAGCAATTTTAACGCCGAGCCAGATGTTGATCCAGATCATCAAAAGCCACGTTGCAGGAACGAAATAGGGCATCATGCTGATTTGGAAGGTGATCGCCTCTTTAAAGGTTTGCTGTGTGCTTGCATCCAATTGCGCAATTGTTGGTTCAAAGGAAGTGAGTGCTGCTTGGGTGAACTCGGCAATGTTGAACTTTGAGATGATGAAGCCCAAGCCGAAAACCAAGCCACCAATAATGATGGCGCGAAGCATGATGTCACCGACAGGGAACCATTCTTCTTCTTGGTCTGGGGCATCTTGGCGTGACAGGCCGATTAGGTGGCATAAATAAGCCGCCGGAAAGCCGATGCCTGCAAGATATACTAAGGCAGAATTTGCGTGCGCGAGGAAAAGGACGCAAATGACGCCTGTTGCAGCGGCAATGCCACCGGCCCGTGTTCCCCATCCAAGGCTTGCAATAACAACAGGTAGCGGGGAGAGCGCTAAAAACGGAAAGCCACCAAGCCCACCTAAAAGCCCAGCCGTCATCAGCGCGAACGATGTCGCGCCGGCAATCAAGGCAATAATGGTGGTCTGTACATTCATAAGGTGCTGTCCCGTGTGACGGTTAGGATGAGGTCAATTCGTGATCGCCTGATCCAGCAAGATTTCATTTTTTAAGTTTTGGCAGCGCCGCGATTTGAGTGCGGCGCCAGCCAAAGTTCGTACCAGTTCAAGAACTAGCGGATAACGTATGGCAAGAAGCCAAGGAAGCGAGCGCGTTTGATTGCTTTAGCAAGTTCACGTTGTTTCTTGATAGAAACAGCGGTGATGCGGCTTGGAACAATCTTGCCACGTTCTGAGATGTAACGCTGTAGAAGGCGTGTATCTTTGTAATCAATCTTCGGCGCGTTTGGACCTGTAAATGGGCAGGTCTTGCGACGACGGAAGAAAGGACGACGGGATGCTTGTTGTGCGATTTCAACCATAATTCTTTCTCCTTAGCTTTCTTCACGTGGTGGACGATCGCCACGGCCACCGCCGCGCTCATTACGATCACCGCGTGGTGGACGGTCATCACGGTCACGCTTTTGAAGCATAACAGATGGACCTTCTTCATGTTCGTCAACGCGCACAGTTTGGAAACGAAGAATGTCTTCGTTAATGCGCATTTGGCGTTCCATCTCTTGAACAGCTGCACTTGGTGCGTCGATGTTCATAAGAGCGTAATGCGCCTTGCGATTTTTACGGATGCGGTATGAAAGTGATTTCAAACCCCAGTTTTCAGTTTTAGCAACTGAACCGCCGTTTTCTTCAAGCAAGCCTTTGAATTGTTCGATCATCTGATCAACTTGCTGAGCTGACACGTCTTGACGCGCCAAAAAGATATGTTCGTAGAGAGCCATTCTCTGCCTTTCTTGTTTCATGTCACTCGGGCCGCAAGCGCGAAGCCTCATCAACACCTGTCTCTAAATCCAGATTTGCTGGACCATTGAAAGGCAGAATAAGCACCAGTGGAGAGCGGAGACACGGGAAGTCGGTTTGGTTGTCCAATCCTGCATTTGAGTGTTTGACTACTCATTTGCCTTCCGTTCAGCCCCCAGCCCACGGCTGAGTTGTGTGTGTATTATCGCCTTTTGAGGGAAATGCAAGGATTTATCGCGCTTGAGGCGAATAAATTTCACCCTTACTATAGAGAGTGAAACCAATTTGGAGTGAGCATGAAGCTTGGTATTTTAGACCACGTCAATATTTTGACCCCTAATCTTGAGGAAATGACGGCGTGGTATTGTGACATTCTAGGCATGACCCACGGCAAGCGGCCGCCTTTTTCATCTGATGGGGCATGGCTATATGTGGGGGATCTGGCCTATGTTCATCTGGTCAAGGCGCCGACAAAACGTCAGGCGATTGAGCCGCAGATAGAACATTTTGCGTTTACGGCTACGGGCTTGGCTGAATTTTTGGATTTGCTCGATCGTCGCAATATTACCTATCGACGTTCACAAGTTCCATCGTATGGCATTATTCAAATCAACATTCACGATCCTGACGGTAATCGAATTCATGTTGATTTCAAAGCGCATGAAGCAGAGTAACGTTGCTGCGGCTTGACAATTAGACGCGTATTCGTCACCTATCGCTTTCGAATTTACGAGGCAAAACTATGACATTATCCCTTACATTCCCAGGCCAAGGCAGCCAAGCAATTGGCATGGGCAAAGCCCTTGCGGATGCTTATCCAGAAGCGAAAGCTGTTTTTGATGAAGTGGACGAGGCGCTGGGCGAAAGCCTTTCTTCTCTCATTTGGGAAGGAACGCCGGAAGAACTAACCCTTACACAAAATACACAGCCTGCACTCATGGCCGTAAGTCTTGCTGCAACCCGCGCGTTGGAAGCTGAAGGCCTATCGATTGAAAACCATGTAAGCCATGTGGCAGGGCATTCGCTTGGCGAATATTCAGCTCTTGCAGCTGCCGGTAGCTTGTCCGTTGGTGACGCAGCCCGTTTGTTGCGCACACGCGGCAAAGCCATGCAAGAAGCAGTACCTGTGGGTGAGGGCGCGATGGCGGTCGTGCTTGGTCTTGACCTTGCAGCTGTCACCGAAATTGCTGATCTCGCAGCCCAAGGGGCGGTGTGCGAAGTGGCAAATGATAATGCAGCGGCCCAAACGGTTGTATCAGGCGAGAAAAACGCTGTTGAGCGCGCCATTGATATTGCCAAGTCTAAAGGCGCAAAGCGTGCCATGTTGCTTCCCGTATCTGCACCCTTCCATTGTCGTTTGATGGCACCGGCGGCCGAAGTGATGGCCGAAGCGTTAGCATCGACTAACATCAATGCCCCTGTTGTTCCGCTCATTGCCAATGTTGTGGCTGGCCCAATCAATGATCCAGCGGATATTCGCGCCCGTTTGATTGAGCAAGTACCCGGTTCTGTTCGATGGCGTGAAAGCATGCAGTGGATGCTTGATAATGGCGTTACAGGTCAGTTGGAAGTTGGTGCTGGCAAGGTTTTAACCGGCTTGATTAAACGTATGGACCGAAGCTTGCAAGCGGCAGCCTTTGGCCAACCAGATGATATGGACGGCGCAAAGGCTCTTTGGTCTTAGGGGGGCTTAGAGCGACTGCGACGTTAAAATATTCCAGATAAAGGATAAAATGAAGATGGATTTGACAGGAAAAACAGCGCTTGTAACGGGTGCTTCAGGTGGTATTGGCCGCGCAATTGCTGAGAAGCTCTATGCAGCGGGCGCAACCGTAGGTCTAACAGGAACCCGCGAAGCAGTCCTTGATGAAGTGGCCGCAAGCCTTGGGGATCGTGCTCATCCAATCGTTTGTAATTTGTCAGATGCAGAAGCGCTGGACGGTCTTGTTCCCGCAGCAATCGAAAAACTCGGCAGCATAGATATTCTCGTCAACAATGCAGGCATCACCCGTGACAATCTTTTCATGCGCATGAAGCAAGAAGAGTGGGACGATGTGGTGAACGTCAATTTGACAGCAGCCTTCAAGCTTTCAAAAGCCGTTCTGCGCGGCATGATGAAGGCGCGTCAGGGCCGCATCATCCAGATTACATCTGTGGTCGGTGTGACAGGCAATCCGGGGCAGGGCAATTATGCTGCCACGAAAGCGGGCATTATTGGCATGTCAAAATCGCTCGCCTATGAAGTTGCAAGCCGCAATATTACAGTGAATTGCGTAGCCCCTGGCTTTATCGAGACCGCAATGACTGACGCGCTTGATGACAGCCAAAAAGAAGCAATTTTGACCAATGTTCCAGCTGGACGTCTTGGTCAAGCGGATGAAATTGCAAGTGCTGTTGCTTTCTTGGCCAGTGACGATGCAGCCTATATTACAGGGCAAACCATTCACGTGAATGGTGGCATGGCGATGATCTAAGGAGTTTGTGGGTAAGTAAACTTATTGGTGACTTACTCACAAAAGCCCACTTCTTAGGTGCTTTATGCTTGCGTATTGAGCAAGTCTGTGGCAAACGCCTCACGAACGTCCTCGAATGATGTATGCTTTTTTTATGAAAAGCGGCTTCCGGCCAGCTCGATTGAGGAACTGACGAATTTACATCTGGCCTAAAATTAGGAACGACAAAATGAGTGAAATTGCAGATCGCGTGTCTAAAATCGTTGTTGAACATCTCGGCGTAGAAGCCGATAAAGTTGTGCTTGACGCAAGCTTTATCGATGACCTCGGCGCAGACAGCTTGGACACGGTTGAGCTGGTTATGGCTTTTGAAGAAGAGTTTGGCGTAGAAATTCCAGACGATGCAGCTGAAACCATCCAAACAGTTGGTGATGCGGTTAAGTTTTTGACATCGGCAACTGCTTAATTTTCAATCGACTATTTTTAATTGCCGGCTTTCTTGCTAAAGAAAGTCGGCTTTTGTCGTTTTAATGGGAAATTTAGCTAAATACTGAGGGCAAGAAAGATGCGACGTGTTGTCATTACTGGTTTGGGTGCAGTTACACCATTAGGCGATGGTGCTGAGCACAGTTGGACAAGATTGTTAAATGCCGAAAGTGCGGCGGAAAAAATTTCAAATTTCGATGTAAGCGATCTTGCCTGTAAAATCGCTTGTCAGGTGCCGTTTGGCGATGGTGAGAACGGAACATTCAATCCTGATGCCTATATGGTGCCAAAGGAACAACGCAAAGTAGACAAGTTTATCCTCTACGCAATTGGAGCTGCCAATCAAGCGTTGAAAGACTCAGGCTGGAAACCAGAAACCCATGAAGACCAATGTGCAACCGGCGTTATGATCGGTTCTGGTGTTGGCGGTCTTGAAGGTATCGGCGAAGGCGAGTTGACGGTCCACGAAAAAGGGCCGCGTCGTTTATCTCCCTTTTTTATTCCTGGCCGCCTGATTAATCTTGCCAGTGGATATGTCTCTATCGAACACGGTCTTAAAGGGCCAAACCATTCAGTTGTAACGGCTTGTTCTACTGGTGCCCATGCTATTGGTGATGCGTCGCGCATGGTGGCGCTTGGTGATGCTGATGTGATGGTTGCAGGTGGTGCTGAATCAAGTGTTTGCCGTCTTGGCATTGCAGGCTTTGTTGCTTGTCGCGCCCTTTCAACGAATTTCAACGATGACCCAAAAGCAGGGTCAAGACCTTATGACAAAGACCGCGATGGTTTTGTTATGGGTGATGGTGCTGGCGTCGTCGTCCTAGAAGAACTGGAACATGCGCGTGCGCGTGGTGCCAAAATTTATGCCGAAGTGATTGGCTACGGCATGTCTGGCGATGCGCATCACATTACAGCGCCTGCCGAAGATGGTGACGGTGCGTTTCGTTGCATGACGGCGGCATGTAAGCGGGCAGGCATTGATCCTTCCAGCATTAATTATATCAACGCACATGGTACATCGACGCCATTAGGCGATGAGATTGAATTGCGGGCCGCTGAGCGTTTGGTCGGGCAGGGAAGCGATACCCTTGCTATGTCATCCACCAAATCTGCAATTGGGCACCTATTGGGCGCTGCAGGAGCCGTGGAAGCAATCTTTACCGCTCTCGCTATTCGCGACCAAGTAGCACCGCCAACATTGAATTTAGATAATCCATCTGTGGAAACAGGTATTGATTTAGTGCCTCACACGGCAAAAAAGATGAATATTGATATTGCGCTATCCAATTCTTTTGGTTTTGGTGGAACGAATGCATCGTTGATATTGCAGCGCTTTAAAGATTAGGGCTTGAGCCTAATAAAAATGTTGGTTGTTCGTGGTTTTGACATTTTGTTGAAGTTCATATGCTACTGACAACATAGTACCTCAAGATAGTGCCTCAAGATTCGGATGGATCTGGTTTTGAGGATACTGATATTTGAGGGCACTGATAATAGTATTTGCCCAAAGGGCGCGTGAAGAGGTAATTCACTAAATGTCTGAAACGACCAATGCGTCAGATCAATCTGCGA
>CAZKKW010000131.1:0-6971 GCA_964553335.1 uncultured Hyphomicrobiales bacterium | reverse complement strand
CCTTTTGAGATGTTCAACTGCGCAGACCTTGGCGACGTCGGTCCCAATCCCGCTGACCTTGACGATTCTATGCAACGGGTGAGTAGCGCCTTTGCTAAGCTAAAACGCGACGGCATTATTCCGCTTACAGCAGGTGGCGATCATTTGATTTCGCTTCCGATTTTGCGCGGCCTTGCAAGTGACGGCCCTTTGGGGATGGTGCATTTTGATGCCCACACAGACCTATTCAAAGACTATTTTGATGGCACCCAATACACCCACGGCACGCCCTTCCGCCGTGCGATTGAGGAAGGTTTGCTCGACCCTAAACGGGTTATACAAATTGGCATTCGCGGCACAATGTATGACGACGAAGATATTCGCTGGGGTCGCGAACAAGGGGTGACGATCATCACCATTGATGACTTCATGACACGCGGGATCGACGATGTCATGAGCGAGGCACGGCAAGTTGTTGGCACCGCCCCAACCTACGTCAGCTACGACATTGATTTCATCGACCCCGCCTTTTGCCCTGGTACAGGCACACCAGAAATTGGCGGACCAAATACATGGCAAGCGCAACAAGTGGTGCGCCAATTGGATGGGTTGAATTTGATCGGTGCAGACTTGGTAGAAGTCTCGCCACCTTTCGATCAATCAGGCGGCACAGCTTGGGTCGGAGCTTCCATCATGTTCGAACTTTTATGCCAACTGGTTGCAAGCAAGGCAGCACGATGACCAAAAAAGAAATCCTTCTTTCTCACCCGGCTGCGATGAGAAACCGTGAATATATTGCTGATGTATTGCGCTCTGTTTTGCCTGAAAGTGGCGTGGTTTTTGAAGTCGGATCAGGAACAGGCGTTCACGTCGCTCACTTTGCGGAAAAGTTTAGCAAGTTGACGTTTCAACCGACCGAACGTGACCCATTAAAGTTAGACAGCATCAAAGCATGGATTGACGAAACCGGCCTTTCCAACATCCGTCATCCCTTTGCATTTGATATCATCGAAGATGAAGCCCCCCTTGAAAAGGCGGATGCCATAATCTCGGCCAATGTCATTCACATAGCGCCGTGGGCGGTTACTGTCGCGTTTTTTGATCTTGCTCAACAACTGCTGCCAAGTGATGCGCCTTTGTTTTTCTATGGACCTTTCCTGCAACGCGATGTTGAAACGTCACAAGGCAACAAAGATTTCGATGCGAAACTAAAGGCAGAAAACCCCGGCGGCGGACTTCGTCATATTGACGACATGACAGCACTCGGCGTTGAAAAAGGGTTCACACCGCCAATGCTGATTGAGATGCCAGCCAACAATCTTTCTGTCATTTTCAGGAAAATTTAAATTAGGACTGTCGAGCTTTGTCGGCCATGGATTTTACCAAGCGATGAGCAACCACAATCTGGTCTTGCGCATAGGCTTCATGGTTTGCTTCCACATCTTGAAGATTATAAAGATAGTTCACCATCAAACCTGCCGATTGTTTCAAACCCTTGGTTGAAACGTCGCCTGCCCAATTGATCTGCAACAAGCTTGCGCCATTGCCAAGATGGAAACGTGCAACCGGATCAATCGGCAATCCATCAGGGCGCTTTTCATTCAAGAAATAATGCGCCGCCAATTCTGTCAGACTATCTTTCAAACCAGCAATGCGCATTAACCCTTCATCATCTTCGATTGATTGAACAGCTCCAAGCGCTTCATGAGTTTTTCCATCGGGCTTTTCTTCTGCGATTTTTGAAAGCCAACGCGTGAACGTCGGCACAGGAGAGAGTGTGACAAAGGTTTTTAAATTTGGCAGATCATGCGCCAAATCACTCGCCACTTGCTTGATCAAGAAGTTGCCGAATGACACGCCTTGCAAGCCTTTTTGACAATTGGAGATTGAATAGAATACAGCCGCACTCGCCTCTTCCGCCGCTATCCCATCTCGCCCTTCCGCCAGAACTGTTTGGATAGACGTTGCAATCCCGTTCGTGAGCGCAACCTCAACAAAAATCAAAGGCTCATCAGGCATCGCGGGATGGAAAAACGCATAACACCGCCGATCTTCTGGAAGCAGCCGACGCCGTAAATCATCCCAGCTAGAAATTTCGTGAACCGCCTCATAAGAAATTACCTTTTCAAGAATATGGGCAGGCGTCGTCCAATCAATAGGGCGCAACACGAGGAAGCCGCGATTGAACCAAGAAGAAAACAAATATTCAAAATCACCATCGGTGCGCTTAAGGCGGGATACATCGTTTAACATGCGTAGCAAGTCTTCACGCATACGAACCAACCGCTCTGTGCCCCCCGGCGCACTGTTTAATTGGCGCAACAAATCAAGTCGTTTCGGCTCGCAAGCCTTGCGAAGTTTCTTCAACGCATCGGCAGATTTGTTCGTTGCATATTCTGTTGCCGCTGCTTGTGCATCCTCAGTCGATACATCAAGATTTTCGTTGAGATAAATGAAAAACTCCTGCTTTTCCTCAATACTCAATGTTTCATATTTATTGAACAAAGCATGGGCGATCTTGGTGCCTGATGCTTCCCCACGTCCAGAGAGAAGAGCATCACAAAGCGCAGAAATTGAGCGTTTATCCGTTGATTTTGAAAAGACGATAGCGCGTTCGAAAACACTGGACAACATGCCGTAGATACTAGAAGTTCTGCTCATATTACCCCCTGTTTCTAGGTGTGATCCCGCCCCAATACAATTGGCTCACCATGCGGTGTAGCCCTTGCCGCACGGTCCCATGCGCCTTGCCGTTCTTTCAGCGGGTCTTCTTCAACCAACCCTTTTTGCAAAGTCATTCGCTCTAATGCCGTCAGCCAGCATTGGTAATAACTTTCGTCATTTGGCATTTCCTTGATAACGCCCCCAAGCATTTCAGCCCATTCGTTCACAGTGAACTGCCCTCGATCAACGAGCAAATGGACGATTGAAAACACTTCAGCGTGCCAAGGTTCTTCAAAGACAGCCCCTGCCCCATCTCTAGGAAGGTCATCAAGTTTTAATAAGGGTGAGTTGGCAGCATCATTATCAAGCACGCTCAAGATAAGGCTCCCATAAGTCAGCCATCACATTGTCTCCACGCCGTGCTTCATCACCCCAAAGCTCATTGGCTGCAAATTGAACAGTGTAAAGCCATTTTGGATTTTCCCCTTCATCGCGCGCATTACTATCTGGATAAACATAACCACCATGGGCAGATATGATGGTGCCAACATGCCCGCGAACATAACGCGGTGCGCGTGTATGCCCCATCGGATGGAAGTTTTTAACCCTCACTTGGTCGCCAATCTCAAATTCAGCAGGGTCAGAAATAGAACGGTGACAATGGCCGCCAGCTTTCAAAACACCCTCAACCGCTTCCGCTTTCAAAACGCCTTTAACAGGAATAGGCGGCTCTAACATTTTGCCCGTTTCAAGCTCTTCGCTCGTCACGAGGCCCGCGTCCAACATCAAACGCTCTAAACCTGCAATCCAAATTTGATAATAGCTTGAATTGAGATATTGCTGCGGCGGAATGCTTTCTCTCGCATGGCGCGATTTATCAAGGTTCCATTTGCCAGATGCCGCCATCGCAAGAACCATCGCAAGGGCGCGTTCTTCCCACTCACCATGAAAGACAGGTTTTACTGGCTCAGCTACAACAGGACCAAACCCCTGCATACCACCTAGATCGTGTCCTGAATTCATGACGCCGCCTCACCTACATTGAGCGCCACACCCGTTCCAATCATGGAATCGCGAGTAACAAGATCAGCAAGTTCAGCCTCACTCATGCCGTCTGTGCCCTCAGGCCTTTTTGGAATAACGAGATAACGAAGCTCAGCTGTGGAATCCCACACTTGAATGGAAACATCCTCATCCAGTGTGACTCCGAAATCAGCAAGCACACCACGTGGGTCCATCACAGCGCGGGAGCGATAGGGGGCAGATTTATACCAAACCGGCGGCAAGCCCAAAACATGCCAAGGATAACAAGAACAAAGGGTGCAAACGACCATGTGATGCACATTGTCGGTATTTTCGACCACCTTCATATGTTCCGTTTGCCGTCCTTCAAAGCCGAGAGAATTAATCGCGGCTGTCGTATCGGTTCGCAGCCACGCCAAAAAATCAGGATCAGACCACGCTTTTGCAACCACCTCAGCGCCATTGCGCGGGCCGACCTGATTTTCATAAGTATCGACAATCACATCAAGCGCTGCAGGGTCTATATACCCTTTCTCTGTGAGCAGTGATTCTAAAGCACGCACTCTTAAAGCGGTCTTAGATAATTCTGATCCTTCACCGTGGTCGTGATCATGGCCCATTATCATCTCCTTGTTTGATTTATATTTGGACCTGATTACGCGTGTTTTAGCAAGCCGGAAATTCACGGTCCCGCAAAGTTGAACTTCAATTTATCCTAAAGCATTTGTGCCAATGATTTATAATGATAGGATCTCCGCGACTTCTTTATCAATGGTTCGTTCATGCAGTTATTCCACCGATTTTCGTCAACACGAACAAAGAACAATCTTTGCTTTGTTTTGGTACTCACCATCCTAACCAGTATCGTGTTTATTCAGACCCCGCACCCCGCGACCGCTCAGCAAGCAGCTGATGGAGTGCAGCCCGAAGGACAAACCTCTGTTACGTCAGCGCCCAACAAGAAATCTGCAAGCGGCAAAAATTGGATTATCACTGTGGCCAATCCTCATGCAGCAGAAGCAGGCGCTGCCGTGCTGCGCGCTGGCGGGAATGCTGTTGATGCAATGGTCGCCGTGCAATTAACTCTTGGACTTGTTGAACCGCAATCTTCCGGCCTCGGTGGCGGTGGATTTTTGCTTTATTGGGACAACAAAACCCAAAAACTGCACTCGGTTGATGGTCGCGAAACCGCCCCCCAAAACGTGGACCCAAAACATTTTCTCGATGACAACGGCAAAGCAAAGAAGTTTTTTGATGCGGTCGTAAGCGGACGATCGGTCGGCGTTCCAGGTTTGCCAAAGTTACTTCATCAAACACACCAAAATTTCGGCAAAAAAAATTGGGAAGACCTGTTTAGCCATCCACTCAAATTGGCCGAAGAAGGTTTTAAAGTTTCACCAAGAATGGCAGGGCTTGTTGAGCGGCGGGCAAAAAGTTTGAGCCGGTTTGACACAACACGCGCCTATTTTATGGATCGCAATGGAAAACCCCTTCGTAGAGGCACATTGCTCAAAAACCCAGCCTACGCGCAAAGCCTTTTGGACTTCCAAAAAGAAGGGGCAGATGTTTTTTACAAAGGACGGATTGCACGCCAGATTGTCAATGCTGTTCAAACCGCGAAAAATAGCGCGGGAACACTAACCCTCGGTGATATGGAAAATTACAAAGCAAAGGAACGTCAACCAATTTGCTCGCCCTACAGGGGTTACTCCGTCTGTGGCATGGGACCACCATCATCAGGTGCTATCGCCGTTGGCCAAATCTTAGGCGTGCTGGAACCCTTCGATCTCAAAGCGCTCGGCCCGCACAATCCAACAGCTTGGCAATTGATCGGTGATGCGACAAGGCTCGCCTTTGCAGATCGCGGTCGCTATGTCGCTGATGATGATTTCGTTGTTGTCCCCAAAAAAGGACTGCTTGATGCAGGCTATTTGAAAAAACGCTCAAAAGCTCTAAAAGCAGGCGAACGATTAAAACAAGCAAACCCCGGCAAACCAGCATTCGACCACGCGCTCAATTATGCCGATGATGAAGCAATCGAACTGCCATCAACCACCCACTTCACCATCATGGACAACGACGGCAATATCGTTTCTATGACAACATCCATTGAAAGCGCTTTTGGTTCCAACATCATGGCTGGTGGTTTTTTGCTGAATAATCAACTAACCGACTTTTCCTTCAGAACCCATGTCGACCACCGATTAATTGCCAATAGTATGGCGCCCGGAAAACGTCCGCGCTCATCAATGTCTCCAACCATTGTTTTTAAAGATGGCAAACCAGTTATGGCTCTTGGTAGCCCAGGTGGTAGCCGGATTATTTCTTATGTAGCGCAAGCCATCATTGCCATGATCGATTGGGATATGTCGATCCAACAAGCATTTGATACTCCTCACCTAACAAATCGGTTCGGCACCTTCGCCCTTGAGGCGAGCACGAAGGCCATTGAGTTACAAGCACCGCTCGAAGCCATGGGGTACAGAACTGTATCCATCTCCTTAAACTCCGGCCTTCATGGCATCACCATCAAAGACGATACTCTTTTCGGTGCTGCAGATCGGCGTCGTGAGGGCGTGGTTATAGCCGACTAACACAAGGAAGCAACGACCTTGCAAACCATCGCAACGCTTGTCGCTCAATTTGCGAAATCTGGAAAAGTAGAATGGATCGGCGTTCGCCCTGCCCGCAAGGAGCCGTTGGTTTCATTGCCTCGTGCCAAGATCAATTTAACAGGCATTGAAGGCGACCACCGCAACAAGCCCGGCAAAAGAACCGTGACGCTAATCCAAGCAGAGCACCTGAGCGTCATTGCCAGCTTATGCGCCAATGAAACATCGCCCATAGACCCTGCACGTCTGCGGCGTAACATCGTTGTAAGCGGCATTTCGCTCATGGGCCTTCGCAACCGAGAATTTAGGATTGGCAACGTACTTTTGAGAGGCGCTGGCCTGTGTGCACCATGCTCGCGAATGGAAACAGAATTGGGGCATGGCGGCTATAATGCGATGCGCGGGCACGGTGGCATTTGCGCCGAAGTACTGGAAGAAGGCGAGATTGAATTAAATCAATCTGTTATTGCCATTGTCGATACTGATCTATGCTGATCAATCGGTTGTTTTTGGGAGATACTCAATCGGTAACGGCAGCTTATTTTGTTTGTTAAACAAGTGAGCAAGCTTTAATCAGTCCTGTGATCTGCAATTTACCCACCTAAAGTGAGGTGACTTAAATGATTGTTATTAATACGTAATTTCATTTGAATGGAAGTTTAAACGCAAAAAAGCCCCCGCTGTTTCCAGCGG
>CAZKKW010000130.1:0-6974 GCA_964553335.1 uncultured Hyphomicrobiales bacterium | reverse complement strand
TCCAAAAGCAAGCCCATGCGCCAATAATCACCAAAGTGGTAATTGCCCGGTCCCATGATGATCGTATTGTTCTTGTGGCCAATGGGCGTCAAGAATGCGCAAGAGGCAGCCACAGCAACGCCCATCAAAAACGGATCAGGGTTCGCGCCAATGCTTTCGGCCACCTGCACGCCCACGGGTGCGGCAATGAGGGCGGTTGCGACATTGTTTAAGAAGTCAGACAAGGTCATGGTGACTACCATTAAGACCGTCAAGATTACCCAATTGGCCATGCCTTGGGTTTGGTTCACAATGAGGTCTGCAATAAGCTGTGTCCCTCCTGATTCTTGCAGGGCAGCACTGAGTGGTATGAGCGAGGCGAGCAGCACAATCACTTTCCATTCAATCAGTGCGTAAAAATCTTCACCACCGACCAGATTAATTGCCACATAAAAAATCACACAAAGTCCAAGAGCGACTGAAAGTGATGTGAGGCCAAAGGCTGAAAGGGCGATGGCAAAGGCGAATGCGGCGATGGCAAGATAGGCTTTCGTGCGCTGGATTACGTCCGTCTGCCGATTTGCTAAAGGTAAGACACCGAGCCAATTTGTAACGGTATCCATACGGTCACTTGGGCCAAGCAAGAGCAAAACATCACCGGCCTTGATTGGCAATTTGCGCACACGGTCGCGGAACTGTCTGCCTTCTCTTGAAACACCAAGCAGTGTCACCCCATGACGGTATAACAAACGCAGGTCCATCGAGGTGCGCCCAGTAATGCGCGCTGTATCTGGAACGATTGCCTCAATCAGTGTGAGGTTTTTCCCGCGCAATCCACCTTCATGTTTTTCAGAGCCAGCAAAGGTAAGCTGTGCTGCACCCATGAAAGCTTCAATGGATTTCGGGTCACCTTGCAAAACCAAAAAGTCTCCTTTGCGCGTTACTTCACTGCGTGAAAAACCACGAAGACGTTTACCGTTTCTAACAAGTCCTAACACTCGAATATCGTGCTCATTAGCGAGCGGGTATAACTCGTTCACAGCCATGTCGATTGATTTAGAGCCTTCTTCAATCCGTGCCTCAGCAACGTATAGCCCTGCATCTTCTTCAAGCGAGGCGCGGTCGTTGCGCTTTGGTAGTAAGCGCCAACCGATCAACGCCACATATAATATACCAACAGCGGCAATGGTCAGGCCAACCGGTGTGAAATCAAACATCGAAAACGGTTCGCCCAAAGCGTCTTGGCGATATTGTGCAATAACGATGTTGGGCGGTGTGCCAATAAGCGTGATCATGCCGCCTAAAATGGTGCCGAATGACAGCGGCATGAGGCTCAGCGAAACCGCGCGCTTTGCTTTTTTGGCTGCATCGATGTCAAGGGTCATCAACAGGGCAAGGGCTGCCACATTATTGATGACAGCAGACAAAAGCGCACCGGCAATCGACATGATGGAAATGTGGGCTGAAAGCGGTCGTTCAGGTTTCACCACATAGGTAGCGATTAATTCGACAGCACCAGAGTTCATCAAACCGCGTGAAACAATGAGGACTAACGCAATGATGACAACAGCCGGATGACCAAAGCCCGCAAAGGCTTCTTTGGCATTGATGAAGCCCATAAGCACCGCGATTAAGAGAGCGCCAAAGGCGACCAGGTCGTATCGAAACTTACCCCAGACTAAAAATCCGAAGAGCAATCCAAACAAGCTAAACAGTAAAATTTGGTCCGTAGTCATGTGTCGCTCCGTTTTGTCCATTGTGGACTACGGGTTCAGTTAAAGGCAAGCCTCTAAGCTTTTTTAAACACAGCAATATAGCCTTCATCGTTTTGATGGTCGTTATCCCCACAAGAACCATAAATTGAAACTGTATGAAGCGTAAAAGCATCAATCATTGTGTCAAGTTGCTCAAATTTAGCTTCAAATCCGCGAGAAACAAAATGTTGCGCATTGATTGAAAGCACAAAGAGGGCACCTTGTTTGCAAATACGCAAAAGCTCATCAAGCACATCAGGCCCGACATGACCATGTGTGAATGTGCCAGAGCTTATAATGGCTCCATAAGTATCGCTCTTTATGGAAAGTGGTTTTGTCAGGTCCGCAACAATAGTATTGCGGTAAAGGCCTTTGTTGCTTGCTACATCAAGCATGGCTGCAGATATATCAATGGCGTCAATGATAAGGTCTTGTTGGTCGTTTAGACAATCTGCAAGCAGTCCCGTTCCCGCACCGACATCCAGCACGGCATCATTCACGGTTTTTTGCCGTTTGAAATAGTCTGCCACATGACGCGGTAGTTGATAATCCATGCGCTGGGCAAAATCCTGATCATAAGTATTCGCCCATCTTTCATAAAGAGCGATATTATCATCAGGCGATTTCAGCGAATATGCTTTTTCAAGATTTGGTCCATCCTCTGCCAAAACTTTATCCTCTATTTTGGCCCTCATTTTGGCGCTAGTTTAGCGAGGATGGAGCATCACACAAGGTTGATGTTTAGCGGGTTCTAATGCCCGCCACCGAACTTGCCTGTTTGGATCGAATAATCAACAGCAAGGCCATAATCTGGATCGTCGTCAGCATCGACCATCAATTGTCCCGCGCGATTGAGCAGACGGTGACAATCGTGGGTTAAATGGCGCAGTTGAAGCTGCTTGCCTTGCTCTTCATATTTAGTGGCAAGGTCTTCAATGGCTTGAAGGGCAGATTGATCGACCACGCGCGAATCCATGAAATCAATAATCACAAGTTCCGGGTCGGTATCAGGTGCGAAGAGTTCTGCAAAACCATCGGTGGAACCGAAAAACAACGGACCTTCCACATGGTATACTTTGCAGCCATCTGCTCTCGTTTCCGCTTTTGTGCGAATACGGGTTGCATTGTTCCAAGCATAAGCAAGGGCGGAAACAATAACACCGACGATCACAGCAATGGCCAAGTCGGTCAATACTGTCACAACAGTCACTAAGATCATGACCATTGCATCCGTTAATGGAATACGGCGCAAAATGCCGATGCTTTGCCAAGCGAATGTACCAATCACCACCATGAACATAACGCCGACAAGGGCTGCAAGTGGGATTTGTTCAATAAGGCCCGATGCGACCAGAATAAAGGCGAGCAAGAAGAGCGCTGCCACCACGCCAGACAAACGGGTGCGACCGCCTGATTTAACATTGATCATAGATTGACCGATCATCGCACAACCACCCATGCCACCGAAAAAGCCAGTGATCGTGTTTGAGATGCCTTGCGCGACACATTCTTGAGACGCGCCACCGCGCTTGCCTGTGATTTCGCCAACAAGGTTGAGGGTCAAAAGGCTTTCGATCAAACCAATGGCTGCAAGGATCAGCGCATAAGGAATAATGACCTGTAGCGTTTCAAGATTGATTGGAACCATTGGGATATGGAAGCTTGGCAATCCGCCTTTAATAGACGCCAAATCGCCAACCCGTGGCACATCGAGACCTAAGGCAATCACGAGACCCGCAACCACGGCAATGCCAGCGAGAGGGGCAGGGATGACATTGGTGATTTTCGGCAAACCCCAAATGATCAGCATGGTGAGGGCAACGAGGCCCAGCATCATAACAAGCGGCCAACCGGTCATCCATACAAGAGCACCATCAGCACCGGGCACTTTAAACTGGGTCAATTGTGCCATGAAAATGACGATCGCCAATCCGTTTACAAAGCCGAGCATAACGGGATGCGGTACGAGGCGGATGAATTTTCCAAGCCGAAAAACACCAAACAAAATTTGCAAAATGCCCATGAGGACAACTGTTGCAAACAGATATTCAACGCCGTGACTTGCGACCAATGACACCATCACCACGGCAAGGGCGCCTGTCGCACCGGAGATCATACCCGGCCTGCCACCAATAAGCGCTGTTACCAAACCAACGATGAAGGCTGCATAAAGCCCAACAAGTGGGTGAACACCCGCAACAAAGGCAAAGGCCACGGCTTCAGGAACCAAAGCCAGTGCAACCGTTAGGCCAGACAGCAATTCGGTTTTAATGCGTGAAGGGGTGAAGTCACCAGGCTCACCGCCGGTCAGTTCAGGGATGGTCAATTTGCTTGCAAAGGCGGCAAGGGTCGGTCGAAGCATAAAGCTATCCGATCTTCAGCTAGAATTTAACGTGGTGGTGAATAAAACAGGGAGATTTCACCTGACCTTTCAAATACAGGTTTTTTGACACGCTGCAAGAGTTTTCACTGATTTTGGGTGCGCATTATACTGTTTTCAGGTTTGGTTAGATTGTGTATGCAGGGTTTAACTGGAGGGCCCTATGACAGATTTGAGCCTAAGACAAGAATTGATCGACACTTGCCTTGCGATGAATGCATCCGGCATTAATAGCGGCACGTCTGGAAATATGTCGCTGCGCACGGGCGATGACAGTTTTCTCATCACACCGTCTGGCCTTTCCTATCATACAATGACGCCCGATCAGGTGATCTCAATGAAACTTGATGGGACGTTTGATGGCGCATGGCAACCATCAAGCGAATGGCGCATGCATGCGGACCTTTATCGTGCCCGCAAAGACGCAGGCGCTGTGTTGCATTGTCACGCCCCTCACGCAACGGCGATATCTTGTCTGCGCCGTGATATTCCACCGTTCCATTACATGATCGCGATTACAGGCGCATCGACGATCAAGTGCGCGGATTATGCGCTTTTTGGAACACAAGAATTATCCAATGCTATGATTGAAGCGTTTGGTGAGGCAAATACGTGTCTTTTGGCAAATCATGGAATGACGTGTTTTTCAAAAGACCTGCCAACCGTTTTGAAGCTGGGTGTCGAGATTGAAAACATCTGCCAGCAATATCAGCTGGCCTGCACGATGGGTGATCCAGTATTACTCAGTGATGCTGAGATGAGCGAGGCTCACGCGGCCTTTGCAAATTATGGCAAGCAACCGACTAATAACAAGGTTTAAGATCAGGGAATAGATCTGCCAAACCAGCTTCGGTTGCTTTGCAAATGCCGCGCTCAGTAATCAAGCCGGTCACATATCTAGATGGCGTCACATCAAAAGCATAATTGCTGCACGGCGTTGTTTCCGTCGTGATGCGAACTTCCTCGATTTTGCCCCTTAAAAGACCTTGTACATAAGCCACTTCTCGGCTTGAACGCTGCTCGATGGGTATTTCTTTCAATCCATCCCTAACGTTCCAATCAATTGTCGGCGACGGCAAGGCGACATAAAACGGAACATTGTTGTCATGGGCTGCGAGCGCCTTCAAATAGGTGCCGATTTTGTTGCAAACATCGCCCGTAGACGTGACGCGGTCTGTTCCGGTGATGCAAAGGTCCACCAGACCATGTTGCATGAGATGGCCGCCTGCATTGTCGACAATCAAAGAGTGAGGAACCCCGTGGCTGCCGAGTTCCCAAGCGGTTAAATGGGCGCCTTGATTGCGGGGGCGTGTTTCATCGACCCACACATGAACGTCAATACCAAGGTCGTGCGCCTGATAGATCGGGGAGGTTGCCGTTCCCCAATCAACCGTTGCAATCCATCCGGCATTGCAATGAGTTAGAATGTTAACTGGACCGCTCTTTTTCTCGGCGATGCCTTTGATAATGTTAAGACCATGTTCGCCAATTTTACGGTTGATCTCAACGTCTTCGTCACAAATATGCGCGGCACATTGAAAGGCTTGGTCTACGCGCTCGGAAACGGGCACCATTTTGAGATGATCCAACATGCGGTCAATTGCCCAACGTAGATTAATTGCTGTCGGTCTGGTTGCGGCGAGCGTTTCACAGGATTGTTCAAGATTGTTGGTTGATGGATCTTCGCGCATGGCAAGAGCAATGCCATAGGCGGCCGTCGCGCCAATCAGCGGCGCACCGCGCACCAGCATATCTTTGATTGCCCTTGCAGCATCAGTCATGCTGACAAGCTCAACTTTACGCACTTCATGGGGCAATCTGGTTTGATCAATGATCATAACCTTGCCGTGCTTATCCACCCATATTGAACGGTGTGGAATACCATCGATTTTCATGGATTATCTCTGATTAATCGCTCTGGCCATACGAACGACGTCGTTAAAGTCGGAGAAATTCTTTCTGTCTGTGATCATTATTCGCCCGAGGGCGAGTGCTTTTCTTTCACAGTCGGCGCGAAGATTTTCATCTTGAATTGTTTCTAGGTCTTCCACATGGGCAATACCTAAAATGCGTCGCACTATTTTTGCACCGGCGAAACCGATGCTATCTTCCATAATATCGCGCAAATAACGACTCAACGCTTGTTCATTTGCAACAAAATTTTCAGATGATAGTAAATTTATAGGGTAAAGTGACCCTGTTCGCTGGTCGCGCCATTTTTGGGAAAATGTCTCTTCAAAAACAGCGTAGGTTTGTAAAAGTGTCTCCAAAACCCACTCGGCATAATCTTCGCGGTCATCGTCTTTTGTTGCATGACCGGCTTGTGAGAAATAGGCAAGCAAGAGATTGGCCATGAGCGCGCCAACGTCAAAACCCATGGGGCCATAAAAAGCAAATTCTGGATCAATCACCCGTGTGTCATCTTCAGTCACCATGATGGAGCCAGAATGAAGGTCGCCATGCAGTAAGGTTTGCGCCTTCGTCATGAAAGTGGTTTTGAGTTCTTGAATGGCGATTTTTAAACCAACATCTTGGCGAATATCTGCTGCGACATCATCAAGCTGTGGGCTGGTGTGTCGGTTGAGTTCAGCCTCAAAATAAGGGTCATCGAAAATCACTTGCTCGGTTAGCCCGCACATGACGTGGTTTTCAGAGAACATCGCCACATTCATCTTCTTGGTTTCTGCATCAAGGCGAAGGTCTGAGTAATCAAACAAGGTTGTGGCCATGAATTGACCCGCATGTTCTGCCAAATGTGGGTAGCGAATGCCTTGGATAAAGCCTTTGCGCAAAATGATGTGGGGTGTGAGGTGCTCCATCACAATCAGCGCCATCTCGTGATCATATAAAATGATTTCAGG
>CAZKKW010000129.1:0-7041 GCA_964553335.1 uncultured Hyphomicrobiales bacterium | reverse complement strand
GTTTAAACGGTGGTGTGTTTTTGGGCTTGAATGGTATTGTTATCAAAAGTCATGGTGGCACTGACCCAAAAGGGTTTGCTAGTGCTACAGAACTTGGTTTCAATATTGTCAGTAATGGTCTACTTGAGAAAATTAAGTCAGACATGACAGTTGACGCCGGCTCGTCTAAGACGAGTTCGTAAGGAATATCGAGAGAGGAAGAATTTGGTGGGTATTATACGCTCCGCAGCAATAGGTTGTGGCCGCTATCTTCCAGAAAAAATTCTGACGAATGATGAGCTGGCTAAAATGGTCGATACGTCGAACGACTGGATCGTTCAGCGTACGGGCATCAAAGCGCGTCATATTGCGGCAGAAGGTGAGACAACGTCTGATCTTGGAACAAAAGCTGCCCTTGCAGCCATTGAAAATGCTGGAATTGAAGCTGACAGCATTGATCTGATTATCCTTGCGACTTCGACGCCCGATTACACATTTCCGGCAAGTTCGGTCCAAATTCAGCACAATTTAGGCATAAAAAAAGGCGCCGCATTTGATATGCAGGCAGTCTGTTCAGGGTTCGTTTTTGCGATGAGCACGGCAGATACCTACATTTGTGCCGGTAAAGCCAAGCGAGTTTTGGTGATTGGTGCAGAAACTTTTTCCCGTATTTTGGACTGGGAAGACCGCACAACCTGCGTTCTTTTTGGCGATGGAGCGGGTGCTGTTGTGCTTGAGGCGGTTGAAGGCGAGGGCACGTCGAACGATCGCGGGATCTTAACAACCCACCTTCGTTCTGACGGTTCGCACCGCGAAAAGCTCTATGTGGATGGCGGCCCATCAAAGACCCAAACCACGGGTCATTTGCGCATGGAAGGCCGTGAAGTCTTCAAACATGCAGTCGGAATGATTACCGATGTTGTCTACGATGCCTTTGATGCAACAGGACTTTCTAGTGATGACCTTGATTGGTTTATCCCGCACCAAGCAAATGAACGCATTATTGATGCGAGTGCAAAAAAGCTTGGAATTGACCCGGGAAAAATCGTCAAAACTGTTTTCAAACACGGCAATACGTCTGCCGCTTCAATCCCGCTTGCTCTTTGTGAGGCGGTTGAAGATGGTCGAGTGCAAAAGGGTGATACACTTATGCTTGAGGCAATGGGTGGCGGATTTACTTGGGGATCCGTCCTTTTAAACTGGTGATACCTCTGCGTCAGCTTCTTGATCAAAGAATACTTTTCGAAATCTTGTAGATTGACCCGCCGTGCTGAAATAGTTAAGCTTTCTCAGGGGAATAAGAGATCTAGGAGGGGAATATGAGCGGTAAAACCGTAACACGCGCCGATCTTTGTGAGAGCGTTTATCAAAAAGTTGGTTTATCGCGGGCAGAATCTGCTGAATTAGTTGAATCATTTTTGAATGAAGTTTCTGATTGCCTTGTGGGGGGCGAATCCGTGAAACTATCGTCATTCGGATCTTTTATTGTCCGTTCGAAGAATGAGCGGATTGGTAGAAATCCTAAGACCGGCGAGGAAGTACCAATATTACCGCGCCGTGTTTTGGTTTTTAAACCAAGCAATGTGATGAAAGAAAAAATCAACAAAGGCTAGGCGGTCATGCCGTCTTTGAGGACGGTATATAATGACGAAATCACCTGATGCCTTCAAAACGATTAGCGAAGTTGCCGATGAGCTAAAGCTCCCTCAGCATGTGTTGAGGTTTTGGGAAACGCGTTTTTCGCAAATTAAGCCGATGAAGCGAGGCGGCGGGCGGCGCTATTATCGTCCTGACGACCTCAGCTTATTGCGGGGTATTCGCCATCTTCTTTATAGTGAAGGTTATACAATCAAAGGCGTTCAGCGCATTTTGAAAGAACAAGGCGCGCGCCATGTTGCGACCCAATGGTTAGATGCTGGCGACCAGCAACCGGTTGCGCAACCAAACGAAGTTGCAGCTGTCGCGCCACAAGCACCTGTTGAACCTGCCGCTTCTATTCCTGTTCCGCCGACGGCTGTAATGCAACCGATTGGACATGTTGCAGAGCCTGTCGATGTGCCACCTGTTGCAGCTTCGGCTCCGACCCCAGAGCCTGCTCAAGTTGCGCCTGCTGCGCCTGTTGTTGCTCCCCAAGTTCAGCCTGCCGCACCTTCGGCGCAAGTACCTCAGCCCCAAACCGCTCAACCCCAAACCGTTCAAGCACAGACAACGGCATCACCGGCGCAGCCTGCTGAACCGCAAAAACAGGCGATTATGCCACCATTTGCCATAACCCACAGTGTACCTGCCCATTTGGTTGAGGCAATTACGCCAACATCAACGCTGATTGAACCGGTTGCAATTGACGATGAGGCCAGTATCAAAAGTGCTGATGCTATGCCTGCTGATATCTTGACTGAAGGTGAAAAAGGAGAGGGGATAGCGAAGTCTATTGGCAAGGGGCTGCTTGATAAATTTACAGGTTCTGATGACGTGGATGCAAAGAAGCAGAGCCAGTCAATTTTACCAAGCAATGATATTGAACGCCTGCAAGCGACCTTGGTCGACCTGCTAGAATGCAAACGGCTTTTGGATCAAATCAGATAAGTGCTTTGGATAAGAATAAAGCTTACCATTACACATCAATCGATGATGGGGGAGTGGTCGGAGTGGCGGGACTCGAACCCACGACCTCTCGTCCCCCAGACGAACGCGCTACCAGGCTGCGCCACACTCCGATGGCGCGACTATAATCGCATTGTGAATTAAGATGCAACGCGCAGCACGAAGTAATTTGCGGTAATTTTTAAATGGCTTATCTAAGACGTTGGATTTGGTTTTTTTGCCAAATACGCTCAGCCGCGATCATGCCCCACGTTAGGCCATAGATGAGATAAAGGTGGCGCCATCTGTCAATATCAACCACCAAGCCAACCAATGCATGGCCAATAATGACGATGAGGCAAACTTGAAGGTAACCTTGCCAAGGACGCTCTTTCAGGATGTTTTTTGACGCTGCGTAAATGGTGGTTCCAACGAGGCCCATGTAGGCAATGCCACCGAGCCAACCATAGACAAGGAAGGATTTGATATAGACGTTGTGCGTGTCTTCGCCGAAGGTTTCGCGTGATTTACCAAACCCATATCCGAGCGGTTTTTCCATAATCCATTCAAGACCGTAGCTGTAACGGGCAAAACGACCGAAGCGCGCACCATCATAACTTTGTACAAGTCTGGCGCGTTCTACAAAGAGGCTGGATACAGCTTCAAAGCTGAGGGCAAAGATGATCATGCCGATGAGCATGAAAACACCAAGCACCGACATTATGATGATCTTGGTTCGTAAACGGTTGCTGTGTGACGAAATAAAGACGATGGCAACCATCATCACCATACCAACAGCGGTAAGGCCCCAAGCAGCTCGTGAGAACGCTAGGAAAACCGCAGCAAGCAAAATAACCAAACCGATTATGTTGAAGAGGTTTTTATGGAGCGGTTGAAGGAGGATTTGACGCAATAAGAAGATAATGGGGAGGGCGAGAAAAGGGCCAAACACATTCGGGTCTTCAAACGGGCCAGCTGCACGTCCTGCGAATATAAAGGTGTCAGAATTCGGTAAGACACGGAAATAGGCAAAAATGCCAATCAAAGCGCCGATAATCGCCGCTGCAATGTAGGCATTGAAAACAACACGAAGCCGTTCTGTCGGTTTATCTGCGATAAGGGCCGCATAGAAAATCGCGGTTGTTGCCAAAAACGTGGTCACAACGATGTAGAAAAAAGACCCGCCAACATCTGCCTTTTGGGTTGCTGCGATCATGCCGCCGCAAACAAAGCACAAAACCATTAAGGTGAGGGGGAGAAAACCGCGCTTGATTGTGAGGCCGAGAGCAAACCATATAACCAACAGTGGTACGATCAGCAGCTCATAAGGCGCTGGCTCGAAGAACACGAATCCGACCAAAAACACCACAAGACCGAGCATAAAATTGCCAATTGTGGAGGTGGATAGCGTCGCATGGCCTGTTTGTCGGCCTGTTGGGCTATATGTTTCTGTGACGAAACTCAAAGTCTGATCCAATCAATACAAATGATCAAAAATGGTTTGCCTAGTAGGCGTTTTTTGTGTCCATCAAGCGGAAAGGGGTCTTGAGCAAAATGAGGAAATCAAATGCCAGCGACCAGTTCTCGATGTAATAAAGGTCATGGTCTGTGCGTTTTTTGATCTTCTCAACATTGTCGATTTCACCGCGCCAGCCATTAATTTGCGCCCAGCCTGTTACACCTGGTTTGACACGGTGGCGGGCAAAGTAACCGTCCACCACTTCATTCCAAGGCTGATCTTGCAAATGCGCATGAACGGCGTGCGGGCGAGGGCCGACGAGCGAAAGCTCACCTTTTAATACGTTCCAAAGCTGCGGCAATTCATCGATTGATGTTTTACGAATAAAGGCACCGACTTTCGTGACGCGCGGATCATCTTTAGTCACCACCACTTTGGCAGCCTGATCGCACATGTCTGTATACATGGAACGGAACTTCCAAACGTTGATCTCTTCATTGTTGAAACCGTGACGCTTTTGACGGAAGAAAACGGGGCCTTTGCTGTCCTTCTTGATCATGATCGCTGTCACAACCATCAAAGGTGCCAGAGCAATGATCATCAAAGCGGAAATCACAATGTCGAAAATCCGTTTCCGAATAAAGCGCCATCCTGAGATTGGGCGTTCTGACAATTTCACAAATGGCATTGCGCCGATATAAGAATAGGCACGTTGTTTGAATGCCATCTTATTGGTGTGCGCTGACAAACGAATATCAAGCGGCAAAATCCATAGCTTTTTAAGCATCTCACGTACACGGCCACCGGCTGTTAGCGGCAAGGATACGATCAGCATATCCAGACGCGCTAAACGTGAAAATTCTATCAGTTCTGGCACGGTGCCAAGCTTTGGATAGCCTGCAACTGTATCTGGAGAGCGGTCATCTGTGCGGTCATCGAAGATACCACAAATGCGAATGTCATTGTTTTGCTCGCGTTCTAGACCGAGAATGACTTGTTCTGCCTCTGCACCGCCACCAACAATAATTGCGCGGCGCTCCAAAAGGCCATCTTCCGTCCATTTTTTAACGGCGATGCCAGCAAAAAAGCGGAAAGTGAAGACAAGTGCGAAGCCTGTGACGAACCATGGTGTTACCCATCGTGTATCAAACAGGTTTAGATCTGGCAGCATTTGCGATGACAAGATGACAGCGCTGAAACAGACCATCCATGCAGCCACGATACGCATTAATTGCTGCGGTAAATCGCGAATTACACGCAATGTATCAAGATGCAGGGCATGTACTAGGAGGGAAAATAAAACGGTCACGCCAAAAAGGACGCCTATAGGCAGCCCGATGTTCAAAATTGACGTTCCAAGAACGAATGTGATGGAAAGGGCGCCCGATAGCATGAGCAAAAGCAATTCGAAGATAACGATGAAGCCGCTGACAACTGTAGGCGACATGGTTTTTTGCGCTAAAAGGCGTGCAACATCGTCACGACCCATCTCAGATGGCGTTGTGAATAGCTCATCAGGTCTGGCAGGGGCCAAGCCGTCGTCGCTTTCAACACCAACAAAATCGGCGTTCAAATCGTGATCGTCGTCAAAACTGTTATCAAACTTATCCATTTTTCCCCACACCAGTTATTCCCATTACTTCTGGTATGAAGGGAGGGTAACTGAAAAGCATAAAAAAACGCTTCGAGGAAAACGTGAGATTTGAGGGTTTTGTTTTACGAACTGCTAACGATAAAGGCTCGCCATGATTACTATGACGAGCCTAGCATGAGGGGCGGGTACTCCAGACCTTTGGCCCGCGTTCGTGTGCAGGGCGCGCATTGCACCGCCTGCGAATTTGTTTTTTGCTTAGAAAAGCCGCTCCTTGACCGTGATTGTATCACCCGGACGGATTGGCGTGTTTAAATCGACCTTGCCATGCTCAATTGAGCCGTTGATTTGTCGTGAAATTTCAACTTGCTTGCGGCTTGCTCGTGGTGAGAAACCACCTGCAATTGCGATTGCTGTTTGTGCAGTCAGGCCGTTCACATATTCAAATTGGCCTGCGTTATTGACTTCGCCATGAATGAAGAAAGGGCGGAAAGTCGCGACTTCGATGGCAACATCTGGATTGCGAACATAACCTTGGCGTAGTTTTGCAGCCACATCTCCTGACAATTGTTGAGTTGTACGGCCACGCGCTGCCACGGTACCAATTAACGGCATTGTAATGAAGCCTGCTTGATCAACGGTATAAGTAGTTGAGAGGTTTGCTTGTTCAAACACGGTTACACGCAACTCATCGCCGCTATCAAGTTGATAGGGAGAGGTGAGGGCTTTGTGGGAAGCCGACTTTGGAAGACTGTTACTTGCGCACCCAATGAGGACGCTGCAAATAAGGGTTAGAACAAGAGCTGGAACAAAACGCATTTTAAATCGCCAGAGTTGATTGGACGCTTCCTTTATCCGAAAACATAGTTAATCGAGCGTAAAGTCTGGTGCGATTTTGAAAATTTTATCGTTAACAGAATCTGAATGAGAGTTACATTGAGGTCATTACTTATCGTCATTTTTTTGGATGGGGCAGTGATTTCCCGTCACCGAAATTAGGGGTGGTTAACCAAACAGTTACCATAAATGTGGTCTTATGAACTTAAATCAAAATTGATAGATTCGAGTATCATGAACGACTTTGCAACAAGCCATCGTAGCGACGATGAGATCGACCTTTCATCCTTGTTTGGAGCGCTTTGGCGTCGCAAGTGGCTGGTGATTTTTTGCGCACTGTTGGGCTTGGGCCTTGCGGTGTTGTTCTTAATCACGGTCAAACCGACTTATCAGAGCGATGCGGAAATTCTGATCGAGAAGCGCGAGACGGTGTTCACGCGACCAAACGATGAGCAAAATATACCGCAGGCAAATGACTTTGATGCTTTGTCATTGGCAAGTCAGGTTGAGGTTTTGCAATCTCGCGGCATTTTGAAGGCTGTCGCTGAAAAACTTAAACTTGGCACCAAGGCTGAATTTGACCCTCTTTTAT
>CAZKKW010000128.1:0-7085 GCA_964553335.1 uncultured Hyphomicrobiales bacterium | reverse complement strand
AGGCACTGAAGATGCGCTTGAAGCTGGTTTTGATATTGGCGCGAGCGTTGTTCTAATCAATGGTGCAATAGACGTGCTTGATGTTTCACGGTCTGAAACAGATGGTTCTTTCTATTTGAAAGCAGGTTTGCTGGGCCGTGAGTTCACCGATCAATTCACAACGCAATTTATTGTCGATCCGGTGCGCCGTGGTTTGAAGCCGCTTTCACCTGTTCACCTTAATGCCGCGCGAGATTTTGAAACGGGAGATATCACGCTTTCATGGATCAGACGTACGCGCATAAATGGCGATGTTTGGGAAGCAGTTGACGTCCCTCTCGCAGAGGAGAGCGAGCAATATGCTGTCTCAATCAAAAATGGTGGGCAATCGGTCAGGACATTCCAAGTTGGTCTTAACAGCGCGGTTTATAGCCAACAGCAACAAATCGAAGATTTCGCAGGGGCGGCGAGCGAATTTGAATTTGAAGTTGCGCAAATTAGCGCATCGGAAGGTGTGGGCATTCCGCGATCTCGTCTCGTTTCCCTTTAACCCTAAACCCTCAATGGAGAGCATAATGGATGATACAAAACCTTGGTACATGTCGAGAACCGTCTGGGGTTCGCTTGTTGCGATTGCTGCGAGCATTGGTGGTGCCTTTGGCATCATGATTGCAGAAGTCGATCAAATTGAAATTACTGATACCATACTTCAAATTGTCGGCGCAGTTGGTGGTTTCCTTGCGCTTTATGGCCGTCTTTCTGCAGAAAAAATTATTTCATGATCACCACAGCACTCGGTGTTTTATCGGCTTTGATCAAGCTCGTTGAATTGCTTGTTCAAAGCCGATTCAAATCTCAAAGAGAGCGGGAAGACTATGAAACTATACTCCTACTCAGACAATATCGTGAACGCCTTGAAAAAGCTTTGCAAGCGCGCAAAGACGCGACTAAAAACCATGCTCATATTCTTGATCATGAGCGCGATGTTGAGCGCTTGCCAGACGACGGGTTTCGTCGCGACTGATCTCTCGTGTGACGCTTTTCGCCCTATCACTTGGTCTAAGAGCGATACGTTTGACACCGCCTCGCAAATTCGTGAACATAACGCAGCTTGGCGGTCGCTGTGCGAAACGTTAACCAATAAGAAGTGAGTAGAATGCCAGTATAATTTCATTCAGGCTTTATTCAGTCTGGTTCTGGCATTATCGATTTTATGAAAAATATTGTAGTTCATTTTGTAGCATTTTCGGTCTTTGTAACCTTGCTGGTTTTTGAGGGTGTGACCTTGTCTTATGCTCAATCATGTTTGGGTCCATCTCAACAACGAAAAGCCGTAGCCTCTGGTGCGGCAAGGCCGTTTGGAGCGATTGCATCTAAGGTGCGCGGTGAGCTAGTGAACGCACGCCTTTGTAAACAGGGTGGCGGGTTGATCTATGTTGTCACGGTATTACATGGTAGTAAGCGTGTAGATGTACGGTTTGATGCTCGCAGTGGTCGACGTCTTTAAATTGTACCGGTTTTGAAATTCAAGCTAGGTAAGGTCGACTTATGAGAGTTTTAGTCGTCGAAGATGATAAAGATTTAAACCGACAGTTACAGGAAGCGCTAACGGATGCCGGTTATGCCGTCGATATTGCTTTTGATGGCGAAGAAGGCCATTTCCTTGGCGACACAGAACCCTATGATGCGGTTGTGCTCGATATTGGTCTGCCGAGCAAAGATGGCATTAGTGTTTTAGAAGATTGGCGACGCAATGACCGCAACATGCCAGTTCTTGTTTTAACTGCGCGTGATCGCTGGAGCGATAAAGTACAAGGCATTGATGCAGGTGCTGATGATTATGTCGCCAAACCGTTCCATATGGAAGAAGTTCTCGCCCGCCTTAGAGCTTTGACCCGCCGGGCAAGTGGCCATGCATCCAACGAGTTTGTATGTGGGCCTGTTCGACTCGATGCCAAAACAAGCCGTGTTACAAACGGCAACGATGTCATCAAATTGACGTCTCACGAATTTCGGGTTTTGAAATATCTCATGCATCACCCTGACCGTATCGTGTCTCGCACGGAACTAACCGAACATCTATACGATCAAGACTTTGATCGCGATTCAAACACAATCGAGGTCTTCGTGGGTCGCCTGCGCAAGAAGCTAGGTGTTAATATCATCGAGACTGTCAGAGGTATGGGATATAGGTTGAGCGAGCCTGATGACGCTTAATTCTCTCTCGCTCCGTCTTCTTCTTTCATCCATTCTTTGGAGCATCATTGCACTTCTTGTGGCAGGCTTTCTCCTTTCTACCCTTTATCAACAAAGTGTAGAACGCGGGTTTGACGAGCGCCTCAACGTTTATTTGAAAATATTAGTTGCAGCCCAAGCAGAAGCCGAAGACCCAATGCGTATGGAGGCGCCAGGGTTGACGGAACCAAATTTCGATTTGGTGTTGTCTGGTTGGTACTGGCAAGTGGCGGAGTTAGATGGCGAGGTCGTTATCGCCTCAAGGTCACTGTTTGCTGAAACGCTCCCTGATATTGATTTCAATGAACTCGAGCCAAATAATGATGGCAGTGTTTCTTTCTATTCCATCGGTCCTGCCAACAACACCATACGCCTCGTTGCTCGAAATATCACGACCGACCAGCATGATCCTGTCATCGTCGTTGTCGCGGGTAATGCCAGCGATATTCAGCAAGACATTGCGCAGTTTAGGCAGCGCGTGTTTCTAACGCTGGCCGTGCTGGGCCTCGTTTTGGCCATCTCCACATTTGTACAGGTTAAATGGGGACTTCGACCGCTGCGTAGGATTGCTCGGGGGTTGAGTGATATTCGCGAAGGGCGTTCTAAAGATTTGCAAGGGAGTTTCCCAACCGAAATTCAACCCTTGGTGAGTGAGCTCAATGCTTTGATTGGGTTTAACAGAAATGTCATTAAACGCGCCCGTACTCATGTTGGCAATCTAGCGCATGCCCTGAAAACGCCAATCAGTGTATTGCGCAACGAAGCGCGTGATTTTGAAACGCCATTGTCTGAAATGATTGTTGAGCAAACAAATGCGATGCAAAGTCAGGTGAACTATCATCTAGACCGCGCGCAAGTGATTGCAAGGCGCGGCGTATTAAGTACGGCAAATCCCGTGAAGCCCACGCTTGATGGCCTCCTTCGCGCGATGGATAAAATCTACCGCGATAAGAACCTTACCATCACCCAAGATGTGGAGAAGGGGCTTCACTTTTCCGGCGAACGGCGTGATTTGGAAGATGCGCTTGGCAATTTAATTGACAATGCATGCAAGTGGGCTGAATCGCGGGTCGTCATCTCCGGATACAAAGATCAGGGCGCGCTTATATTGAGCATAGAAGACGATGGGCCTGGATTGACAGAAGAAGAACAAGAAAAAGCCAGAAAACGCGGCGAACGACTTGACGAACAAACACCCGGTTCAGGTCTCGGTCTTTCGATTGTCCATGATCTCGTTAATGCCTACGATGGGTCATTCTCAATGGGACGATCCGAGCTCGGTGGATTGTCTTCCACGCTTTCTTTTCCAATTCCAGAAATTCCTTAAGCCTTTGTTTACGATAACAATTAAGGCGATATTAGCCAGATGCCGTCATAATTTCTCCTCGTTCTTATGACCATCTAGAGCTGTTGGCGTAATCAGCCAAATGTTCCGAGTATCAACAGTCCAAATGAGGGAATTCTCATGTTCAAAACCATTGCATCTATCGCTTGTCTTTCTTTTTGTCTGGCAGGTTGCCAAACAGGTAACTTTTTCACGGGTCAAAATGTTGGTGGCATCGGCGGTGCAGCCCTTGGTGGTTTTGTTGGTAATAAATTTGGCTCTGGTACAGGCCGTGCGTTCACAACCGCAGGCGGGGCCATTTTAGGCGGTGCTGCTGGTGGCATTTTGGGTCAACGTTTAGATCAACGCGATCGCAGCCGTGCTCAACTTGCGCAAAATACGGCGCTTCAACAACCTGCAGGCCAGCCAATTTCTTGGCGCAACGATCAAACAGGCACTGCTGGCCAAGTTGTAAGTGGTGCAAGCTATTCGATCAATGGCAGAGAATGCCGTGATTATACCCACACCCTCAATGTGAACAATCAACCACAGCAAGTGCGCGGTGTTGCCTGTCGTCAACCTGATGGTAGCTGGCAGTCGGTTTCTTAGAGTTTTCTTTAAAACGAATTCACATCACTTCACGATTTAGCCATTCCTGTTTGGATTGTTGGCGTTTATGGTTATTTTCAAATCATAAACGTCACATTTCCAATTACAGGGTTATTTTCCATGCCATCTCCACAACGGGTTTCCTTTCAAGGCGCTTTTGAAAACAAGCTCGCCGGTCGCCTCGATTTACCAACTGGTCCAATTAGAGCTTATGCTTTGTTTGCCCATTGCTTCACTTGTTCAAAGGACATATTCGCAGCAAAACGAGTGGCGGCAGAATTGTCAGGTAAAGGGATCGCCGTTTTGCGGTTTGATTTTACCGGACTTGGTTCTAGTGAAGGCGAATTTTCAAACACCAATTTCTCTTCCAACATTCAAGATTTAGTGCACGCAATCGATTTCATGCGTTCTTCATATGAAGCACCATCGATTTTAATCGGCCACTCCCTGGGCGGTGCTGCGGTTTTGTCCGTTGCTGGCAGTATCCCAGAAGTAAAAGCCGTGGTTACCATTGGCGCGCCATCAGATGCTGCCCATGTGGTTCATAATTTTGGTTCAAACCTCGACAAAATTGAGAAAGACGGTGAGGTCTCTCTTGAACTCGCGGGCCGTCCCTTCACCATCAAAAAACAATTCATTGATGACCTTCATGCAGTCAGTGTTGCTGATCGGGCAGCGACCATGAAGAAGGCACTGATGGTGCTTCACTCACCAATCGATAGAACAGTTGGTATTGAAAATGCGGCCGCGATATTTGCAGCAGCCAAACATCCCAAAAGCTTTGTGTCACTCGATGATGCTGACCACCTGTTGACCAGCCCGCAAGATGCTTCTTATGCAGCAACTGTTATTGCTGCTTGGGTGTCGCGGTTTGTTGGAGGCGAAGAGACTGCCGACATCAATCATGAAGGCGGTGTTTTGGTGGCTGAGACAGGGCAGGGTAAATTCCAAAACGTGGTTCGTGCTGGTAAACATCACATGATTGCGGACGAACCAACCAAGGTGGGTGGGCTGGATACAGGGGCAGGGCCTTATGATTACCTTGCAGCAGCCCTTGGCTCCTGCACCAATATGACCCTTCGAATGTATGCGGAATTTAAAAAACTCGATATTGGCCGCATTTCGGTGGAGGTGAACCACGGTAAGATTTACGCGAAAGATTGCCATGAGTGTTCACAAAGCATGATCGAGCGCGGTGGTAAGGTTGATCGCTTTGAGCGGAAGATTACCGTGCAAGGTGATTTGGATGCTGAAACCGAGGCTAAGCTCCTTGAAATTGCTGACAAATGTCCAGTCCACAAAACGCTTGAACAAAATGCCGCTGTGGTGACGAACATTACAAAATCGTAATGTTCACGAAAGGCAATTGTAAGGTTAGCTACTCCATATTGATCACAACGAACTGGTTATAGGGCGCATTCGTGCGCTCAAACTTTAACGATCAATATGGAGCCTCCCTTATGAAATCATCATCTACTTCTTTTCAAAAAGCTTTCCGTGCCGCAATTCTTGGCGCGACGAGCCTTGGACTTGCAAGCGTTGTTGCTGCACCTGCTTTGTTGAGCAATACAACCGCTGCATTTGCTGAACCTGTCCGTGTAGAAGGACAGCGCGTGGTTGGCTTTGCTGATGTAGTTGAAAAAGTAGCACCTGCTGTTGTGAGCGTTCGGGTGAAATCAGATGTGAAAACGCGCAACTTAGCTCAGCGTGGTGGCAACCCGCTTGATATTATCCCAGGTTTCCGCGACCTTCCAAGAGACCACCCGTTTAATCGTTTCTTCCGTGAATTTGGTGAGAACAATGAGCGTGGTCAGCGTAGTGAACGCCAAGAAGAACCGAAGAAGGACGACGATCAACCAACGCGTCGCCAATTTAGTGGCCAAGGGTCAGGCTTCTTTATTTCTGAAGATGGTTTGGTTGTAACCAACAATCACGTTATTGATGGTGGCGCTGAGTTTTTCATTGTTACCAATGACGGCACAGAACTTGAAGCTGAATTGATCGGCAAAGATGCCCGCACTGACTTGGCGCTCTTGCAAGTTAAAGAGAAGAAGAAATTCACCTACGTAAAATTTGCTGACGAAGACAGCCGTGTTGGTGAATGGGTCGTCGCTGTTGGTAACCCATTTGGTCTAGGCGGCACGGTGACAGCCGGCATCATCTCAGCCCGTGGTCGTGATATTGGCGCTAGCCGCTACAATGATTTCATCCAGATTGATGCAGCCGTCAATAAAGGTAACTCAGGTGGTCCAGCGTTCAATTTGAATGGTGAAGTGATTGGCATTAACACGGCAATCTTCTCACGCTCAGGTGGCAACGTTGGTATTGCTTTTGCGATCCCTGCTGAAACGGCGAAATCTGTTATCACTGACTTGAAAAGCGACGGTAAGGTTGTTCGCGGCTATCTCGGTGTGCAAATTCAAGACATCACCCGTGACCTTGCCGATGGCATTGGTCTAGCAGATACGGCGGGTGCGCTGGTGGCATCCACAACCCCTGAAACGCCTGCAGGAAAAGCTGGTATTAAATCAGGTGATGCAATCATCGCTGTTAATGGCGAGACGGTAGAAGACACGAAGGATCTGTCACGTCGCATTGCTGGTTTCCGTCCAGATACAAAAGTTGCGCTGACAGTCTTCAGAAATGGTGAAGCGAAAGAGATCGATGTAACACTTGGCACCTTGCCTGAGCGTTTTAAACAAGCGTCACTTCAGTCAGAACCAGCCAAACCTGCAGAGCCTGAAGCCATGGAAGAGTTTGGTCTTGAGCTTAAATCAGCTGAAGGTGGTGAAGGTTTGGAAGTGACACAAATCTCTCCAACCAGCGTCTTAGCCGGTAAAGCACTTCGTGTCGGTGATACGATTTCACAAATTGATAGCCAAGCTGTCGATACACCAAAAGCTGCGAAGGAAGTGATTGCTGCGGCTCGCGAAAAGGG
>CAZKKW010000127.1:0-7104 GCA_964553335.1 uncultured Hyphomicrobiales bacterium | reverse complement strand
TCTTGTTGGAATCTGTTGAAGGCGGCGCGAACCGTGCGCGATACTCCATCATTGGCGTTGATCCTGATGTTGTTTTTCGTGCCTTCGGTAATGAGGCGGAAATCAACCGTGAAGCATTGATCAATACGCAAGCTTTCTCGCCCTGTGCGCTTCCAACCTTGGATGCCCTGCGCGAGTTGGTGAATGAATCAAATATCCCCTTACCAGAGAGCCTGCCACCAATGGCGGCTGGCGTGTTTGGTTATCTCGGCTATGACACGATCCGATTGATAGAGCATCTGCCCGATATCAACCCAGATCCAATTGGTACGCCGGATGCAATCATGATCCGCCCGACCGTGATCGTGATTTTTGATAATGTAAAAGACGAGATCATTGTTGTAACTCCTATTAGGTCCAACGACACTGCGGAGAATGCTGATAGACTTTATGAAGCTGCCATTGAAAGATTGCGCACTGTTATTGATCAACTCGATGGCCCGATAGATCGCTCTGCGGTTGGTGGTGAAGCTGATTTTGAGATCAACATTTCATCCAACACCGAAAAAGCTGATTATTTGAACATGGTCGCTCGCGCCAAGGACTATATTGCCGCAGGTGATATATTTCAGGTGGTGCTTGCTCAGCGCTTTGAGGCTGAATTCACGCTGCCGCCGTTCTCGCTCTACCGCGCGTTTCGCCGCACCAACCCTGCTCCTTATTTATTTTATCTAAAATATGATGGCTTCTCCGTTGCTGGTTCCAGCCCTGAGATTTTGGTTCGCGTGCGTGATGGTGACGTGACTGTGCGGCCAATCGCGGGTACGCGTCCACGGGGGGCGACAAACGCAGAAGATAAAGCCTATGCCGATGACCTTCTAAATGATCCAAAGGAATTGGCCGAACACCTCATGCTGCTTGATCTTGGGCGCAATGATGTTGGTCGTGTTTCTGAGATCGGCTCTGTCGAGGTGACGGATAAATTCTTCCTCGAATATTACAGCCACGTCATGCACATCGTATCAAACGTCAAAGGCCGATTGGCTGAAGGCCATGATATGATCGCAGCCCTTGCCGCTGGTTTTCCTGCGGGCACAGTCTCAGGCGCGCCAAAAGTGCGGGCGATGGAAATTATTGACGAGTTAGAACACGAAAAACGCGGCATTTATGCTGGTTGTGTTGGGTACTTCACAGCTGACGGCGATATGGATACCTGCATCGTGCTTCGTACCTCCATTGTCAAAGATGGCAAGATGTATGTGCAAGCGGGCGCGGGCATTGTTGCCGATTCCGATCCTGAAAGTGAATTCCAAGAATGCGTCAACAAGGCGAAAGCCCTGTTCAGAGCGGCAGAAGAAGCCGTTCGCTTTTCTAGCCAGTCATCGCGGGGGCAATAGGCATGAGCTTTTTGGTCATCGATAATTACGACAGCTTCACCTATAATCTGGTGCATTACTTAGGCGAACTTGGCGCAGAACTTGATGTTCGCCGTAATGATACGCTCACCGCAGATGAAGCTTTGGCGTTGAAGCCTGAAGGCATCATTTTGTCACCTGGACCGTGCTCCCCTAATGAAGCCGGAATTTGTCTTGAATTGATAGAGAAAGCCGCGGGTTCAGTTCCAATCTTTGGGGTTTGTCTTGGTCATCAATCTATCGGACAGGCTTACGGCGGTGATGTCGTTCGCGCAGGCAGTTTGATGCATGGCAAAGTGAGTGCCATCAATCATGAAGGTGTGAGCGTCTTTAAGGGACTAAACGGTCCTGTGAACGTTACCCGCTATCATTCCCTCACCATCGATCCTCAATCCATGCCTGATGACCTTATGGTGACCGCTAGCGCCGATGATGGCACCATCATGGGGATCATGCATCGCCATCACCCAGTGCATGGCGTGCAGTTCCATCCAGAAAGCATTGCGTCAGAACATGGACATCACATGTTGCGTAATTTCCTCGATATTGCGAAAACAGTGGCTGAGAAAGTTTAAGGGGCAAATTTGATGTCTGATTTAAGGCCGCTAATCGGTAAAATTGCTACAGGTGAAAGCCTCAGCCGCGAAGAAGCAAAAGAAGCGTTTGACATTATGATGTCTGGCGAGGCGACGCCGTCGCAAATTGGCGGTTTTTTAATGGCGCTGCGGGTGCGTGGTGAAACTGTTGATGAACTGGTTGGGGCAGTCACCACCATGCGCTCCAAGATGACTGTTGTTGATGCGCCCGACGATGCGGTTGATATTGTCGGCACGGGCGGTGATGGCTCTGGCACGTTCAATATTTCAACCGGATCAGCCTTCGTGCTTGCTGGCGGCGGTGTGCCGATTGCGAAACATGGCAACAAAGCGATGTCCTCTAAATCTGGTGCTGGCGATGTTTTGAGTGCGCTTGGGCTTAATTTGGAAGCTGATGCTGACGCGATTGCGCGTTGTATCCGCGAGGCAGGTATCGGCTTTATGTTCGCGCCGAACCATCATGCGGCAATGCGTTTTGTCGGCCCTTCCCGCGTTGAACTAGCAACCCGCACGATTTTCAATCTACTCGGGCCAATGTCTAATCCAGCCAATGCTTCGCGCCAGATGATCGGCGTGTTTTCACCTGAATGGGTGCGACCTATGGCTGAGACTTTGCAAGCGCTTGGTTCAAAGCATGTTTGGGTGGTTCATGGTGATGGTGGGCTTGATGAAATTTCGATTTCTGGTCCAACAAAGGCGTGTATCTTAAAAGATGGCGAATTGAGCGATGCCGTTTTGAACCCATCTGATGTTGGCATAACAACGGCCCCGTTATCTGCCATTAAAGGCGGTGATGCTTCTGTTAATGCTGAGGCTTTGAAGGCGGTGCTTTCTGGAGAAACAAGCGCTCATACAGACACAATCTTACTCAATGCTGGTGCTGGTTTTGTCGTATCGGGTAAAGCTGACAACTGGGCCGATGGCGTGGCTCTTGCTCGTGAAAGCATTACCTCTGGCCGTGCTATGGGTGCACTTAACAAGCTTGTTGAGGTTTCTAACGCGTCATGACTGACATTTTAAAGAAAATAGAGCTTTATAAGCGTCAAGAAATTGAGGCAGCGAAGGCCATTGTTTCGCTTGCTGATTTGAAAGCGAAGATCAGCGACCAAGAAGCCCCGCGCGGATTTTTGAAAGCACTGGATGCTAAAAAAGACGCGGGCGAATATGGTCTGATTGCTGAAATCAAAAAGGCAAGCCCGTCTAAAGGGTTGATCCGACCAGACTTTGACCCGCCTGCCCACGCCCGCGATTATGCGGCTGGTGGCGCTGCGTGCCTGTCTGTTCTTACAGATGCCCCATCGTTTCAAGGGGCGCCAGAGTTCTTAATTCAAGCGCGTGACGCCTGCGCCCTGCCCGCGCTTCGCAAAGATTTTCTTTATGAGACATATCAGGTTTATGAAGCACGCGCTTGGGGTGCTGATTGTATCTTGATCATTATGGCATCTGTCAGCGATGATGAAGCGGTAGCGCTCGAAGATAAGGCCTTTGAACTTGGCATGGATGTGTTGATTGAAGTTCATAACATGCCGGAACTTGAACGGGCTTTGAAATTGAAATCGACCATGCTTGGTATCAATAACCGCAATCTCAAAACCTTTGATGTGACGCTTAAAACCTCAGAAGAACTCGCAGCGGCAGTGCCTTCCAACATGCATTTGGTTGGTGAGAGCGGTATTTTCACGGGCGAAGATACGGCGCGGATGGAAGCGGTTGGCATTACAACCTTCCTTGTCGGCGAAAGCTTGATGCGCCAAGATGATGTTGCGGGCGCGACGAAAACGCTTTTGACCCGACAAACAGTTACGGCTTGAGGCATACATTATGAGCGGCAAAAGCGATCATCTCACCCATATTGATGGCGACGGCACGGCCAACATGGTCGATGTTGGCGACAAGGATGTCACAACGCGCACAGCTCGTGTCGAAGGCGCGGTTATCATGCAGCCTGAAACGCTGGCCCTCATCGTGAATGGTGATGCTAAAAAGGGTGACGTCATCGGCACCGCTCGTTTGGCTGGTATTATGGCCGCGAAGAAAACATCTGATCTGATCCCGCTTTGTCATCCCTTGGCGCTGAGCAAGGTAGACGTCGATATCAAAGCAGATGATACCCTGCCCGGTTTGCGTGTTTCAACAATGGCGAAATGCAGCGGACAGACCGGTGTTGAAATGGAAGCGTTGACGGCGGCGAGTGTCGCCTGTCTCACTATCTATGACATGGCGAAAGCCGTTGACCGCTCCATGACTATTACGGGTATCAAACTCACAGAAAAAAGCGGCGGTGCTTCCGGCGACTTTAAGGCGTAGCCCATGTTGTTGCCGGTTAAAGAAGCTCTGACACGCGTTTTATCTGCCGCAAAAATCACTGATATTGTCGATCTCCCGCTACATGATGCAGACGCGATGGTGCTTGCCTTTGACAAGATCGCCACCCGCAACCAACCACCTTTTGCCGCCTCCGCTATGGATGGCTATGCGGTGCGCCATGCAGATTTAAGCTTAGATCAAGCGCTCACTGTTATTGGCGAAGCGGCGGCTGGGCATGGTTTTGCGGGTGAGATTAGCAAGGGCGAAGCAACACGGATATTCACTGGTGCCCCGCTTCCTGCTGGCGCTGATACGATCCTTATTCAAGAAGATGCAGCGCGTGATGGGAATAGCATCACGCCGACAGAAATTCCGCCGCTTGGTGATTATGTCCGCCCCGCTGGCTTTGATTTTGAGGAAGGTTCCGTGCAGCTTCGCGCTGGAACATTATTAGACTTTCGCTCGCTATCCCTAGCAGCCAGCCTGAATGAGCCGACATTGCCCGTTTATAAGCGACCTGTGGTTGGTATTTTATCAAATGGCGACGAACTCGTGTACCCCGGCGAAACGCCGTCTGCTGATCAAATCATTTCGTCAAACTCATTTGGTGTTGCAAGTCTTGTGCGGGCCAATGGCGGCATACCCGTTGATCTTGGTATTGCCAAGGACGACAAGGCCGCTATTTCCCAAGCACTGGATAAAGCGCGCGATCTCGGCTGCGATATTATCACCACTTTGGGCGGCGCGTCAGTTGGTGATCATGACCTTATCAAAGATGCCTTTGGTGAGCGTGGCGTGTCGCTTGATTTTTGGAAAATCGCCATGCGCCCCGGTAAGCCGTTTATGTTTGGGCGTTGGGGTGATGATGTTTTGGTGCTTGGAATGCCCGGCAATCCGGTCTCAAGTCTGGTGTGTAGCTTGCTGTTTTTAAAACCGCTTTTGTTGCAAATGCAGCAACGTGACCCAAGCTATCCGCTTCAAGAAGCGATCATTGGCGCACCAGTTTCAAAAAACAGTCAGCGTGAAGGCTATCTGCGTTGTCATGTGGAAGAACGGAGCAATCAACTGGTGGCAACCGCCTTTGATAATCAGGACAGCTCGCTCCTTTCCGTCCTTAATCAAGCAAACGCTTTGCTTATCCGCCCACCTCATGCGCCGCCTGCGAATGTAGGTGATACCTGCACAATCATGCGGTTCTAAAGCTCCTTTATTCATCCTTTCTCTTGCTGTCGCTTTATTTTGCGATCATGATCCCTTTAGCAATTATCTGAATGGGGAGATTAGGATGGTTGATGCAGTAGAGGGAACGCCCAGTTCAGGCGGCAGGCGTACACGGTCAGGGTCACGCAAACATCGTGAGAAGCCGAGCCTCAAGGCATCCCAACGCCCGTTTAAACAACCGCGCAGACATCTTCCGCCAACCAATGCGATCAGTGCTGACGAACTGGAAGCGCTGCATCAATCCTCGCTTAAAATTCTATCTGATATTGGCATGGATGTTTTGTTTGATGAGGCCAAAGATTTGTTTCGTGAGGCAGGCGCAGATGTAAAGGGTGATCGTGTGCGGTTGGAGCCAGAATTAGTCGAGAGCCTGATTTGCACTGCGCCGGAGACCTTCACGCTCCACGCCCGAAATCCAGCCCATAATCTCAATATAGGCAGTGATTGGGTCACGTTTTCAAGCGTCGCCAGTCCGCCAAATTCGACGAATATTGACCGTGGTCGCAGGGCTGGAACGCTGTCAGACTTTGAAGATCTTGTGAAATTCACACAGCATTTCAATTGCTTGCATATGAATGGCGGTTATCCGGTGGAGCCTGTCGATATTCACGCCTCTGTTCGCCACCTTGATTGTGTCAGCGCATTTATGAAGCTGACGGATAAGGTGCCGCATATATATTCACTCGGCGAAGAACGGGTTGCTGATGGGATGGAGATTGTGCGGATTGGGCGCGGTGTTTCAAAAGCACAGTTTGAAGAAGAATCGTCCCTAATTTCAGTCATCAATACGTCGTCACCCCTTCGCTTAGATAATCCAATGGCAATGGGCATCATTCGTTTGGCACGTGCTGGCCAAGCGACCGTGATCACACCATTTACACTTGCTGGTGCTATGGCACCTGTGACAATCGCGGGCGCCCTCTCCCTTCAAAATGCTGAGGCGTTGCTGGGTGTCGCTTTGTCTCAGCTTGCTAAAAAAGGCGCGCCGGTAGTCTACGGTGGGTTCACTTCAAACGTTGATATGAAATCTGGTGCGCCCGCTTTTGGTACGCCCGAATACATGAAAGCAGCGCTTGTTAGTGGCCAGCTTGCGAGGCGTTATAAATTGCCGTTTAGAACATCGGGTGTTTGTGCGGCAAACTCCGCTGATGCTCAATCTGCTTACGAAACGACTTTCGCTCTTTGGGGTGCGATTATGGGCGGCGGCAATTACATCAAGCATGCAGCTGGATGGCTTGAAGGTGGTTTGTCCGCTTCTTATGAGAAGTTTATGATTGATGCCGATATGCTCTCAATGATCCATGAGTTCCTAACGCCTCTTGAAATTAGTCAGGAAAGTCTCGCCTTTGAAGCGGTGAAAGATGTTGGCCCCGGCGGTCACTTCTTTGGAACAGCGCATACGCAGGAGCGCTACAAAGACGCTTTCTATTCACCCATTGTTTCTGACTGGCGCAATTTTGAATCGTGGCATGAAGCCGGATCACCAGATGCTATCTCAAAGGCAAATGGGCTTTGGAAACAGATACTCCACGAATATGAAAAGCCCGCCTTGGACAAAGCCATTGAAGACGAGCTTGATGCATATG
>CAZKKW010000126.1:0-7204 GCA_964553335.1 uncultured Hyphomicrobiales bacterium | reverse complement strand
GCATCAATGGCGACCGTCTTTGGGATAGTCTGATGGAAATGGCCAAGATTGGGCCGGCCTATGAATGCAAGAGGCAAAACATGTGGTTTTTTAACAGTGCATTATTGCACTAAGCGAACGGTCAGTGGTTGTTGATTTTATTCAAGCCAATCATGAAGTCTCAAATCAAGGTGTGACAAACAAAATGGTGAGATCTTGATAATTATTATCTTTGAGGTAAATTTTTGCCCGAAATTTCGTTAAGTCTTTTTATTTTATAGATCATTCTAAAAAAACGCTGGACAATCTTGGTACATCAGAGTGAATATACAGACTAACTTATACCAAAATGGGAATAAGGTTCAGGGGAGTGGTTGGCGGAATTTAAGATAAGCTGGGTATTGAAACCAATGATAATGTCGTAAATTATCTTTGAATACCCAATTAGAAACATCACACGAATAGTACGTAGGTCTATGAAATAATATCATAAATTGAGCTTGTGAAATATCTGTGACCAAATGCCATGCGGGCAAATCATCGCAGTAATTGATTGTATTGCTGTGGTAGGTGTGATGCTCAGCAATAGAATAGCATGTGTACTAATACTTTAAGAACGCAAAAAAATAAATTTAACAAAATTGTCCGCAAAAAAGTACAGCTATAGGGTTGAATAATACTAGCCTCGCTGTAGGGTTATCATAGTAACTTCAATCACTCGCAAAGCTGAGTTAATTTCTAGGGAGGAAACAATGAAAGCATTTAAAAGCTGCATGTTGGCAGCTGCGTTCACGACAACTACTGCATTGTCAGCATTCGCTGGCGAACTAACGATTGCGACTGTTAACAACGGTCACATGGTTGAAATGCAGAAGTTTACACCTGAATTCGAAAAAGCGAATCCAGGCATTAAACTTAACTGGGTTACACTTGAAGAAGGCGTTCTGCGTCAGCGTGTAACAACAGACATCGCCACTAAAGGCGGTCAGTTCGATGTTATGACAATCGGTATGTACGAAGCACCAATTTGGGGTAAGCAAGATTGGCTTGTTCCTTTGGAATTCGATGCAAGCTACGATGTTGATGATATTCTACCTGCTATGCGCGGTGGCTTGAGCTACGATGGTAAGCTTTATGCTGCTCCATTCTACGGCGAAAGCTCAATGATCATGTACCGTAAGGACTTGGTTGAGGGCGCTGGTCTTAAAATCGAAGACAACCCAAGCTGGGATCACATTAAAGACGTAGCTGCAGCACTTCATAAGCCAGATGATGGCGTGTTTGGTATCTGCTTGCGCGGTAAACCAGGCTGGGGCGACAACATGGCGTTTATTACGACCATGGCAAACAGCTTCGGCGCTCAGTGGTTTAATCAAGACTGGACACCAGCACTTGATAGCCCAGAGTGGGAAGCTGCTGTAACATTCTATGTTGACCTTCTAACAAAATATGGTCCTCCAGGATCAGAAGGTAATTCATTCAATGAAATCCTTGCGCTCATCAACGAAGGTCGTTGTGGTATGTGGATTGATGCAACAATTGCTGCGTCTTTCGTAACAGATCCAAAACAGTCTAAAGTTGCTGACAAGATGGCTTTCGCACAGGCTCCACAGAAAGTGACCACTAAGGGCGCTAACTGGCTTTGGGCTTGGGCTCTTGCGATCCCTGCTGGTTCTAAGCAAGCAGACGACGCTAAAAAGTTCATCGAATGGGCAACATCTAAAGCTTACATCGAGCTTGTAGCGTCTAAAAACGGCTGGGGAAGTGTTCCAACTGGTACACGTCAGTCAACTTACGACAATCCTAAGTTCCAGGAAGCTGCGACTTTTGATGAAGCCGAACTTAAAGCGATCCTTTCTGCTAACCCAGAAGATTCAACGCTGAACCCATCACCATATGTTGGTGTACAGTTCGCTGCGATCCCTGAGTTCCAGTCAATTGGTGTTGCGGTAGGTCAGCAAATGACAGCTGCACTTGCTGGACAAATCTCAGTTAAGGAAGCTTTGAAAAACTCCCAAGCTGCTGCCGACCGCGAAATGCGCAAGGCTGGCTACTACTAAGAAGCAGTCGGTGATCCGGTTTGGATGATTTCCGGATTATCTAACTAATGGCTCTGGTGCCTCGTGCACCAGAGCTTTTTTCCAAGGAGGGGAGCTACCATGAATCGGACCTTAGCAAGATGGCTTCAGGCACCGAGCATTATTTTATTGCTCATATGGATGATCGTGCCGCTGTCTATGACAGTTTATTTTTCGACCCAGCGGTATTTGCTGCAAAAACCTGAGTTGTCTGGTTTTATTGGTTGGTCGAATTATGAATTCTTCTATACCGATCCACGGTTTTGGCCAGCTGTATTAAATACGCTTGTTTTGGTTGGCTCCGTCCTCGCAATAACCGTATTCTTAGGCCTCGCGATTGCTATTTTGATTGACCGCCCATTTCCTGGTCGGGGCATTGCGCGGGTCATGTTGATTTCTCCATTTTTTATCATGCCAACAGTCAATGCACTGCTTTGGAAGAACATGATGATGGACCCAATCCAAGGTTTGCTCGCCGTAATCTCTCGCTTTTTTGGGGCAGTTCCCATTGAATGGCTCGCAGACCTCCCGCTTTTTTCTATCATTTTGATTGTCAGTTGGCAGTGGACGCCTTTTGCTATCCTAATTTTCATGACTTCCTTGCAAAGTCAGGATCGTGAGCAAATGGAAGCAGCCACCCTTGATGGGGCAGGCTTCTGGGCAAAATTTTGGAATTTGACGCTGCCGCATTTGGCGCGACCAATCGCAATTGTCATTATGATCCAGATGATCTTTCATCTATCCATATTCGCCGAGATCCTCGTCACAACAAGTGGCGGGCCAGGTATCTCATCGACGAACTTAACATTCCTAATCTACCAAGAAGCCCTCTTTGGCTTTGATGTTGGTAGCGCTTCGGCGGGTGGTGTCTTTGCCATCATCTTAGCGAATATTGTTGCCTACTTCCTTGTGAAGGCTATCGGCAAAAATCTAACAGTATAATTAGGTGTGGCTATGACTGATAAACAAAAAGAAGTTTTAAAAAATCGGATTGCAACGGTTGCAGCTTGGACCGTGACAATTTTGTTCTTCTTTCCAATCTTTTGGATGTTTCTTACCAGTTTTAAGACGGAAGGGCAGGCGATTGCTGTGCCACCCCTGTTGTTCTTCGAACCAACGCTTGACAACTACACATTGATCAATGAGCGGACAGATTACGTCAAACACGCTTGGAACTCGATCATCACAAGTGTTGGCGGTACAGCTTTGGCGATGTTGATTGCTATCCCTAGCGCCTATGCGATGGCCTTTAGCCCCGGGCGCTGGACGAAAGACATCCTTCTTTGGATGCTATCAACAAAAATGCTTCCAGCCGTGGGCGTGCTTATGCCGATCTACCTAATTTCCCAATATTTTGGCCTGCTTGATACACGCATTGCGTTGGTCATCATTTATGCAATGATCAACCTTCCGATTATCATGATGATCTTGTTCAATTATTTCCGCGAAATACCGAAGGAAATTTTAGAGGCAAGTCGGATGGACGGAACCTCCACCATCAATGAGATCACGCAAGTTGTCATGCCACTAGCATGGGGCGGACTTGCTTCGACGGCTTTGTTGTCGATCGTCTTGTTGTGGAATGAAGCGTTTTGGTCAATCGCGCTGACCTCTGGTGATGCAGGTACTTTGGTAGCTCTGGTTGCCTCGTTCTCAAGCCCAGAGGGCTTGTTCTGGGCGAAACTGTCTGCCGTATCAATGTTGGCCTGTGCGCCTATCATGATCTTTGGTTGGCTTACCCAAAAGCAATTGGTCCAAGGCCTTACTTTCGGTGCTGTTAAATGATGAAGGTATCAGCACTCCAACTCTACATTTGGCATTCTAATTGAATTTAGCGGTGAACGATGTCGATTATTGAACCAGAACTTGAGTATGTGGATCGCGGAATACAAAGTATCCGCTATCTTGAACATGGATGGCCGACGAAGCTTTGTCGTTGGCACAGCCATGCCGAGTACGAATTGCATTTCGTAGCTGAGACGCATGGAAAAGCGTTTATCGGTGATCATATCGGCGAATTCGAACCAGGTTCTTTGTTTTTGACAGGCCCTTATTTGCCGCATAATTGGATTACGGACGAGTACACCAATCCTACACCCGTGGATGTGCGTGATATGCTGGTTCAGTTTAGCCAAGAAAATATCGACCAACTGACGAAGGCTTTTCCAGAATTTCGTGAGTTTGTTCCTTTATTGGAATTGGCGAAGTCGGGAATTGAGTTTACCGGTTTTAGTCCTGATATGGCGCGCACCCATTTAAAGCGCATAAGAGATGCAAAAGGCGTCGAACGCATTGTCTCGTTTTTGCGCTTTTTGTACCGTTTAAATGAGCATTCTGATAAACGGCCGCTCTCAGTCGCCGGTATGGTCCATCCTGAAGGCAACTCGAAACAAGCCCGTATTGCGGAGGTTGTTGATTATATTTCTGGGAATTTTGCCGAGAATATCTCACTTGAGATTGTTGCGAAAATGGCTGGTATGAGCACAACGTCGTTTTCTCGGAATTTTCAAATTGTAACTGGCAACAGATTTACCGAATTCGTTAATCGCGTTCGCATCAGTCAAGCTTGTTCGTTGCTCTATTCAACAGACAAGCAGATCTCCACGATCTGTTTTGATGTCGGTTTTCAGAACCTGGCAAACTTCAATAGACAATTCCTGAAGATGAAGGGATTGACACCTAAAGAATATCGAGAAATCGCCGTTAAAGGCCTTGTGTCCGATAGTTTGGAATTACAATGAGTATTAACTTAATGGACACGTGTAGCCCTACAGTTCAGAAGACAAAATACGATAATGCTTCGTGCGATGTCGGCGTTATACACCTAGGCTATGGTGCATTTCACCGAGCGCACCAATCCGTCTATTTTGATGACTATATGGAAACAACTGGCGATATGCGCTGGGGTGTTGCTGCCGTGAATTTGAGAGAGAGCGAAAGTGGTTCGTTCAAAGAAATTTCGGACACTGCCGGCTATATGCTGAAGACGATTGCTCCAAATGGCACAGAGTCATTTCGTTTGGTGCGATCGCATTGCCGTTTTGTTGATTGGAGCAGTGCAGCTGATGAGGCAGAAAACCTCGCGAGCTTGCCGAGTGTCCATATTATTTCTATTACCGTTACCGAGAGCGGTTATTATTTAAACGATGATATGACGCTTAACCTCAATGATGCGCTTATTTCGAGCGAAATCGCAGGTGGGAAAAGCTGCTCAATTTACGCTTATTTGCTGCGTGCTCTTAAAGGGCGGGCTAACACGATTGACCAACCGATTAATATTTTGTGTTGTGATAATATTCGTGCAAATGGGAAAATGCTTTCGCGAAATTTCAAAGCTTATCTGAAGGCTTGTGGTGAAACAGACCTGTTGGCTTGGGTTGATGAAAATGTCAGTTTTCCCTGTTCAATGGTGGATAAAATCACACCACGCGCGACTGAAGAATTGAAAGCAGAGATTAAATCACTCTTTCCTGGTCAATCGCTCTATCCAATTCATGCTGAAGAGTTTTCGCAATGGGTTTTAGAAGATAAATTTACAGCACCCATGCCTGAACTTAACAAAGTTGGCGTAGAAATTGTCGAAGATGTCGACCCTTTTGAAGAGACTAAAATCAGAATATTAAACGGTGGGCATACAGCGCTTTGCTACTTGGGTGCTCTTGCCGGTTTAAATACCTTCGATGAAATTATGGATCGGGCGGACCTGCTGCAATTCTATTATGATTTTGAAATCCGTGAGGTTTTGCCGGGGCTTGATCTCGAGGTGCCATTTGACAAGAATGTTTATGTTGAAACGGTCGCCAAACGGTTCTCTAATGCAGCGTTAGCTGATCAATTGGAACGGATTTGTATGGATGGGTTTTCTAAGATGACCATCTATGTTCGACCGACGATAGACTCATGCCTAAAACAAGGCATAACACCTCATAAGAGCTTTGCGAGTATTGCAAGTTGGTATGTCTACGCGAAACGGTTCTCATCAGGTAAAGTACATATTATTTATCACGAACCTTTGTGGGGGCAATTGAAGCCTCTGTTAGAGGTTGGTGCAGAAGAAGAGTTTGCCACAACGAAGCAATTATGGGGGGACATACCTGATCGTTATGATGAGTTTGTTCCTGGCGTATTGTCCGCAATAAAACAAATGGAGCAATCATGGCCGGCGTAACAATTAAGAATGTAAAGAAATCCTACGGTGACTTGCAGGTTATGCATGGCGTTGATTTGGATATTGAAGACGGCGAATTTGTTGTTTTTGTCGGCCCATCTGGGTGCGGTAAATCGACACTACTGCGAATGATCGCGGGTCTTGAAGATATTACAAGCGGCGATGTGTCGATTGGCGACAATGTTGTAAACGACGTAGCACCTTCAAAACGTGGTGTTGCTATGGTGTTCCAGACTTACGCGCTTTACCCACACATGACAGTGTTCAACAATATGGCGTTTGGCTTAAAGCAAGCGAAAACGCCTGAAGACGAAATTCAAAAGCGTGTTAGTGAAGCCGCTAGAATTCTTGATATCGAGGATTATTTAGAACGCACACCGCGCGCTTTGTCAGGTGGCCAACGCCAGCGTGTGGCCATTGGTCGCGCGATTGTGCGTGAACCTCAAGTGTTCCTATTTGACGAACCGTTGTCAAACCTTGATGCGGCGCTTCGTGGGCAAACAAGACTTGAAATTGCACGACTTCATGAGCGCCTCGATGCGACCATGGTTTATGTGACTCATGACCAAGTTGAGGCGATGACGCTCGCTGATAAAATTGTTGTTTTGCGGGATGGCCGTGTTGAACAAGTTGGCCCACCTATGGAGCTTTATAACAGACCAGACAATCTGTTTGTGGCTAGTTTTATCGGAAGCCCGGCGATGAACTTTTTCGATGGAGAGGTTTCAGGTAAGTCCCTTACTATCGGTGGTGCAAAGAAAATTAAAGTTGCAGCAGATGCTCTGAGCAAAAACATTGTCGTCGGGATTAGACCTGAACACTTGGTGAGCTGCACAAAAGCGCAAGCACTCATTTCTGGTAAGCTTGAACTTATCGAGCAGCTTGGTGATCATGTGCTTGGACATATTACAACGGAAACTGGTGTTGAGTTTGTGGCTAAGGCTGTTGAATTAACAGGCGTCAAACGTGGCGATACTGT
>CAZKKW010000125.1:0-7206 GCA_964553335.1 uncultured Hyphomicrobiales bacterium | reverse complement strand
CTGGCTCTGGCTCTGGCTCTGGCTCTGGCTCTGGCTCTGGCTCTGGCTCTGGCTCGGCTGGAACTTCGGCGACGACCACCTCTTCGATAACCGGTGCTTCTTCTTCAACCTCGGCAATCTCTTCGACCACCGCTTCAACAACAGGCTCTTCCTCCTTCTTTCTGCCGAAAGAGAAAATCCGTTTAAAGAAACCTGGTTTTTTGTCGCTCATATCGCCCCTATTCGCGCATCTGCTCACACAGTTGCAACGAGTTCGTTATCCGTGCGGCCTGTGATTCGCGCATTGATAATCTCACCCTCTTGGCCTTGGTTCAAACGGGTAAGTGTAAATTGTTCAGTGCGCCCTAATCTTGTACCATCATCTAAAAGGCGTTCAACCAAGATTGACGCGGCATTTCCGACAGTCTTTTCAAGGTGGGTATTCAATTGCGTCTCGCCTTTTTCGCGCAGTTGGCGAGCGCGGTCTTTGATGGTTTTGCCGTCCACTTGCGGCATTTTTGCAGCCGGTGTGCCGGGGCGCGGTGAATAGGGGAAAATATGCAAATGTGTGAGATCGCACTCATCCACAATGCGTAGAGAGTTTTCAAACATGGCATCTGTTTCCGTTGGGAAGCCTGCAATGATATCCGCGCCAAAAACAATGTCGGGGCGGTTCTCGCGCACGTCATTGCAAAACTGGATCGTGTCTTCACGCAAATGGCGGCGCTTCATGCGCTTTAAAATCATGTTGTCACCTGATTGCAGAGACAAATGAAGATGCGGCAAGAGGCGGCGATCATCATGGATTGCTTCCATCAGTGGTGGGTCGACTTCAATTGAATCAATTGAAGAAAGACGCAAGCGCGGCAAGTCTGGCACGGATGTCAGAATATTCTGCACCAACGTGCCAAGCGTCGGCGTGCCAGCAAGGTCTGCACCGTAAGAGGTAATATCAACACCGGTGATGACAACTTCTAGGAAGCCATTTTCAACAAGGCGTTTTACTTGATCGATCACGGCACCCATGGGGACAGAGCGGGAATTTCCACGACCAAAGGGGATAATGCAAAAGGTGCAGCGATGGTCGCAACCGGTTTGTACTTGCACAAAGGCGCGGGTGCGATCACCCATTGCATCCACCATGTGTGGCGCGGTTTCTGTCACGCTCATAATGTCGTTGACGACGATTTTTTCTTCAGCGCTCACCCCAAAATCTGGCAGGCGGGTATAGCTTGAGGCTTTGAGTTTTTCCTCATTGCCTAAGACCGCATCGACCTCTTCCATATTCGCGAAGGTTTCTGCTTCGGTTTGGGCGGCACAGCCCGTTACCAAAACACGACGATCGGGGTTTTCGCGTTTGGCGCGGCGGATGGCTTGGCGGGCTTGGCGCACAGCCTCACCTGTTACAGCGCAGGTGTTTACTAGAAGCGTATTTTCAAGGCCAGCCTCTTCTGCAGCACGCAGCATCACTTCACTGTCGAGCGTATTAAGCCGACAGCCCATGGTGATGATATCGAGGTTTTTGGCGTCACTCATTTATATCTGCTCTGCCAAGCCAAACGGGTCAGTTGTTTCGACCAGTTCCCAATCAAGGTCATTAAGATGGACCACGCCGACAGCTTCATAAGCGGTTGGGCCTGTCATCAAAATGCGATTGTTCTGGGTCCATTCAATTGTCAGTTTACCACCGGGAAGATTAACACCCACTTCGCGACCTGTTCGCCCAGTGCGTGCAGCGCAAGCAGCGGCGGCACAAGCCGCAGAACCACAAGCAAGGGTGAGGCCGACGCCGCGTTCCCATACTTTTAGATTGATCTCCGTCTCACTCACCACTTGGGCCAAAGATATATTGGCTTTTTCTGGGAATATTGGATGATTTTCCAAAAGCGGACCGAAGCGCTCAAGGCCGTAGCTCTCGACATCGTTTTGAACCCAGAAAATTGCATGGGGGTTGCCCATGTTGGCAACAGAAGGAGAATGGAGCACAGGATCGTCGATCGGGCCGATTTGTAATTCGATCATGCGGGTATCACGAAACTCTTCGGCAAGCGGAATATCCTGCCAATCAAATTTTGGTTCGCCCATATCAACGGTAATCAGTCCATTGTCTAAGCGTTTTGCATTTAAAATACCGGGAGAGGTTTCGAGGCTGAGTTGTGTCCCACCTTCTGCATTCAACATAACATCGGTAACGCAGCGGGTGCCATTGCCGCAGGCTTCTGCTTCTGATCCATCAATATTGTAGATTTTGACGTAAGCATCAGTGCCGTCAGTTTGCGGCGCCTCAATTGCCATCAACTGGTCAAAATGCAGCATGTCATTTTTGCCAAGCACAGCCGCCATCTTTCCAGTCAACGGTTTTTCAGAACCACGCAGGTCCGCGACGAGAATTTTGTTTCCCGCCCCGTTCATTTTAAAAAGAGGTACTGCGTTGTCGCTCATAAGACATGTCCAGCTTTGTGATTGCCGACTATATGGCGGATGTTGTGCGTAATTTCCAGTTTTATCACGAATCAGCGTTGATGCGGTTCTTAAACATTAGTTTCAGGATCAATGGTTCCCGCTCGAATGGTAATTGGCCAGCGGATCGACAAAGTTCCATTTGCACCAATTATCTCTGCTACATCTTTGCGCATGGTTTCAATTATATCATCGCGGCCTGCTGCTTTGGCGCGTTTGCCGGCTGACCATGTGTTGCAATAATTGGCGAAATGATCGACCGACCATGTGCGTTCAATCGCAAGGCTTGGCATTTCGATTGGGCTAAAGGGAAATGGAAAATCTTTGTAGCCATTTTCCACATTTTCGCGACCCTTTGGCCAAAACGGATGAATTTCCTTCCAGTAAAAATCATCAATGCGTTGGCCTGCTGGTCCCTCAACCTCCAAAACGCCATAGGTAATGAGCGCGATAATGCCGTCAGGCTTTAAGACCCGCTTTGCGTCTTTATAAAAAGCTGGCAGATCGAACCAATGGGCAGCTTGTGCGGCCACCACCAAATCGGCGCTTTGATTTGCCGCATCGATTTTTTCAGCGGGACCGATTTTATAAAGAATAGATGGATGGGGCGTTGCGTTAGAAATTTGGTCTGCACTGACATCACTTGCAAGCACCGTTTCAAAATGATCGGCCAATAGTAGAGAGAATTGCCCGTTGCCGCATCCAACATCAATGGCAAGATTGGTCTGCTGAGTGCGGGATGCTAAAGCCTTGGCTAAGACTTTCGGATAAGTGGGACGGTACTGGGCATAGTCTGCGCCGCGGTCTTCAAAGTGTCGATTATCCATTATTTCCCCGTAATTGTCCTATAATAACGGCCTGTTTTGCATTTTTTTGGCTGCTTGTATCGCTAATTCAATAGAATCCGACCCTATCAGACCTTAGACGTTATTGCGTCGCTTATATTGCTGTGCTACCAAAGCGCAAATTTCAGGCATATTTGCTTTGCCTCCTAAATTGATATGATGGTTTTTCCAGTAAAATCAAGGAGTTAATAAAAATAGCGTCTGAGCGAATATTCAAACGAGATACGATAGGGTTCCAGTGACTGCATCTTCTCCTCTTTCCGGTGTTGCTGATCGTTATGCGGGTGCGCTGTTCGAGCTGTGCACAACTGCTGCAAAAATCAAAGCGACTGAAAAAGATTTAGACGCGCTTGATAAAAGTCTTTCAGGCAGCGAAGACCTAACACGGTTGATCAAAAGCCCTGTATTTTCAACGGAAGATCAGGTTCGTGCGATCGACGCGCTTCTCGCAAAATCAAAAACTTCCGATATGACAGCGAACTTCATTCGCGTGGTTGCTCAAAACCGCCGTTTGTTTGTTTTGCCTGCGATTATCGAATCATTCCGCCGCATGGCAGCTGATGCTCGTGGCGAAGTCGCAGGTGATGTGACGTCTGCTGTAAAGCTTACCGCTGCACAGCTTAAAGAACTAAAGGCAGCACTGAAAGCCAAAGTTGGCAAAGACGTGGCGCTTAACGAAATTGTTGATCCATCTGTTCTTGGTGGCCTTATTGTTAAGGTTGGCAGTCAGATGATTGACACGTCCATTCGGACAAAACTAACTTCCCTCAAAATGATGATGAAAGAGGTCGGCTGATGGAAATCAAAGCCGCGGAAATTTCCGCAATCCTCAAAGAGCAAATCGCGAATTTCGGCAAAGAAGCGGAAGTTTCTGAAGTCGGTCAAGTGCTTTCCGTCGGTGACGGTATCGCTCGCGTTTATGGTCTTGATAATGTACAGGCCGGTGAAATGGTCGAATTCCCTGGTGGAATTCGCGGCATGGCGCTGAACCTTGAAAGTGACAACGTTGGTGTTGTGATCTTCGGTTCTGACCGTGACATTAAAGAAGGCGACACAGTTAAGCGTACAGGCGCCATTGTGGACGTGCCAGTTGGCCGCGGCCTTCTTGGTCGTGTGGTTGATGCGCTCGGCAACCCAATTGACGGCAAAGGCCCGATCGAAGGTGACCGTGTTCGTGTGGACGTGAAAGCGCCCGGCATTATTCCACGTAAGTCTGTGCATGAGCCAATGTCGACAGGTCTTAAAGCGATTGACGCTTTGATCCCAGTTGGTCGTGGTCAGCGTGAGCTTGTGATTGGTGACCGCCAAACAGGTAAAACAGCGATCATCCTCGATACATTCTTGAACCAGAAGCCGATCAACCAAGGTAAAGACGAAAGCAAAAAGCTTTATTGTATTTACGTGGCTGTTGGCCAAAAACGTTCAACTGTTGCGCAGTTCGTGAAAATTCTCGAAGAGCGCGGCGCTCTTGAGTATTCAATCGTGATTGCCGCAACCGCTTCTGATCCAGCGCCGATGCAGTATCTTGCACCGTTTACTGGTTCTGCGATGGGTGAATTCTTCCGCGATAACGGCATGCACGCGATGATCGGTTATGATGACCTTTCAAAACAAGCTGTTGCTTATCGTCAAATGTCACTTCTTCTTCGTCGTCCACCAGGACGTGAAGCTTATCCTGGTGACGTTTTCTACTTGCACTCTCGTCTTCTTGAGCGTTCTGCGAAATTGAACGAAGACAATGGTTCAGGTTCAATGACAGCACTTCCAGTGATTGAAACACAAGGTAATGACGTGTCAGCGTTTATTCCAACAAACGTGATTTCAATTACAGATGGTCAAATTTTCCTTGAGACAGACTTGTTCTACCAAGGTATCCGCCCAGCTGTGAACGTTGGTCTATCGGTTTCCCGCGTTGGTTCATCGGCCCAAATTAAAGCGATGAAACAGGTCGCTGGTTCGATTAAGGGTGAATTGGCCCAGTATCGTGAGATGGCGGCGTTTGCGCAGTTTGGTTCTGACCTTGATGCCTCAACTCAGCGTTTGTTGAACCGCGGTGCGCGTTTGACAGAGCTTTTGAAGCAACCACAATTCTCTCCGCTTAAAACGGAAGAGCAAGTGGCTGTTATCTACGCTGGTGTGAACGGTTATCTTGATACACTTGAAGTTAGCCAAGTTGGTCCATTTGAGCAGGGTCTATTGGCCAGCTTGCGTGGCGACCACCAAGCGCTTCTTGATCAGATCCGTGATGACGCGAAACTGACAGACGAATCAGAAGGCAAATTGAAAGACGTGATTGAAGCGTTTGCAAAATCATTTGCCTAACTGAAACAAACAAGGGCGAGGCGATTATGCCTCGCACCTTCCTTTAATGATTGTTGACCAAAGGGACCTCGATGGCGAGCCTTAAGGATCTTAAAAATCGGATCGCGTCTGTTAAAGCGACGCAGAAGATTACAAAAGCCATGCAGATGGTGGCAGCAGCGAAGCTTCGCAAAGCGCAAGAAGCCGCTGAAGCAGCGCGCCCATATGCTGAGCGTATGAGCTCAGTTATGGCCAATATCTCTGCTGGTGTTCAAGGAAGCGATAACGCACCGAAGCTTATGGCAGGTAGCGGCAAGGATGATGTGCATCTGATTGTTGTTATGACAGCTGAGCGCGGTCTTTGCGGTGGCTTCAACTCATCTATTGCACGTATTGCCCGCGAAAAAGCGGTTGCCCTTATGGCTGACGGCAAAACAGTGAAAATGATTTGTGTTGGCAAAAAAGGCTACGATGCTTTGAAAAGCCAATTTGAAGAACAAATCATCAAGCTGGTTGAGCTGAAAGACGTAAAGCAGATTGGCTTTGAAAACGCAGCGGACATCGGTAAAACGGTTATCGACATGTTCGATGGCGAAGAATTTGACGTTTGCACAATCTGCTACTCAGAATTTAAATCTGTTATCAGCCAAGTTCCAACCGCGCAGCAAATCATTCCTGCCGATGTGCCGGAAGCAAGCGACGGTGAAGGCGACGCGGTTCAGTATGAATATGAACCGGAAGAAGGCGAAATTCTCGAAGACCTTCTCCCGCGTAATATTGCCATGCAGATTTTCCGTGGTTTGCTAGAAAACGGTGCCTCAGAACAGGGTGCACGAATGAGCGCTATGGACAACGCGACACGCAATGCCGGTGAGATGATCGACAAATTGACGATTAGCTATAACCGTCAGCGTCAGGCTCAAATTACTAAAGAATTGATCGAAATTATTTCTGGTGCAGAAGCACTGTAACCAGAACCTTATTGACCCCGCCTTTGGTGGGCATGAGTAAAGACCGAAAGGGAAAGAAATGGCTAAAGCAGCAGCTACGAAAGCAGCGCCAAAAAAGGCCGCACCGAAGAAAGCAGCTCCAAAGGCACAAGGTGTTGTTGGTCGCGTAACGCAGGTGATTGGCGCGGTTGTGGATGTTCAATTTGATGATCATCTACCACAAATTTTGAACGCTCTTGAAACAGACAACGGCGGCAACCGCTTGGTTCTCGAAGTTGCGCAGCACTTGGGCGAGAATACTGTTCGTACAATCGCGATGGACGGTACTGAAGGTTTGGTTCGTGGTCAGGAAGTGACAGACACGGGTGAGCCGATCTTGGTTCCAGTTGGTGACGAAACACTTGGCCGCATCATGAACGTGATTGGTGAGCCGGTTGATGAAGCGGGCCCAATTAAAACAAAAGCAAAACGCGGTATCCACCAAGATGCGCCAGCATATGTTGAGCAATCAACAGAAGCTGAAATCTTGGTTACAGGTATTAAAGTTGTTGACCTTCTGGCCCCTTACTCAAAAGGTGGTAAAATTGGTCTCTTCGGTGGTGCTGGTGTTGGTAAGACCGTTTTGATTATGGAATTGATCAACAACATCGCGAAAGCGCACGGTGGTTACT
>CAZKKW010000124.1:0-7442 GCA_964553335.1 uncultured Hyphomicrobiales bacterium | reverse complement strand
CGCAGCACTTTCAGAACCGGCAGCAGCTGAAATATTAGCATCTTGTGGTTGATCTTGATCAAGCACCACGCTTGATGTTGTTACCCCATCTAAATCGACAGTACTTGATGCTTCATTGTTAGCATTCTCAACTGGCAACTCTTGATGTGGACCAAGATGTGCAAGTCTTGAAACACCCTCATTTCCAATCGCCAATGGATTTGCCCGCGGAGGAACAATCGGATCTTTGCGGCGGCGCACGACAACCCTTTTTTTCGGCTCTGCCTCAGCTTCAACCTCAAGTACCTCTTCAACAACGGGTTTGGGGGTCTTTTTCTTAAATTTTGGAACCGTTGCGGGCGTTGCAGCGTCGATATTTTGAGCATGTGCAGACGAAATTGTCCCAAATGACACACCCAAAAATACGGCAAAGGCAAAATATATTGCGCTATGAGTATAATTTTTTGTCATTTCAACTCTAAGCCTATTATTTAGCTGCAAATTTTTTACTGCGGGCGCGAGCATCGTAAAATTCCATCGGAAACAAGCATCACAAACCAACATTCGCTACATGATTGTTTAAGCCAATATTCGAGAAAAAATGCAAGTAGAAATGGGCCTTTAAGTTTCACAAACACGCTACTTTTTAATATGATGCGCCAATATTGGGCCCAATCCCACGGAAACAAAAATGGCACGAAAAAAAAAGAATGACGTTTTAAGACGCACTGATCGTGAGGGCATTGCATTAGCAAAACGTATCCTTCGACAAGCAACCCACGGCAGTCTCGCCACATTAGAGCCAGAAAGCAGTCATCCCTTGGCAAGCCGTGTCACTGTCGCCACGGATATTGATGGCACACCCATTATCTTAATTTCGGAATTATCCAGCCACACACCAGCCCTCATCAATGATCCGCGATGTTCTTTGCTCATTGGAGAGATTGGAGCCGGTGACCCCCTCGCCCATCCCAGAATGACCCTTATTTGCTCAGCCAAACAATTAGACCGTCAATCAGGGGAAGGACAACGCGTCCGAAAACGCTTTTTAATGCGCCATAACGCAGCTGCGCTATATGCTGACTTTGGCGATTTTCATTTTTTCAAACTAGAAATTGAACGCGCCAATCTAAACGGCGGGTTTGCCAAGGCCTACGCCCTTGAAGCTGATGACTTTGTTTTAAAGGACGAGCCATTATGCGCCGCTTTTGCCGATGCTGAAGACGGTGTGATTAAGCACATGAATGAAGATCATCAAAAAGCCATCACGCATTATGCAAGAACAGCGGCACCTGATTTGGTTGCCAGCAACCATGAAGCAATCTGGCTCATCACCGGAATAGACCCTGATGGTATCGACTTGAAAGCAGATGACACTGCCTTGCGCATCCCATTTGAGAATGCACCAATCCAAGCAGACGACATTCGTACGGTCTTAGTGGAAATGGCAAAGAGCCGTTAGCGGCTCAAACCCTTTTCTTCAAGCTCACCCAAATAAGCCGCCCATCGCTCACCATGTTCAACCCCTAGTTCACGCAGATAAGCCCATGAGAATATGCCAGTATCATGGAGGTCTGTGAAAGTGATGCGCACCGCGTAATTTCCAACAGGCTCCATTTTCATAATTTCAATGTTCCGCTTGCCCGGCACTGTTTTGCGTTGCGCCGGCGAATGGCCTTGAACTTCTGCAGATGGGCTGGTGACGCGCAAATATTCAGCACTCAAGTCAAACGCCTCGCCATCATCAAACGATATGGTCAGCAATCGCTTATCTTTCGATACGCGCAATTCTTTCGGCCATGCATTTTCGCTCATTTTATCCGCCTTGCTCCTTCATCACCCCTACCTTGGTAAGGTCTATTGAGCCTTCAAACAAGCATAAGAATGTCGCCCACCCCCTCAATAATGCGAAGTTTTGAGGGATTATGTATAGTCTTTCATCAAGACAATACTTGCGTGGGGGGCATGTGGGTGTCTATTTAATGGCTGCAAAACCAATCAGGGATCAGCAAGACCTATGATAGACATCGCAAAACGGGTGTATGATCATCAATGGAAGATTGATCCGATCATCAGATCTTTGATTGATACTGATTTTTATAAGCTCTTGATGGCACAGTCTGTGTTTCGCCATCAGCCAGACGCCAATGTCACTTTCAGCCTGATTAATCGCACCAAAGACGTGAAGCTGGCCGAGCTTGTTGATGAAGGTGAGTTACGCGAACAACTCGACCATATCCGCTCCCTCAGCCTGTCACGCGGTGAAAGCACTTGGATGCGTGGTAATTTATTTTACGGCAAACGCTCCATGTTCCAGCATGACTTTATGGAATGGCTGGAGAACCTGCGACTTCCAGCCTACCACCTGGAAAAATATGATGGTCAGTACCAACTGACCTTTGAGGGCAAGTGGTGCGATGTCATGTTGTGGGAAGTCCCTGCCCTTGCCGTCTTGATGGAACTACGAAGCCGCGCTGTTTTGAAAAAAATGGGTAAGTTTGAGCTTCAAATTCTCTATGCGCGTGCCATGAACCGCGTTTGGGAAAAAATCCAAAAACTGCGGGCTATGGATAATTTAGCGATTGCTGATTTCGGCACCCGCCGTCGCCATGGTTATTTATGGCAAGACTGGTGCGTCCAAGCCATGAAAGAAGGACTGGGCGATCGCTTTGTTGGCACGTCCAACTGTCACATTGCCATGCGCCAACAAGTGGAAGCGATTGGGACGAACGCCCATGAACTGCCAATGGTCTACTCAGCTCTTGCTGAAAATGACGAAGAACTCGTCAACGCCCCTTACCGCGTTTTAGAAGACTGGCAGGTCGAGCATGATGGTAACCTGCTCATCATCCTTCCTGATACCTATGGCACTAAAGGCTTTTTCGAACGTGCACCAGATTGGTTGCAAAATTGGACAGGTGTGCGCATCGATTCTGGCGATCCGGTGGAAGCCGCGAATTTGGTTATTAAATGGTGGAAAGACAATGGTCAGGACCCGCAAGAAAAACGGCTCATTTTCTCAGATGGATTAAGCGTTGAAAGGATCTCGGCCCTTCATGCCCAATTTGCGGACCAAACCAAAATAAGTTTTGGTTGGGGAACGCTTTTAACTAATGACTTCAGAGACTTAACCAACAACGATGCACTGGCACCGTTCTCAATGGTATGCAAAGCAATCGCGGCCAATGGCAAGCCAACAGTCAAACTGTCTGATAACCCGCGCAAAGCAATGGGCCCTGCGAGCGAAATTGAACGCTATAAACGGGTTTTCAATGTTGGTGAACAGACGGAAGAAGATGTGCTTGTTTAACCGCTAAAGGCCCAACGTTATCGTTGAGCCTGGAGTTTTGCCAAACCAGCACGCAACACTTCTTGAACACTTGTCCGCAAGGTTGTTGTCTGGCTTCGTACCTCAGAAGATAGCCCTGCCACTTGTTCAGCACCCGTACTTGCATAACTTGCCGTTTCATTAAGCGATAAGATGTGATGGACGATCTCAGCAGCACTACCTGCTTGACCTTCCACAGAGTCTGAAGTCGAAGCTGACAGCTCGAAAATATCTTTTGTCGTGGATGAGATGCCACCAAATGCTGCTTGCGATTGCTTCATCACATCAAGAACATTGTTAATTTGACCGTTGATCTCTTCGGTTGCTTTTGAGGTTTGGTCAGACAGCGTTTTAACTTCAGCAGCCACAACCGCAAAGCCACGCCCAGCCTCACCAGCACGTGCAGCCTCAATGGTTGCATTCAATGCCAAAAGGTTTGTCTGATCAGCAATGGCTTGGATTGTCGTTGCAAAATTTGCAATTTTTTCCATAGCATCACCAAGGTCAGAAAACTGGTTCTCAGTAGAAACAACAGCATCAGTTGCTTTTTCAGCTGCATCAGTTGTCTGCTTGGCATGGGCTTTCACCGATGACAAAGCCTGATTCATTTCTTCAGCAGCCTCAGAGATTGTCGATGTTTTCGAAGATGTATCGGTTGCCGTTTCAAGCAATTTTTCTGAAGCTGACGCTAGTTCGTCTGAAATTGTGTGCATGTTATCGCACAAATCGGAAACTTGAGATTCCATATCACTTTGGAAAGTTCCCAGCCATTCATCGACAGCTTTTTCGCGTTTAGCGATGTCTGAAACATCCATTCCCAATCCAACAGAAATATTGTCAGCAGAACGTGTTTTACAGACTCTTAGAACTGATCCATTCGCATATTCGCGATCAGCAATACTGAGTGGTCGATTTTGCCTATCCAAAAGCTGTTGGAGTTCAGCTTCAAGATCGCCATCGCCCCCTTTTTCAATCAACTGCAAACGAGCCATTTGCTCATATCTGATCGGTCGATCGAGCTTATCCCAAACGCTCGCATATAGTTTTTGGTAGCCCTTATTCCAAATGATCAATTGATTGTTTTCATCAAATACAGCAAATGGCATATTGCATGCGTCGATACCACTTTGCAGCTTTTCAAGTTTTTCGGCAGCACTAGGATTATCACCTGAATTGGCGTCACTTTCCACCACCAATTCTTGTTTTTTCATAAATTGAAACATTGCCCACTCCATAATATTGCGGAGCACATTAGCGACAAAGTGTTAACCATTGTTTATTCAAACAAGCGAAAGGCACCCTTCGCAATAACTGAGGTTATCCAACAAATGCTTTTTCGATTACATAAGCGCCTGGTTTCGCGTTAGAGCCTTCTTCAAAGCCCAATTTTTCGGCTAGTGCTGCGATTTCTTCAAGCATCGCCATCGAGCCGCAAATCATAATGCGGTCTTCTTCAGGATTAAATCCGTCAACACCAATCTCTGAAAAGAACTCACCTGAGTGGATCAGTGTGGTAATGCGCCCCACATTTTCAGACTTCTCTTGCGTCGTCGTTGGGTAATGCAGCAATTTATCGCCGACGATCTCAGATAAAAGTTCACTTCCATTAATCTCAGCCACCAGATCATGACCATATTGAAGCTCTGCCTTTTCACGCGTGGTATGAACCAAAATAACGCGCTCGAATTTTTCATAAGTATCTGGATCACGAATAATCGAGGCAAAAGGAGCAATACCTGTCCCAGTTGACATGAGATAAAGATTTTTACCTGGGATCAGCGCATCATGAACAAGCGTGCCTGTTGATTTGGTCCGCATCCAAATGCTGTCACCTGGTTGGATTTTTTGCAGGTGAGTGGTCAAAGGACCGTCTTCAACCTTGATCGAGAAAAACTCGATATGTTCTTCCCAGCTTGGCGAGGCAACAGAATAAGCACGCCAAACTGGTTTTTCACCCGGCAGGCCGATCATCACAAATTCACCAGAACGGAAACGGAAAGCCGCAGGGCGTGCTACTCGGAAAGAGAACAGACGATCAGTATAATGCTTCACTTCAAGCACAGGCAAATCGTAGACATTCTTCGGAACCTCGAAAGAATGTGTCGGTTGTTCTGATTCTTCTGATCTCAGTACGGCATTGGTCATTGCGTCATCCTGTTTCAAGAGAGCTACATAATTCATTTGTACACTAATGAATTTTCGTTAAAATATGCTAACCAGGTTCAAAAAACAAGTCGGGGAGGATAATCACCCATTTAGCAAACGAAAATCCCTGAATTAGCAGCTATCGTCCGTCATTAGCTCGTATTTCAGTTTTCTGTTGGCTCTTATATGGATTGCACCGCACAATGAAAAGAAATTTCCTGCTCGCAACCAGCATTTTGCGGAACAATTTTTCCTAAAACAGCAAAAACCGCACATTTCATTTTTACACACAGCTCAAAATCGCCGTTTGATATATATATTCACAGTCTAATACGCAGCTTGATGCACTAAGACCTAGGACCGAGAGCAAAGCTAACTATGTGAGATAAAATGGTGCCCCTAAACGGAGATATATCCAATCAGGTTTTTGAAACATTAGCGGAGTGGGAAGAAGCCTTGAAGGAAACTCAGCGAAACGCACTCGATGCCTGCTTACATGGAAGTAAACTCACAGGCACATCAAAAGCACAGGCCAAGCTCAAAGATCCCTTCCCCGTTTGAGGATAAGTTAGCGACTATCCTGCACCAAACGGTTTTATAGCGAACGTTTGCGTCAACTTCTTGCTTGTCATCCTGCACATTCTCACGATAATTGCATTTGTAAATGTTCAGCGATTTCCGGAAAGTTTAGGAGAATACTGTGTTTGATTTGATCATTCAAAATGCAACCTTGCCGGATGGGCAGACGGGTATGGATATTGCCTGTACCAACGGAAAGATTGTAGCAGTAGAGCAAGGCATCTCCGCAGATACAAACGAAGCCATAAACGCTGAAGGATATCTGGTATCTCCTCCATTCGTAGACCCTCATTTCCACCTAGACGCCACTTTGTCGCTTGGGACGCCCAGGATGAATGTTTCTGGAACTCTTTTAGAAGGTATTGCACTTTGGGGGGAGCTTAAGCAGATCCAATCCGTTGAGGATATCGTTAAACGCGCGATACGCTATTGCGAATTGGCTGCCGCTAAAGGTATTGGCGCGATCCGCAGCCATGTGGACACATGTGATGATACGCTTACCGGTGTTCAAGCCCTTCTTGAAGTCCGCGAAAAGGTATCAGACTTTATCGATTTGCAACTTGTGGCATTCCCCCAAGATGGTGTCTTGCGAGACCCGACCGCGATGGCCAATACAGTGCGCGCTTTGGATATGGGTGTCGATGTTGTGGGCGGCATTCCTCATTTTGAAAGAACTATGTCTGAGGGCGCTAAGAGCGTACGGCTATTGTGTGAACTTGCCGCCGAGCGGGGTTTGATGGTCGATATGCACTGCGATGAGACAGATGATCCATTGAGCCGACATATTGAAACACTCGCTTACGAAACAAAGCGACTTGGGCTGCAAGGTCGTGTGGCGGGTTCCCATCTCACCTCAATGCATTCGATGGACAACTACTACGTGTCGAAGCTGATCCCACTCATTGCTGAAGCCGATGTATATGCGATCCCCAATCCGGCGGTGAACATTATGTTGCAAGGCCGCCATGACACGTATCCAAAGCGCCGTGGTTTAACCCGTGTTCGTGAAATGCGTGATGCTGGAATTACAGTAGGGTTTGGTTCGGATTGTATGATGGACCCATGGTATTCACTCGGCAAAGCAGACATGCTGGATATCGCCTATATGGGGCTTCACATAGGCCAGCTTTCGAGCCGTGAAGATATGGCGTGGTGTTTTAATGCGATAACTGAAAATTCCGCGAAAATTCTTGGGTTAGAAAATTATGGTATCAAAAAGGGATACGATGCGAACTTCGTCATCCTTCAGGCAACAGATCCGATTGATGCGATCAGATTACGGGCCCACCGCTTGGCTGTTTTTCGCAAAGGGCGCAAGATCGCACAATCAAAGCCCATAGAATACGAGCTTTTGATAAATGACGAACCCGCTTATCTGCAAGAGGGGCTTCTAGATCGCCGGTGAGTAGCC
>CAZKKW010000123.1:0-7513 GCA_964553335.1 uncultured Hyphomicrobiales bacterium | reverse complement strand
AATTCAGCTTCTTTGCCAGCAAGGTGTGCTGCTTGATATTCTTCTGGGAAGGTTACTTTAACAACGGTCTCGTCACCTGCTTTTTTACCAACAAGCTGCTCTTCAAAGCCTGGGATAAACTGACCAGAGCCGAGAACAAGTTGACCGTTTTCGTCAGCGCCGCCTTCAAAGGCTTCACCGTCAACCTTACCAAGGTAAGACATAGTAATGCGGTCGCCGTCTTTCGCTTTGCCCTTTTTCTCTTCATAAGGGCGGCTTTGGTTACCAAGTTGCTCGATTTGGTCCATGACCTCTTTGTCATCAACTTCAACAACTGGCTTCTCAATAGTAATGCCAGAAAGGTCGCCCACTTCGAATTCAGGCATCAACTCATAAGAAACATCAAGATCAAGATCGCGCTTGCCATCCAAGATTTCATTTGCTTCGTCTTGGTCTTCTGTCATTTCGATAGAAGGCTGCATGGCTGGGCGCTCTTTGCGCTCTTCTAATGCTGATTGGCTTGATTCTGTAACAACTTCTTGCACAATATCTGCCATGACCGAACGGCCATATGTTTTTTTCAGATGGGCGAGCGGCACTTTACCGGGGCGAAAACCGTTGATGCGAACTTGATCTTTGATCTCAACGAGCTTGTCCATCATTTTAGATTCGAGATCAGCAGCTGGAATGGTGATTTTTAAACCACGTTTCAGGCCATCCGAGAGGGTTTCAGTGACTTGCATCGTCGTGTTTCCTTATTCAATCGAAATATGCCCGTAATGATTTGCAGGCCGTGTATACAAAGATGTTACGAAGGTTGCTTGTTCAACTTCACCTTACAATTGATCACATCCTTGAAAGTCAGCGCCGGAAAATCCGATCTTGCCGCTTGAGAGGATGGTGCGGGCGGAGGGACTTGAACCCCCACGTCTTGCGACACCAGAACCTAAATCTGGCGTGTCTACCAATTTCACCACGCCCGCATATTGTAAGTCACGAAGTCAAGAACGAGGATGCCCTCATTAAATCTTGAAATCAGGCGCCTCTATAACACCCCAAAACGCTTGGTCAAATTAAAAAAGCTCAAAAAAAGCATCGTTTTAGATTTTTTTTTTGAAAACGGGAAAATTAGGGGCTTTCCCCTCGTGAAATCTATGCCTTTTATCAACCGACACCGACTGCTCGTTTTGTTTTGGTGGAGCATTGAGACGGGACCAGTCAAATTATTTGCACAACAATTAGTCGTTTGCATAAATTTACATCACTAATTCTGCCTATTTTTTGAACTCCCCCACTATCAGGTGGAATTTCCCTGCGATATAACGCCTATTATTGCGCCATTTAAATGGCTTTGTATTTTTTTGACGAACTGGGTCAATTTGGCACAGGTAATGCATAGATAAAAATACATAGAGCAACATCGTTAACGCAATGGTGCAGCATTTTACGCACCACCATTACGCAAAGAACAATAAGGATCTGAAATTCGTGAAAAAAATTGAAGCGATCATCAAGCCGTTCAAATTGGACGAAGTGAAAGAAGCAATTCAGGATGTTGGGATCCAAGGCATTACCGTTGTGGAAGCCAAAGGTTTTGGCCGTCAAAAGGGCCATACGGAGCTTTATCGCGGTGCTGAATATGTTGTGGATTTTTTGCCAAAGGTAAAAGTTGAGGTGGTTGTATCTGATGAGCAGCTTGATAAGACCATTGAAGCAATCCGTAATGCGGCTCAAACTGGGCGCATTGGCGACGGCAAAATATTTGTCTCAACAATCGAAGACGTTATTCGGATTCGTACAGGCGAATCTGGTGAGGAAGCCATTTAAGGGGCAGTCAAAGGGCTTTTGCCCAAAATTTGTGCATTCATGCTAACCTAAACCGAGGTCAGCATGTTATAGAAACCGCCAAAATCGCACAGTGCGATTGAGGTAAATGATAGAGTGATCAAGGAAACTAGCTTATGACATCAGCTAACGACATTTTAAAACAAATCAAAGACGAAGACATCCAGTATGTGGACCTTCGATTCACTGACCCACGCGGTAAAATGCAACACGTAACAATGCATTCTTCATGCGTTGACGAAGACATGTTCGCTGATGGCGTAATGTTTGACGGTTCTTCAGTTGCAGGTTGGAAAGCAATTAATGAATCAGACATGGTTTTGATGCCTGATACAGAAACAGCAGTTGCAGATCCGTTCTACGCACAATCTACTCTTGCAGTCTTCTGTGACATTCTTGAGCCAGACAGTGGTGAAGCTTACAACCGTGATCCACGCATGACAGCCAAGAAAGCTGAAGCATACGTAAAATCATCGGGTGCTGGTGACAATGTATTCATGGGCCCTGAAGCGGAGTTCTTCATCTTTGATGATGTTAAATTCTCAACAGACCCATACAAAACTGGTTTCGAACTTGATTCAGTAGAACTTCCATCAAACATGGATTCTGATTATGAAGCTGGCAACATGGGCCACCGTCCGCGCACAAAAGGCGGTTACTTCCCAGTAAACCCAATCGATTCAGGCCAAGACATCCGTGGCGAAATGCTATCTGTTATGGGCGAAATGGGCGTTTTGATTGAAAAGCACCACCACGAAGTGGCTGCCGCTCAGCACGAACTCGGCATGAAATTCGCACCACTGACACAAGTTGCTGACCACCTACAAATCTATAAGTACTGCATCCACAACGTTGCACACGCTTATGGCAAAACAGCGACCTTTATGCCGAAGCCTGTTTACGGTGATAACGGTACTGGCATGCACGTTCACCAGTCTATCTGGAAAGATGGCGAGCCAACATTTGCTGGTTCTGAATATGCTGGCCTTTCTGAGAACTGCCTGTTCTACATCGGTGGTATCATCAAGCACGCAAAAGCATTGAACGCTTTCACTAACCCATCAACAAACTCTTACAAGCGTTTGGTTCCTGGTTACGAAGCACCTGTTCTTCTTGCTTACTCAGCGCGTAACCGTTCAGCTTCTTGTCGTATTCCTTTCGGCAACAGCCCGAAAGCAAAACGTGTTGAAGTTCGCTTCCCAGATCCAACAGCCAACCCATACCTTGCATTCTCTGCAATGTTGATGGCTGGCCTTGATGGGATCAAGAACAAAATTCACCCAGGTGAAGCAATGGACAAAGATTTGTACGATCTGCCACCAGCAGAACTTGCACAAATCCCAACTGTTGCAGGCTCACTTCGTGAAGCATTGACCAGCCTTGAAGCTGATAACGACTTCCTTTGTGCTGGCGGTGTATTCGATAAAGACCAAATCGAAGCTTACATGGAGCTTAAGTGGGAAGAAAACACCACATATGAGCACACTCCACACCCTGTAGAATTCGACCTTTACTACTCAGTCTAAGTCGACTTTTTAAATCGCCATCTAAAAATGGCTATGCCAAAACGAAGCCGCCGATGTCATCATCGGCGGCTTTATTTGTAATAACCCGTCGCAACAGGGTAAGAATTCGTACTATGCTAACGCTAACGTGTAGCTATTGGCTTTAGATTTTCGTACCTACAGCTTAAGTTAGCGATTCTATAAAGCAGCGAGTTGGAGGGCTGTTCTTTGTTTGATATTCGAGACATGCAGCTACTCGTCGCGTTAGAACGACATGGGCATTTTGCCCGTGCGGCAGACGATTGCGGTATCTCTCAACCTGCATTTTCCGCTCGCATCCGAAATCTCGAACTTGATCTAAAGTCCTCCATCGTTCTTCGTGGTAACCGTTTCATGGGGTTTACACCTGAGGGTGAAATTGTCCTGACATGGGCGCGCAAGTTGCTTGAAGATGTCGATGGGATGAAACAAGAGCTGACTGCGGCAAGGTCCGTCATTGAGGGTAGTTTGCGCATTGGTGTCATTCCAACTGCCCTCGCCTTTGCAGCGAGCCTACCGGCGATAATCCGCGTTGACCAACCAAAGCTAAAAGTCGAAATCGTCTCGGCATCCTCCGTTGAAATTAAGCGCGGCCTCGACAATTTCTCGTTTGGTGCGGGGATTTCCTACATTGAAGACACGCTACCTCCCACGATCACAAGCTCCCATCTTTACGACGAAGAATATGTGCTCCTGGCACCAAACCATATGGTTGATGACAAGAAAGATGCGATATCATGGCTTGACGCGGCCAAGTTGCCCTTATGTTTGCTATCAAAGAGCATGAGGAACCGTCGGATAATTGACGAAATATTTTCAGACATTGATGTTGATATCGAGCCCGTGCTTGAAACCAACGCGCTGACCGTATCGCTAGCGCAGGTGGAAAACGGAACGGCTGCAACAATTGCGCCGCGCACCGTGGTGGAACTCTTTGGTGTGAGTTCGAAAATCAAAGCGTTAAACCTTATAGAACCGGACATCAAAAAACCGATCGGCCTCTTTCTACCGCACCGTGAGCCAGCCCCTCCAGCCCATGCAGTTTTGAGCAATGCGGCCAAGCAATTGGTTAGCAAGTAATCCACGATAACTAATCCTGATTGCCCAATCCGTACTTAAAATTTGATATCAAAGCCCTGCCTCAACTAGCGTCTTCCAAATTGTTGGAGAATACGCCATGTTGAAAAACGTAGAGCGCAAAGGTGTTTGGAAAGATGGAACTGGTAAGGGGCGCAAAACCCCTAAGGGCCGTCAACTTGATGATCAAGCACTAATTGATGTACGCGAACTGCTTGGCGACAAACCGCGCCGTCGTGATTTATTGATCGAGCATCTGCATCTGATCCAAGATAAATTCAAATGCCTCTCGTCAGATCACCTTCGTGCTTTGGCTGAAGAGATGAAGCTTGCACAGGCTGAAGTCTATGAAGTGGCGACCTTTTATGCGCACTTTGATGTGGTGCGTGAAGGCGAACAATCCCCGCCTGATCTTACCATCCGTGTATGTGACAGCCTTTCTTGTGAACTTGCTGGTGCGCAAGAGCTTTTAAAAGAGCTTGGCGATAAATATGGTGGCGGCGGAAAGGTCCGTGTTCTTCGTGCACCTTGCATGGGCCGTTGTGACACAGCACCAACGCTGGAGTTAGGCCACAATCATATTGATCATGCTACAGTTGAAAAAGTTGAAGCCGCTGTTGAGAGTGGTGATACCCATCACAAGATGCCCGATTATCAAACATTCGATGCGTACAAAGCAGACGGCGGTTATGACGCGCTCACCAAATTACGCGGTGGCAGCCAAACGGCTGATGAAGTGCAAGACACGATTCTTTCGGCTGGTCTTCGTGGCCTTGGCGGTGCGGGTTTCCCATCTGGTAAAAAATGGTCATTCGTTCGCATGGAAGCAGGACCTCGCTATTTGGCAGTCAACGGTGATGAAGGGGAACCGGGTACATTCAAAGACCGTTATTACCTAGAGCGCACGCCTCACCTCTTCCTTGAAGGCATGTTGATTGCAGCTTGGGCTGTGGAGGCAGACAAATGCTTCATCTATATGCGTGACGAATATCCAGCAGTGCTCGAAATCCTCGCAACTGAGATCAAAGCCCTTGAAGGCGCAGGTCTTGTGGCTGAAGGTTACATTGATCTTCGTCGCGGTGCGGGCGCTTATATTTGTGGCGAAGAAAGCGCCATGATTGAATCGATCGAAGGCAAACGCGGCATCCCGCGTCATCGTCCGCCTTTTGTCGCGCAAGTTGGTGTGTTCAATCGCCCGACCTTGGTTCACAACATTGAGACCCTTCACTGGATCACGCGCATTATGCGTGAAGGACCGGAAGTGCTGTCATCAACTGAGAAGAACGGACGCAAAGGGTTGCGCTCTTATTCAGTCTCTGGCCGCGTGAAAGAACCGGGCGTGAAACTGCTTCCTGCTGGTTCCACTATCACTGATATTATTGAAGCCTGCGGCGGCATGTTGGATGGTCATGAATTTAAAGCCTATCAACCAGGTGGCCCCTCTTCTGGTCTCCTGCCCGCCTCCATCAACGACGTGCCGCTTGATTTTGATACATTGCAGCCACTTGGCACGTTCATCGGTTCGGCGGCCGTTGTGGTTTTGTCAGATAAAGACAGTGCGCGGGATGCGGCGCTTAATATGCTGAAGTTCTTTGAGGATGAAAGCTGCGGCCAATGCACGCCTTGTCGTTCTGGTTGCGAGAAGGCTGTGAAACTGATGCAAGCAGACGCGTGGGACCAAGACCTACTTACTGATCTTTGCGATGTGATGGCAGACGCTTCCATCTGCGGCCTCGGTCAAGCAGCACCAAACCCGATTAAATTGACCATGAAGCATTTCTCTAACGAAATCGAAGGACGCTAATCATGTTGGAAACAAACCAAGATAACCGCGTTACCTTCACGCTGAACGGTAAAGAGATCAAAGCCACCAAAGGCCAAACCATTTGGGAAGTGGCAAAAGCGGATGGCAACACCATCCCGCATCTTTGCCATAAAGATTCCAACGGCTACCGGCCTGATGGCAATTGCCGCGCTTGTATGGTGGAAGTTGAAGGCGAGCGCACGCTTGTGGCGTCCTGTATTCGCCCTGTGGCCGACGGCATGGTTGTAACCACTGACAGCGAGCGGGCAGAGAAATCACGCAAGATGGTGATGGAGCTGTTGCTCACCGATCAGCCTGAGCGCGATGTGGCCCACGATAAATCATCTCATTTTTGGGATATGGCAGACGTACAAGACGTGTCTGAGAGCCGCTTTCCTGCGATTGAAAAAGAATTCGTGCCACTGCTTGATTCAAGCCATGTCGCCATGAGGGTCAACCTTGATGCTTGTATCCAGTGTAACCTTTGCACCCGCGCTTGTCGTGAAGTGCAGGTGAACGATGTGATTGGCATGTCTGGCCGTGGCAAGACGTCTGAGATCACGTTTGATATCCATGACCCGATGGGTTCATCCACCTGTGTTGCCTGTGGCGAATGCGTTCAGGCTTGCCCAACAGGTGCGCTGATGGAAGCCAATGTGCTTGACGACAATCAAGTGGGCGACAGCGCAGACTTTGATCGCGAAGTGCAATCGGTTTGTCCATATTGCGGCGTTGGATGTCAGCTTTCATTCAAAATCAAAGATGAGAAGATCGTTCGTGTTGAAGGGGTCGAAGGCCCCGCTAATGAAAACCGCCTTTGTGTCAAAGGGCGTTTCGGGTTTGATTATGTCGACCACCCTCACCGCCTGACTAAACCAATGATCCGCCGCGACGATGCGCCGGAAAAAGGCCTCAACGTTGATCCGAATAATCCGTGGACGCATTTCCGTGAAGCATCATGGGAAGAAGCGCTGGATGTTGCGGCAGGCGGTTGGAACAAGCTGAAGGAAGAACGCGGCGGCGCTTCTATTGCGGGCTTTGGTTCTGCGAAATGTTCGAATGAGGAAGCTTACCTCTTCCAAAAGCTTATCCGTCAGGCCTTCAAGCATAACAATGTTGACCATTGCACCCGTCTTTGCCACGCCTCTTCTGTGGCAGCTTTGATGGAGAACGTCGGCTCTGGTGCGGTGACTGCAACGTTTAACGAGATTGAAAACGCAGATGTTGCCATCGTCATTGGTGCGAACCCAACGGAGAACCATCC
>CAZKKW010000122.1:1892-7616 GCA_964553335.1 uncultured Hyphomicrobiales bacterium | reverse complement strand
AGAAACACTGGTTGTGGCGCGCTGTTGATCAGGAAGGATTTGTTCTCGATGTCCTTGTACAAAGCCGTCGTAATACCAAAGCTGCAAAGCAATTGATGCGGAAACTGCTCAAAGAACAAGGCCGCCCACCTGGGGTGATGATCACCGACAAGCTTGGCTCTTATGGAGCTGCCAAGCGTTCCATCATGCCGGGTGTCGAGCATAGGTCTCACAAGGGGTTGAATAATCGAGCAGAGAACTCTCATTTACAGGTACGACGACGAGAGAAGGTCATGAAGCGCTTTAAGTCAGCACGACATTTGCAGCGGTTTGTTTCCATCCATGATCCGATTGCCAACCTGTTCCACCTTCCCCGCCATGAAATGACATCAAGCCACTACCGAGAATTGAGAGCGACAGCCATGGAAATGTGGAATGATATAGCAGGTCTTAAAGCCGCCTGAACAGAGGATCGGTGTGCAAACTTTGTGTTGAGGTGTTTAACTTTACTGTACCGTTCGGGGGGATATCCAGACAAACGCTTTCTGCGCATCCGTAAATCTCGATGATTTCATTGCTTTCGCTCCTTCTCTCAAGCCTTAGGATAAGGGGCAAAACTCAAACCTCAAATGGGGGAACTTTCAGGTGGCAGAGCAAATGGATTAAAAAATCAAATAAGAACCACACGCATACGTGAAAATATGTGGGTTGAGACGAACCATTTAGAACCGCATATTTAATTCAGAGGTTTACCCTGGCCTCCACAGGGAAGGCGTCGCAGATATGCCCCTCAGCGCGCCTTCCCCTTTTATTACCCGATAATTCCAATAGAAATTTTATCGTCGTGAAGGTCGCATTCGTAGTGGTTCAAGCGGCTAGCCGATCGCTGTTTGCATTCATATCCTGCGCAAAAATAATCAAGCCTGCTGGCGTCTCAATCACATATTCAGCGATACCAGCTTTCGAAACCTTGTAACCGAGCGACTTGCCGCGCACTCCATCGCGAATACTTTCAACATCACTGACGACGACATAAAGACCTGTGCGACCCTCAAGAGTATAGGCAACATCTGGACCGTGTCGCTCTTCAATATCATCACAATTAAGATGCAAAAGACTTTCAATGCGAACGCGGTAAGTCGGTTCAAACAAACAAGCCGCATCGGTCAAATCACCGCGGCTGACCTCACCGCCCATCCAAAAAGGGATGACTTTTAAGACAAAAGGGTTAGCAAGTGGGTTTATTGGTTCAGGTTTTGCTAACGGTTGAAGGGTTGCGTTTGAAAAATGTTCAAGTGGCAAATGCATCGTCATAATTGGCCGTCCCTTCTGATATTCTAAATGATGTTCGCTGATTCTGGTTTGATATTAACCATAAATTAGAACAAAACAAGAACTTAATCAATTTGAAGCCACTTCGCCTTGATTTTATCACAAACTGGTAATAGCACCGCGCAAGAACGTGAACGCAGGTGAACACTTTGTTCATTGGCTTTTGCCTATAAACGGCCCATTTAGTAAGGCAGACAATAAAGGATAGTCCTGTGAAACGTTTGGTGGCAATGACATTGGTGTTGAGTGTAAGTGCAGCACAAGGCGCGTTCGCTGCTGACGACAAAACGTCGTTCTTTTCAAAAGCAGACGCTGACAACTCAACATCGCTTAGTAGGCCCGAGTTTAAAACATTCATTAAATTGCTTGCAAGCTCCGGCCACAAAAACGCCAGCCTTGTAAAAAAATTGCGCCTTTATAAGGTCGCTTGGGACCGTGTGAACACGGACCAAAACAATGTCATCACACGAGATGAAATCGATATTGCCAAATGGCCTGAAGACACACAGGACAGCGAAGCAAAACTTCGCTAACCTCATAGCTCTTACTCGTTTGGTGCTTAAAGCTGCTCTTTAGCCTCGCAACGTGCCACCCGTTGCCTTTTCTACAGCAAGAACTATTTTCGTTGCGACTGCTTCAATTTCCTCATCCGTCATCGTTTTACCTGATGGTTGAAGCGTCACGTCGATGGCGAGCGACTTCTTGTCGGCACCCAAACTATCGCCTTCGAAAATATCAAACAATCTGACGTCAGTAATGAGCTTTTTGTCAGCGCTTTTTGCCGCGCGCAGAACCTTATCGGCTTGCACGTCTTGACTTACCACAAAAGCAAAATCGCGGTGCAGCGGCTGAAGGTCAGAAATACGCATCGCGCCCTTCGTCTTCGTTGCTTTTGAGCGAGGAGCCGGAAGCGCTTGAAGATTGATTTCGAAGCCAACAAGTGGACCAGATACATCAAGCTTTTCAAGAAGTGCTGGATGAAACTCGCCAAAGTGACCAATGATGTTCTTTGGTCCCTGCTGGATCGTGCCTGAGCGGCCTGGGTGGAAATAGTCGGCACCGCCAGCCACAATTTGAAAATTATCAACATTGGCACCTAGAGCCGCCAAAACGCCAAGCGCGTCTTCTTTGGCATCATAAACGCTCACTTCAGCCCCTTTGCCCGTCCAGTGGCGGCCACTGCCTGATAGGCCTCGACGGATACCACTGGCGCAATCATGCTGGTCTTCTGGCTTATCCCCTTTGAAGACCTGACCAACTTCAAACAGCGCCACATCACCAATGCCACGGTCGGCGTTGCGTTGGGCCGCGAGCATTAAGCCCGGCAATAAGCTTGGGCGCATATCAGAAAGGTCGCTGGAAATTGGGTTTGCCAGTTTAAGGCTCGCCTCACCGCCGCCAAATAATTTGGCTTCCACTTCTGAGATGAAAGACCATGTCATCGCTTCCAACATGCCGCGCCCTGCAAGAGTGCGTTTTGCTGTGCGGTTGCGCTTTTGTGAAAGGGTTAGTTTCGCAGAACCAATCACTGACATTGGCGGCAAGGGAGTTGACGGCACTTCGTTGATGCCAAAAATGCGTACAACTTCTTCCACCAAATCAGCCGTGCCGAAAATATCTGGGCGGTAGCTTGGAACGGCAACCTTGAAGTCTGGCGCTTGGCCTGAGACCCAAAAGCCGAGCAATTCTAGAATTGCTTTTATCTCACGCGGTTCAGGATCAATGCCACCAAGGCGCTTAACCTCAGTTGTTGGAAATTCAATGATTTGATCAACATCTGGCACTCCACCTGCAATGTTCAAATCACTTGCTTCACCGCCACAAATATCAAGCACATATTGGGTTGCTTCTTCGAGGCCTTCAATCATGAAATTCGGATCAACACCGCGTTCAAAGCGATAGCGGGCATCTGTATTAACACCAAGCTTGCGGCCTGTTCGGGCTATTTGCATTGGGTCCCATAGGGCTGATTCAATCAGCACATTGGTTGTGTCGGCTTCAGAACCTGAAACGACCCCACCAACAACACCAGCTAACGATTCAACGCCGTTATCATCTGCAATCACGCCCATCGTTTCATCAAGCGTGTATGTCTTGTCATTGAGCGCTTCCAGCTCTTCACCCGCTTTTGCAGAACGAATGACAAGATTGCCGTGCACTTTATCCGCATCAAACACGTGAAGCGGGCGACCGCGATCAAACGTCATGTAGTTGGTAATGTCCACCAGCGCATTGATCGGACGCAGGCCGATGGCACGAAGGCGGCTTTGCATCCATTCAGGCGACGGGCCATTTTTAACGCCCGTTACTTGGCGCAAACCAAAAGCCGGACAGAAATCTGGTATTTGAATATCAACGTTCACAGGGCAAGCACCATTACCGCGCACGCTTGGTACGGCTTTGTTTTTAAGCTTACCAAGACCAGCGGCGGCCAGATCACGGGCAATGCCATAAACACCCAAGACATCTGGGCGGTTTGGCGTCACACCAATCTCGATCATCGGGTCGTCCATATCAGCCCATACAGCATAGGCCTCACCCACGGGTGCGTCCTCTGGCAAGTCGAGAATACCGTCATGCTCTTCAGACACTTCAAGCTCTTTGCCGGAACACATCATGCCACGGCTTTCAACGCCACGGATTTTGCCGACAGAAAGCGTGATATCAAGGCCCGGCACATAATCACCCGGCAAACCCAAAACACCCTTCATGCCAGCCCGCGCATTAGGTGCACCACAGACCACTTGGAATGGTTCACCAGAGCCATTATCCACCTTCAAAACCCGAAGGCGATCCGCATCAGGGTGTTGAGCTGCTTCCAGCACATGGGCAATTTTGAACGCTGCCAATCTTTTAGCAGGATCGTCTACATCTTCGACCTCAAGACCGATCAATGTCAGTGTTTCAAGGAGCTGTTCGAGCGACACATCAAAATCTAGATAATCGCGGAGCCAGGAGACTGTGAATTTCATGGGCTGGCCTACTTTCCCTCAACAATGACAAGGTCACAGGTCGAACACGTTTCACGCAAACGAACGGCCTCCTGATACTTGTCTGAATGATAACAATCGAGCGCGGCTTGATAGGTCGAGAACTCTAAAACCACATGACGAGATTTGAGGGCGCCTTCAACGATTTCATAGACTCCACCGCCTACAAGAAACGTCGGGTTATGCTCTTTGAAAACCGCGTTGGCCGCAGCTGCATAGTCTTTAAATGCATCCATATCAGTAACATCGATATGTAAAATCCAATAACCCTTACTCATGATGACAACCCTCCAACAAGGCTTGGAATATCAATCGGGCGGAAGCCGTAATGTTTGATCCAACGGGCATCGGCGTCAAAGAAAGCACGCAGGTCTGGGGCGCCGTATTTTAACATGGCAAGGCGGTCAATACCGACGCCGAACGCGAAGCCTGAGTATTTTTCAGGATCAACACCGCCGTGCTTCAAAACATTGGGGTGAACCATGCCGGAACCAAGAATTTCCATCCAGCCATCGCCTTCGCCGATCTTCACTTCACCATCGCCAAATTGGCATTGCACATCAACTTCCATGCTTGGTTCCGTAAACGGGAAGAAGCTTGGGCGCAGGCGCAGTTTCAAGGTTGGCACTTCAAAGAAGGTTTTACAAAACTCTTCCAAGGTCCACTTAAGGTGACCCATATGTATATCTTCACCGACCACAAGACCTTCCACTTGGTGGAACATGGGCGTGTGGGTTTGGTCTGAATCTTGGCGATAGGTGCGGCCTGGAATAATCACGCGGATTGGCGGCTCTTGTTCTTCCATCGTATGGATTTGAACGGGCGACGTATGCGTGCGCAGCAAAAGGCGCTCGCCATCTTCTTTCTCATTAAAGAAGAACGTGTCGTGCATCTCACGGGCCGGATGGCCTTCAGGAAAGTTCAGTGCTGTGAAATTATAATAATCGGTCTCAATGTCAGGACCATCAGCCACGCCGAAACCCATATCGGCAAAAATCGCGGTGATCTCATCAATCACTTGGGTTACCGGATGGATACGCCCATCCGACAAGGGATCAGCGCGGTTGGGCAATGTTACGTCAACAGTCTCACTTGCAAGGCGCTCGCTAAGGGCTGCTTCTTTCAAGATCTCTTTGCGCGCTGCGATGCTCTCACCAATGCGCACTTTCAACCCATTAAGCGCTGGCCCCATCACTTGCCGCTCTTCTGGCGTCATCTTGCCGAGCGTTTTCATCTTCTCGGAAATTGAGCCTTTTTTACCCAAACTCGCAACGCGAATATCTTCCAACGCCGCCTCATTGGCAGCCCCTTCGATTTGAGCGCTTATCTCGCTCTCTAATTGGTCAAGCTCGGACATGAAAATTTCCTGATAAATGGGTCTCGCGCGTTTTACCAGATCAGCGCGTAAGGTCCAGACTTTAAG
>CAZKKW010000122.1:0-1792 GCA_964553335.1 uncultured Hyphomicrobiales bacterium | reverse complement strand
AAAAATAAAGCCCGCCTGCATGGTGCAAACGAGCTTTATCGAATTTCGTTTTGTCGCTCGATTAAGCAGCAAGTGCCTTTTGAGCTTCTTCAACCAAGCCTTTGAAGGCATCTGGCTGAGTGATCGCAAGATCAGATAAAACCTTACGGTCAACATCAATGTTGGCTTTGCTCAAGCCGTTCATGAAGCTGCCATATGTCATTTCGTTGTCTGTGTGTAGACGCACAGCAGCATTGATGCGCTGGATCCACAAAGAGCGGAATTGACGCTTTCTAACTTTCCGGTCGCGGTAAGCGTATTGTGCTGCTTTTTCGACAGCTTGCTTTGCAACTTTAATTGTCCGTGAGCGTGCGCCATAATAGCCTTTAGCGGCTTTTAGGACTTTTTTGTGTTTGGCGTGAGATGTCACACCGCGTTTTACACGTGCCATTTTCTTATTCTCCTAATCCGTTACTAGCCGTTTGGCATAAATTTTTTCACAATGCGTGCATCTGGTTCTGAAAGAACCGTTGTGCCGCGTGCATTGCGGAGGAACGTATTAGAGCGTTTGATCATGCCGTGGCGTTTGCCAGCTTGGCCCGCTTTGATCTTGCCATTAGCGGTGATCTTAAAGCGCTTTTTAGCGCCTGATTTAGTCTTCATCTTGGGCATTTTGCTTGTCCTTTTATGCATATTCCAAATGCCGGAAACCGACAACGGAACTGCTGTTTTTCGTGTTAAGCGTTTAGAGTAGCCACGGCATGCCCGTCTCAATCCAGATGGATCAAAAACCGCCGGGTCACTCAACGATGCGCGCTTATACGGTCTACGGCTGTAAATTGCAAGCGTTTGGACACGAATCGCTTCACGGAATTTCACGGTATTTTTAGCCCCGTCACTCTTGTCATACAACGCAATAAGAGAACATAAAGTTGCTGAACATGTTTTGATGAAGTCGCTGAGGGATTACGATTGATAAAAACGACTAAAATTTTGCTTGCTTCAAGCCTGTTTGCAATCACAGCAAGCCTCTCCTCTGCCTCAGCACAATCGTTGGCTGACCCTGATTTATTGGTGATTGGCGATTCGCAAATTTTGTTTCGTGGTGGTCCGGCTTACGTCGATCACTTCAGCAAGCTTGCTGACACATGTGGTGCTCTGATACCGGAGCGCGCTACCGATTTTAAAACGCATTTTACGGGTGCGGTTGGCGTTGCTGGCGTTAGGGCCGCAGCGATAAACTCATGGCTTGCACGCGAGGGAAAAGAAAAAGACGCGCTTTGTGTGCCACAAAAAAGCTGGCCGAAAAATACCCGTGGGTTTGGCGTGCTACACACACCAGATCAAAAATTCCACCAAACAGGTAGTGACGGCAACTATCCGCTTTGCCAACCAGATCAATCGCCACTGGAAGCTTTGTTTAAAGGCGTCGCCACCAAACCTAAATTGCTCGTTTTCGCAATATTGGGTGGTTATTCTAGAAAGTGGGCAAAAGACGAAGCGCTCGCCCAAAAACACGCAGCCGAGCTTGCAGCCCAAGTGCCTGAAAATACATCTTGCCTCTATCTCACGACGGCACCCAGTTATTCAGGAAAACAAAATGCTCCACGGCGCAAAGGACAAGATCATTTCTTTGACGGCATTGAAAAAGCGCCCGGTGCCTGTCTTCCTGTTAAAGGGCTAACTGACGAGACCATTTCCGCCTTTCAAGGCAATAGCAAGTTTTATAAAACGCGAGACGACGGCACGGTGCGCGATGTTTTTCACCCCAATGATTTGGGTGTCAGAACATTTTTGAACAAGGTAACTCCCG
>CAZKKW010000121.1:0-7635 GCA_964553335.1 uncultured Hyphomicrobiales bacterium | reverse complement strand
GGCTCAATCACAACCTTGGAGCGGTCCCCAAACGGCTGCATGATTGGCTTGTTTTCGACCATAGGAACAGCATTGCCGTCCTCGTCTTTGGTCATCACCGCAAGACCGTCAGCATTGATGTCAGCAACGATTTTCTTACGCGCATCAAAGCGATCAAGACCGCGATATTCATCTGGTACTAGATTGATGGCGTCGACGGTTTCTTCATCAGGCAACTCACCTGATTCCACGATCTGCTTCGCTTTCGCCGCCTCTTCCGCATAAGGCGCACCGTCTGCGCGCAAGGCTGCTTGTGTATCCATCAAGCGATACATCGGGATTTTGCCACGCTTTGCGACTTGATAATCGTTAAAATCATGCGCGCCGGTGATTTTCACCGCACCGGAACCAAAATCAGGATCAGGGTATTCATCCGTGATGATTGGAATAAAGCGGCGGTGCTCTTTCGGGCCTACCGGAATTTCACAAAGCTTGCCGACGATTGACGCATAGCGCTCATCAGATGGGTGAACCGCCACCGCGCCATCACCCAGCATGGTTTCGGGGCGCGTTGTTGCAATGGAGATATAATCGCGGGTTTCACGCAGGGTGATGTTGCCGTCTTCGTCCTTCTCGACATATTCATATGTCTCCCCGCCAGCGAGCGGATATTTGAAGTGCCACATATGGCCATCAACATCGATGTTCTCAACTTCAAGATCAGAAATCGCCGTTTCAAATTTCGGGTCCCAGTTCACAAGGCGTTTGCCTTTGTAAATCAAGCCTTCTTTGTAAAGCGTAACAAAGACCTCAAGAACGGCAGCAGACAAGCCCTCATCCATGGTGAAGCGTTCACGAGACCAATCGCACGATGCTCCAAGACGCTTAAGCTGACCGATGATCGTGCCACCAGATTCTTCTTTCCAGCCCCACACGCGGTCCAGAAACTTCTCACGACCAAGTTCGCGGCGTTTTGGCTCGTTGTTGTCAGCCAGCTGGCGTTCCACCACCATTTGGGTCGCAATGCCCGCGTGGTCTGTACCTGCCTGCCATAAAACGTCACGCCCGCGCATCCGCTCAAAGCGCACCAAGATATCTTGAAGCGTATTATTGAGCGCGTGGCCCATGTGCAAAGAGCCTGTAACATTGGGTGGCGGGATCACGATGCAATAAGGATCAGCCCCCTCAGCAGCGTTCACGCCAGCACGAAAAGCCTCTGCTTTTTCCCAAGTGTCATAAATGCGAGGCTCAACACTCGCGGCATCGTAATTTTTGTCAAGCATAACGGGTCTCTATTGATTGAATAGAAACGTGTTAAGGCGCTAGGGTGATGCGGTCAACCAGCGTTATTGCAATTTAAAAGCAAACAGACAGATTAGCGGCAAATATGCCCGCAAAGCAGCTCGCTGGACGACTTACTTACCTTGAATACGCTGAATTTCTTCGCGCACGAGCCGTTCAACAGTTTCAGGCAGGTTTTCATCGAGCCATTCTTTAAGCATCGGGCGCAACATCTCAGACATTAAGCCCTCGATGGTTGAGGAAGACGAAATCCCCATTCCGCTGTGTAGTGCGCCAAAGGATGATTTAACTGACGCCGCAACATTTTCACTGATTAATGGAGCCTCTTCTGCAAGTTGTGCAGCCTGTGGCACTGGATCTGCAACAATGTCGACATCCCCAAGCTTTTCATCTCCGTCAAAACCAAGCTCATCATCAGTTGCTACAGCTTCAGCTACCGGCTCATCGGCGACAGCAGGAGCCTCAAGCTCCAAAACATCGTCATCGTCGTCGTCATCTATGCTGTCAAAACCTAAATCATCATCTGAGGCTGCTGGGATATCATCAAATAAGGCATCCACATCATCAGCAGACATTTCTTCGCCGCCAGCATCATCGGCTGAAACATCTATTGAATCGAAAGCGTCATCTACTGCAGACTGATCATTTGCCTGTTCTTCTTCCGCAGCAGGCGCATCTTCATCAGCAATGATTTGTCTAATAGATGACAGAATATCCTCCATAGACGGTTCTGTAGAAGCTTTCGCGCTCGACATGTTTACTCTCCACTTTGACGATAGACCTCGTCAAATAATTTCGGAACTGATTCGCAGGCTTTAAGTCTAGAGTAATTGCAGGTCTCAAGGAACGACGACAAGCGCCACTGTCGCTTTTCCGCAGATTAAATAACAAAATTGGTTAATTCAGCACAAATGACTGCAAAAATGGCCGTTTGGTTACTTAGCACCAGGCGATCTTAGGCCAATCCAGCGGTCTCGCGTGACTTTGTAATGAAACGTCGGCTGGCGAACATTGGTGCTTTTTGCAACCTTCAGACGATCACCTGTTAAATCACCAATCGAAGACAACAGCGCGTAAGAAGCAACAAGACGATCGCGGCGGGCATTTTCAAGAGCGACCTGTGCTGTAATCAAATTCGACTGAGCATTAAGAACATCAAGCGTTGTCGCTTCACCCAAACGACGCTCCTCAACCAAACCGTTCAAGGCGGTTTGGGAAGCGCTAACATTGGTTTGAGCCGATCTAATTTGCGATTTACTGGCTTCAAGTGCTGCCCATGCAGCGCGCACAGCCTGCTCAACGGAGCGACGCACTTCATCCACCTGAATGCGCAACTGAGAAACAGTTTGCCGTGCTTGACGAATATTTGAGAACCGAGCCCCGCCTTGATAAAGCGGAATCGATACATTGGCGGTTACTGAGCCAATACTCGTATCAGAATCGTCGCTTCCAGCCTCAAAGCTTCTTAGATAAGAACCATTTAAGCTAACTGTTGGTAATAATGTCCCTTCAGACACTTTCACATTAAACTGTCCAGCATCCACATTGTGCTGAGCTGCCTTGATTAAGGGATGAGATTTTCTTGCGCGACGAAGAGAGGCAGAAAGCGAAGACGGGATATGTTTTGCAACACCAGTCGCAGTTTTTAGTTTAGCGGGACGGTTCCCAATAATTTGAACATATGTCGCTTCGCTAGAGCTAAGACTGGATCTTGCACCTGCTAGAGCAGAAAGCGAATCAGCGACATTGGCACGCGCAAGCGCCACATCAGTCCTCGTTCCCTCACCCACTTCAGCCTGCGCCTGCGATGCTCTTAGCTGTTCTTGTGAAAATTTTACATTTCGTTGTTGCAAGCCTAGGATTTTGCGATCACGAAAAACGTCAGCGTATGCGGTGACAGCAAGTTGCAGCACAGTTTGCTCGGTATTTTTAAGGTTTGAAATCCCAGCCTTCACACCAGCTTCTGCAGATTTAATATTGTTTGAAACCTGAAAACCATTAAAGAGATTCTGCGTTAAGGTTACTCCTGCCGAACCAGCGATAACGTCGCTACTTTGGCTAGAACCAAAACCACCATCGAAGGAACTATTGGTGCTTTCACCGCCAATTGATGTCGTTCCAGTAATCGTTGGCCGTCTGCCAGCGATCGCTTGATTGACACTTTCATTTTGCGCACGTTGAGCGGCTCGAGCAGCATTCAACGTAGGGTTATCTGAATAGGTAGCAACAAGCGCCTGATACAATGTCTCAGCTGACGCTGGCTGAACCGCGACAAGTGCGGAAGACATACCAAGGGCAACAAGTACTGATGTCGCTTTATTAAACCCAATGGATTTCATCAACCCAAGCCCTACTCTTTAACAGTCAAAAACACCCTACAAACTTGTCAATCATAAACGATCCAAAAACGAATCCACACATTAGCGATAGTAGCAATTATTAAGAAATGCTTAACCGCTTTGCCAGCCAAGAGCTAGCGTATCTTGATATCATCAACAAATTTTCCAAAAATCTTTGACTGAGAGTAACAACGCGCTGTTTTGTTAGAAACCGTTGGGCGACTAAAATACGAATTCTTCGTCTTTTTGAAAGCCTGGCAACCGAGGAACTGCAACATTTGAAAATCCTGTTGCTGAAACATCGTCACCATGACGGCTATAAACCCGAATTTGGCCTGACAAACCCTCACCTTCAACAACCACCAAACGACCCTCATCGCGCAATTGGTCAAGCAGCGCTTGTGGCAATGTTGAAACAGCACCTTCAACAAGGATAACGTCAAACGGCGCCTCAGATGGGCAGCCAACTTCTAATTCAGCTTGAACAACAGCAACGTTATCATAGCCAAGATCGACCAAAATTTCGCTTGAGCGTGAAACGAGATCCTCGCTTGATTCGACAGCAATAACGCTGTTTGCAAGCCGTGAGACAATGGCTGCCCCATAACCAGCACCCGACCCGATACACAAAACCACATCTGAGCTCGAAATATCAGCAACCTGCAACATCTTTGCAAGCGGCGTTACCTGCCCAAGACTGCGACCATCCAGATCAACATCCGCATCGCTATAAGCAATCGCCTTTTTGCTAGATGGGACAAATAACTCACGCGGAACTGTACTAAAAGCATCAATGATATCGTAGTTGGTCACATCGTTCGGTCGAATTTGGCAATCAACCATTTGCCGACGTGCTGCATCAAAATCCATCATCACTGTATTCTCCGCTCTGTTCTAGATAGCGTTAAACCGTACTTTAAACCGCAACGGCAGAAGAATTTCTTCTAATCCATCAGGGATTTGGAGGCCTCACCCGGAATCGAACCGGGGTGGACGGATTTGCAATCCGCTGCGTAACCACTCCGCCATGAGGCCCCATTCTGTGGTCACAGTAAGCGCTTCAATATCGTATGCTTGCAAGAATTAAAAGCCCCTAAATTCATTCTGATTAACTTTCCTAGCCAATGCCAATGCCGCATCAATTCCTATGTAATTTTGCCTTTTGCTTGCTTTCAGAAAAAATACCGATAGGTTAGAAAAATAGACATTGGGAGATGCGGCCTTGCCGACGATCATTTCTAAAGACAATAGACCGAAACACGTCGGCCCTTCGCCAGAACCAATGACGCTGCCCCTTCGTTCCGTCAACGAAGATACCCCGCAGCTTATCGACCCTTACCAGCGTGCCATCACCTATCTCCGCGTTTCAGTGACAGATCGCTGCGATTTCCGCTGTACGTATTGCATGTCAGAAGACATGACCTTTTTGCCAAAACGTGAAGTTTTGACGCTTGAGGAAATCGATCGCCTTTGCACAGCCTTCATTGATAAAGGCGTCAAGAAGCTACGTCTCACAGGTGGTGAACCACTTGTTCGAAAAGGCATCATGACCTTTATCCGCGCCCTCTCCCGTCACCTTGATAATGGTGATTTGGAAGAGTTGACGCTGACAACAAATGGTTCCCAACTCACAAAATACGCCAACGAGATGGCCGACCTTGGCATTCGCCGTGTCAATGTATCGGTTGATACGCTTGATCCTGACAAATTTAAGAGAATCACCCGTCGAGGCAATCTTGACCAAGTACTTGATGGCATTACGGCTGCGAAAAAGGCAGGCATCGCTGTTAAACTCAATGCTGTTGCTCTCAAAGGTGACAATGAGCACGAAATCATCGACATGATGAAATGGGCACATGGTGAAGGCCATGATTTGACCCTGATTGAAACCATGCCCTTGGGTGAAATAGACGAAGACCGTACAGACCAGTATCTTTCACTAAAGCATGTGCGCGAGAACATTCTGGCCGATTATACGCTCGCCGACATTCCCTATAAAACAGGCGGCCCTGCTCGCTATGTTGAGGTGCAGGAAACGGGTGGAAGACTTGGCTTTATCACGCCAATGTCTCATAACTTCTGTGAAAGCTGCAACCGCGTGCGCATTACCTGTACTGGTACCCTTTATATGTGCCTTGGCCAAGATGATGCAGCTGACCTTCGCGCACCAATGCGCCAATCAGACGGTAACGAAGCGCTATATGCTGCCATCGACAAGGCTATTTCCCTCAAACCCAAAGGCCATGATTTCATCATTGACCGCCAGCAAAAACCATCTGTTGGCCGCCATATGAGCATGACCGGCGGCTGACGGTTCCTTAAATGCTATCTCCAAATATGACCGGCAGTGCGTTCATGGTGGGCGCAATGGCGTTTTTCACTTTCAACGACGTGGTCGTCAAAGTGCTGGGTCAAAGCCTACCCATTGTCGAAATAATTTTGTTGCGCGGCGCATTCACGGTCGTGCTCATCGGTGCGATGATAACCTTCACGGCAGGGCTTTCGGCTTTTTCCAAACTCAACAAGCCCATCATTTGGTGGCGGGCTCTGTGTGAGGTCGGCGCAACTTATTGCTTCTTAACAGGCTTGATCCATATAGAGTTGGCCAATGCAGCGGCGATTTTATCGGCATTACCACTCGCCGTTACCATTGGTAGCGTCTTGTTTTTGAATGAAAAAGTTGGTTGGCGTCGTTGGAGCGCTATTGCCATTGGTTTTATCGGCGTATTGCTCATCGTGCGCCCCGGACTTGAAGCATTCAATATCTATTCGCTCAACATATTAGGTGCCGTGGTTTTTGCCGCGGCCAGAGACCTTGTCACGAAACAAGCACCAAAAGACATCTCATCGGTCAGCCTAACATTCGCTACCGCCGCCGCGATCACAACAAGCGGGGCGTTCGCCACATACTTTTTTGCAGAATACCAACCACCGACAAATACCGAATGGGGTTGGTTGTTCGCCTCTGCTTTGTTGTTGTCTGTTGCTTATTTCTTTATCGTCTCCGCCATGCGTGTTGGTGAAGTCGCGATTGTCGCCCCCTTTCGATATACCAATCTTTTATGGGCGATTGCGCTGGGTATCATCATCTTCGGCGATAAACTGGATTGGATGACTTTGCTTGGCAGCGCAATTGTCACGGCAACGGGGATTTACACGCTTTACAGAGAACGAGTGCGCATTCAAGCAGCTAAGAAACAAGCTACTTAACGGCCGGATTGACGCTGTGCTCTGAGGCTTCTTTCATGAGCCACTCACGAAATGCCGTCACTTTCGGCTTTTCCAAATCCGCCGATGCACACACAAACCAAAAGGCTGCTGATGTGGTGAGGTGAACATCAAACGGTGCCACCAAACGACCAGATTGCAATTCACGCCCCGCAAGGGATGAACGCCCTAAAGCCACCCCTGCCCCCTCAACGGCTGCATCAATGCTATGGTCAGCATGGCTAAACCGCATCCCTCTGCTCGCATCGACATTGGTGACGCCCGCGCGTCGCAACCATTCCTGCCAATCAGGTGCGCGATCAAGGTGACGCATAGAATCATCGTGCAAAAGTGTGAAACTCTTTAGGTCAGACGGTTCCTTCAATCCCCTCTCGATGAGTTCAGGTGCACACATAGGTGTCACCACTTCATCAAAAATCGGCTCAACATGAAGATCTGGATAATCGCCATATCCAAAACGCAACGCGACATCAGCATCATCACTATTTAAATCAATCAGTTTCAAATTGGCGGAAAGCTGCAATTCGATATCAGGATGCGCTTCAATAAAACGATACATGCGCGGGGCAAGCCATTTTGCAGCAAAGGCAGGTCCAGTTGAAACGACGAGAACATCATCAGGCGTTGCGTTCTTCAAACTACCGACCGCCTCACTCATAGCAAGCAAGCCTGTATGGATGCCAGGATAGAGCTTTTCCCCCGCTGCCGTCAGCGCAATGGCACGGTTTAAACGCTCAAACAGTTTTTGACCTAAATGCTCTTCAAGCTGTCGCACTTGATAAGAAAG
>CAZKKW010000120.1:0-7697 GCA_964553335.1 uncultured Hyphomicrobiales bacterium | reverse complement strand
ACAAATACGCCAAACTGCTCCTTCTTTCAGCCGGAACAATGCTTACCGGCTGCGGCGCGTTTTTGTTAGGGATGGCGACATCTCAGGTAGGTAAAAGTGGGGTGGTTTCTGAAAGCTAACGACGGGTCCGACACTGCGCCTCACCCCAATTTCTTAAACCCAAATCCTGCTGTCGCTAACCTGCGCAACCCCGCTGGCAACCACCTTGCGGGGATGGTGATGAGTACCAAGCCTAGAGGAAACGCGGCATAGGGTTTTAGGCGATCGAACGCGCGTTTGGTCTTATCGGCTGCTTGTTCGGCTGTCATAGTGAAAGGTCGAAAGCTGTGTGAGCGGGTTATCATATCTGTTTTGATGTATCCCGGGCAGACCACGCTTACTTCAATATCACGTTTTGCTAGATTCCCGCCCATCGCTTCACCATAAGCCTTAACACCTGCTTTTGAGGCCGCATAAGCCGCAATACCCGCGATCGGCTGGACAGCGGATAATGACGCGACGATGCCGATTTGTCCGCGTGTTCCGTTTTCAAATTTATCTTGGGCGCGCATGATTTTTTCTGCAGCTAAGGTCAAAGTCATCACGGCTTTCAAATTTGTATCGACCTGCTGATGAGCAATTTCAATTGCCTCGTCCTCGCCCTTTTCATCATCAGTCATCATGATGCCTGCATTGGCGATGACGAGATTGATCGGGCCTTGTTCCGCGATTGACTTCAACCAATTTTCAACTGCGGCCATGTCGCAAACGTCGACCGTTTGCACATCAACTTCGGCACCCTTGTTGCGGCAAAGATCGGCCACTTCTTGCAGGCGCGTTTCGTTGCGTGCGGAAAGGAAAAGGCGTGCACCCTTATTTGCATAGGCAAAAGCCAAGGCTTTGCCTAATCCTGCACTGGCGCCTGTTATGGCAATTGTCTTTATGTTTTTCATAATCACTCAATTTGTGGGTTATGGTGCTTTCGCCTTTTTTATCACAACAGTATGGCATGATCGGCGGCCAGCTAACAAAATAACATTCGCTACATTTGATCTATCCATGGATCACCGGAATTTCCGACACCCTATCTGATCAATTATTTTTGTTGCCGTTGATTTGATATATCGCCTCTAAACCATGTATCTATTTGTTTTTCGCCCGTTGATATCCACTAACCGTTTTAGGTGGAATGATGCCTTTGCTATTATTACTCGTTCTAACCGTCGTCTGCGCGACAATTATTGAACGGTTCCACTCCCCCAAAGGCCCATGGCTTGCCGCCAACCTTCCTTCTTACCTCATGCGGCTCACCGTTTTTATTGGTCTTTTCTTCATTGATTTTGCCCTGACTTGGCGTGGCATTCATGCCTTTTTATTCACGCAAGCAGTGGTATTACTTGCCAATCGTGTATCGGTTGGGAAAACCAATATCTTGCAAGAACCTCTCGTGTTCAGTGATTGTGTTTTGTATTTTGACGTTTTTCGCTATCCAGAGCTTTTTCAAATTACACCCGCAAAAGCAAAAATGATGGTCTTGGGTTTTGTCTCAATTGGAATTGCCGCCCTTTTAGCCCTCAATCTTGAAAGACCTTTTTGGGGGCACGATGATCTTGGTTTGCGGTTGATGCTGGTCGTGATCGTAGCCGCCATTATGACCGCACCCTTTATCCCGCTTACTCAACCTTTGATGAAAAGCTGGATCGCTTCATTTATACCAACGCCAGATATACAAGAAGACTGCCGAAAGCATGGGCTTTTAACCGTGTTTGTAAGCTATCTCATTCACTGGTGTGCAACGGATCACACAGCCCTTCTTCAATCGAGACATGCCACGCAAAAGGAAGCAGAAAAACCAACGACACAATCGGCCTACGACCAAATTTTCGTCATTCAGTCTGAGTCATTTTGCGATCTTAGGCGTTTGGGCGAAACCGATTTATCGCTTCAAAATTTCGACCGTTTAAAAAACAAAGCCCTGCAATTTGGATTTTTTGAAAATGTTTTTTCTGGAGGCTACACACAACGAACCGAGTTTGCTGTCCTCACCGGGCTTGGCATTGATGATATCGGCTTTGATCGCTACTACCCCTATTTCAGAGCCGCCAGATTTCGGTCTATATCACTGCCGACCCTCCTTGCTGAAGACGGCTATAATACGACTTTTATCCATCCTTTTGCAAAGCACTTTTTTGGTCGGCACAAAGCCATGCCTGCCCTCGGCTTTAAGGCGCTTATAACGCATGAGACCTTGCCGAAGCTCGCAACTTTCGGTCCGCATACCAGCGATGAAGCGTTAGGGGAATATGTTATTTCCACTTCAAAAGCAGCACTCACCAAAGGCACACAAAAGGATTTTTATTTCATCACCACAATGGAAAATCATGCGCCGTGGTATCAAGGCCGTATCGCTGAATTTCCTAAACTGAACGCGGTTGAAACATACTGCAAACATCTAGAAAATGCGGATACAATGTTGGGGCAAATTGCCGACCATTTAGACGCGCAAGAAGGTCGGTTTTTATTGTTATTTTATGGCGACCACACGCCGTTGTTGCCAGAATTTGCCAAACCATTTCCAAGCGAAAAAACTGATTACCTTCTGCTTGAACTTGGCACCAAAAAGGCAAAGGCAAAAAGCCTGCAAAAAGATATTGCCGCATGGGATGTTGCGCCCTTAATCAAGCAATTGAATGCTCAATCTTAGGTGTAACACTAGAACTGCATCGAAGCGTTTTTTTAAAACTCGACACCCGCCTGTGCTTTCACGCCGCTTCTAAACGGGTGCTTGATCAATTCCATTTCTGTCACGAGATCGGCCACTTCGATCACTTCGTCTTTGGCGTTACGGCCCGTAATGATGACGTGTTTGTCTTCTGGTTTGTTTTTCAAAACCTCCACCACTTCTTCAACCGGTAGATAGTCGTAGCGCAGTACGATGTTAAGTTCATCACACAGCACCATTTTGATGTCAGGGTTAGCGATCATCAATTTCGCCTCTTCCCACGCAGCACGGGCAGAATCGATATCGCGTTGGCGGTCTTGTGTTTCCCACGTAAAACCTTCGCCCATGGCTTTGATGGTGATTTGGTCAGGGAATTTCTCAAGCACATCGCGCTCGCCGGTTTCCCATGCGCCTTTGACGAACTGCACCACGCCGACATTAAAACCATGACCGAGCGAGCGAAACACCATGCCGAAAGCTGCCGTCGATTTGCCTTTGCCCTTGCCAGTATGCACGATCACGAGACCGCGCTCTTCCGTTTTGGTTGCTAGGATTTTGTCGCGCGCGGCTTTCTTCTTGGCCATTTTTTCTGAATGGCGGGCATTGATTTCTTCTTCGGTCTTTTCAGTCATGTCGATATCTCCTCCAACAAACCATAGGCGGAATTAAGCTTCGGCGTCCATAGGCCGCGATCAATTGCTTCTCTAAGACGCTCTGAAATTTCAGTGAGCGCGGGCGCGTTATTATCTTTGATAAAGGCACGCACTTCGTCGTCGGCAATATATGCATCAAAGGCCATATCAAAATGATGGTCTTTGACAGCGCCCGTTGTGGCGGCAAAAGCGAACATGTAATCCACGGTCGCCGCAATTTCAAACGCGCCTTTGTAGCCGTGGCGCATAACGCCCTTAATCCATTTTGGATTAGCAACACGTGAACGCATGACACGGCCAATTTCTTCTTCGAGCGAGCGGATAACAGGGCGCTCAGGGCGCGAATGATCGTTGTGATAGATCTTTGGCCGCTTGCCAGAAGCAGTCTCCACCGCCGCTGTCATGCCACCTTCAAATTGATAGTAATCGTCACTATCCAAGAGATCATGCTCGCGATTGTCTTGGTTATGGATCACCGCTTCAATGCTTGAAAGGCGTGCCTTAAAATCATCATGCTTGGCTTCCCCCTTAAGCTTTGCACCATAGGCGTAACCACCCCATTCCATATAGGCATTGGCAAGGTCTGCTTGATCATCCCAGATTTTCTCATCAATCAGCGCCTGAAGCCCTGCACCATAGGCGCCAGGCTTGGAGCCGAAAATACGGATTGGATTTTCGCTTTTTGTCAGCGGGTTTTCTGCTTCTTCTTCATCCAAGGCTGCCACGGCTTGAACGGCTGAATCAAACAGCGCAATTTGTGCTGGAAAGGCATCGCGGAAGAAGCCGGAAATTCTGAGCGTGACATCAACGCGCGGACGGCCAAGTTTTGCAAGCGGGATGATTTCAAAACCTGTCACCCGCCAACTCGCCGGATCCCATTTCGGCTTCACCCCAATCAGCGCCAAAGCCTGCGCAATATCATCACCACCCGTGCGCATATTGGATGTACCCCAAACTGACAAACCGAAGCTTTTTGGCCATGCACCATTGTCTTGGAAATAGCGCTGGATAAGCAGAGATGCCGATTTTTCACCAAGTGCCCAAGCAGCAGGCGTTGGCAAAGTGCGGTTGTCGATTGAAAAGAAATTGCGCCCTGTCGGAAGCACATCCAACCGCCCGCGTGTTGGGGCACCGGAAGGGCCAGCAGGAACAAATTGACCGTTCAACCCTTTAAGGAGATTACCAAGCTCGTTTCCGCCACACGATTGGAGTTTTGGGCGGATGGTGCTTTCTAACGCTTCCAACACATTCGTTGAAGAAAGCGGCTCATCTCCAGTGGCAGTTTGCGAGATCAAGTCCGACAACGTGGAATGCGACATCACCAGCTTTTGTGCCAAGAGTTCCAAGCGCTCTACTGTATCGCCGAGACTTCGCCACGGACCCTCGTCTAAATCAGCCAGAACAGAGGGTTTTTCGCCGTCCCATTGTTTTGAAAAATCACAATCCAGTGGATCAAAATCAAAACCTAGATCAGCAGCCAGAGCGCGGATCAGTGATTGATCACCGCCCTCACCCAAACGGCGCGGCACACGGGTGAGTGCAACCAATAAATCACGCTCTTGTTCGCCTTCGGGCGATAGGCCAAGCACATGCAAACCATCGCGGATTTGCGCTTCTTTTAAATCGCACAGATAAGCATCTAATTTTTGCAGTGCATCGTCTTCGCCATCGTCGTCTGAGATGCCAGCGTCAAGATCGAGCCGTTCAGCCCGCACCAGATCAAGAATATGTTTGCGCAAAAGCGTCAACCGGCGCGGGTCAAGGCCGCTGGCGAGATAATATTCATCCACCAAAGCCTCAAGGTCTTTAAGCGGGCCATAAGTCTCAGCGCGGGTAAGCGGCGGGGTTAGATGGTCAATGATCACGGCAGAAGAACGCCGCTTTGCCTGCGTCCCTTCACCTGGATCATTGACAATGAACGGATAGAGGTTTGGCAGGGGTCCGAGAACTGCTTCGGGATAACATTCTTCAGACAAAGCCAACGCTTTACCCGGTAGCCATTCCTGATTGCCGTGCTTGCCATTATGAATTGCTGCATGAACGCCGAACTCTTCGCGCAACCAAATGTAAAACGCAAAATAGCCATGCGGCGGCACGAGATCTGGCGAATGATAGGTTTCTTTCGGGTCAATATTATAACCGCGTGCGGGTTGAATACCGACAGCGATATTGCCATGCATTTGCAACGCCAGTTGAAAGGTACCGTCTTTTACAAAAGGGTCTTTTGATGGCGCGCCCCAGCGCTCCAACACCTCTTTGCGCAGCTTTTGCGGAAGCTTCGCAAAGGCCGTTTCATAGTCTTCAACGGGCAATTGAGCTGTGCTTATGCCGCGGGTTTCAGCATTGGTCGTGCCATCTAAAAGTTGATGCACTAAGGTGGTGCCGTCAGCTGGAATATCCTCGACCAGATACCCCTCATCATCCAGTGCCTTTAAAATTTCAATCGTGCTTTGTGGCGTGTCATAACCAACACCATTGCCAATGCGTCCATCGCGGTTTGGGTAATTTGCAAGAATGATCGCGACCTTGCGTTCTTCGTTCTTAGCGAGGCGAAGTTTCACCCAATGCTTGGCTAGTTTCGAAACAAAAGCAATGCGGTTTTGCTGCGGTTCATAGGTAACAATATTGGTCTGCGTCTGCTCATCAAACTGGGCGGCGGACTTAAACGAAACCGCGCGGCTCATAATGCGGCCATCGAGTTCTGGTAGCACCACATGCATGGCTAAGTCCCGAGCCGAAAGACCTTGGATATCATCTTCCCACGCTTGCTTGGAACTGGAAGATAAGACCACCTGCACCACAGGACAATCCGCCTCTTCAAATGGGTTCTGGCTTTCACTGCCATCATAAGAGGAGACCGCAAAGCCCGTCGTATTCAGGATGACGGATGGTTCCGCCTCACGCACAACTTCTTCCAAGAGTGCCATGGCGAGCGGGTCTTTTAAGCTTGGTACGAAAATCGGCAGTGCGTTGATGTCTTCGTTCCAAAGCCCATGGATCAGCGCATCGATCGGTGCCGCATTGCCCCCTTCTAATAGGGCGCGATAAAACACGACCACAGCGACGGGAGCATTCGGTATCCATGTGGCTTCTAAATCAATCAGTGAAGGCTGCGCGATACCGGGCCAATAATAGCCTGCTTTCAACAGTGCCTTGGGCGGGTTTGCTTCTGGCCAATTGGGGTCAAGCATATGCGCGATATAGCCGATAATGCCCGACGCATTGGCCGGACCGCCTTCAATCAAATACCCCCAAAGCGCATGGAAATCTTGTTCATTGACAGTTGAGAGGCTGGTGAGTTCTTCGTCCAGTTTATTGTCACCGGGCAAGAGCGCGAGCTTGATGTTATTGGCTTTCGCAAAAGCTGTCAGCTCATCCACCAAATAAGACCAATACGCACGGCCACCCAAAAGGCGGGCGACAATCAATTTCGCTTTGCCGCAGGTTTTTTCAAGATAAACATCCACGGACATTGGATGTTTAAGCTGCATCAAATTGGCAAGCCGCAACGAATAAGGCGTGTTCGCGCCTGCTTTTGAAAGGGCAACAATTTCCGTATCAGCAGCGCTTAGGAAAATCACATCAGCGGGCGATTGACCAAGATCGATGGCTTCATCACCATCGCTTATCTCGCCTGCTTGTGCTGCCAATAAATGCATATGCTTTTGTTTTCAACCTGCTGAATTGGCTTTGAGTGGCTTGGGATTTTACGCAGAAAGTGCGGAACGGATCGCCGTTTCATCCATGCCTTTTTCACTGATCACAACAAGGGATGTTGCTTGATTTTCACCATCATTCCAAGGGCGATCAAAATGAGCGTTCACGCGTGGGCCGACGGCTTGTACGACCAGACGAGCTGCGACACCTTTCAGCGAAACAAAGCCTTTAAGGCGCAAAATATCATGATCTTGCATCACCTTGGTGAATTGTTCAACGGTTGCTTGCTTGTCTGCAAATGTGCCGGTTTCAACCACGAAACTTTCAAAATCATCATGATCGTGATCTTCGTGCCCGTGGTCTGCTTCATGGTGTGACAGGCGGTTTGCCATGTCGTCTTCAGCTTTACGATCAAGGCCCAACAACATGCCACCATCAACAGCCCCTTCATGGGTTGCGATAAAGGAAACACCAGGGCGCACTTCTTTGCGAAGGTCTGCTTCAACTTTAGAAAGCGTATCACCATCAACCAGATCAGATTTATTCAAAAGCACCATGTCTGCACAAACAAGCTGATCTTCAAAAAGCTCATGCAAGGGGCTTTCATGATCAAGGTTTTCATCTGCCGCGCGCTGCGCTTCAACCGCCTTTTCATTGGCAGCAAAACGACCTTCTGATACGGCAGG
>CAZKKW010000119.1:0-7800 GCA_964553335.1 uncultured Hyphomicrobiales bacterium | reverse complement strand
CCAGCAATCAACAGCACACCAATCACCGTTGTGAGCGCTGCGCCCCAAAAGATGATGTGGACTTTTGGTTTCTGGCGCGCATCACCTGCGGCAGCAATTGTATTGATAATCAATACCGCCGAGTCAGCTGATGTAACCAGATAGGTCAGCAACAAAATCACAATGATGATGGACATGATCGTTGCCAATGCAGGCGACAACATGAAGTTGATCATCGCAAACAATTGCGAAGATAAACCAGCACCCGTAATCGCATCACCAGCACCGCCATTAAGCGTTAGGTCAATCGCGGTTCCGCCGACCAAGGCAAACCAGACAAAACACATGATGGATGGAACAATCATCGCACCTAGAACATATTCGCGAACCGTACGGCCTTTGGATATGCGTGCTAGGAACAGGCCAACGAAAGGTGCAAAGGCAACCCACCAAGCCCAGTAGAAGATTGTCCAGCCACCTTGCCAGCCAGCAAGTTTGCTTGCCACGCTTTCTGGATCACCATCACCTGACCACACAGTTACGGCCATTGACGGTAGAGCAATCAAATAATCAAATATGCCAACAAACAGTGCTTTCAAACCAAAGAAGGTTGAACCAAAAACAAGGAAGAAGACTAAGATGAAGAATGACAAGCTCATGTTGATGTTTGAGAGCCATTTAATACCCTTGCCAACACCAGAAAGTGCAGACAATGTGGAAGCTATCATCACAATGATCAAAGCAAACAACATCGCGACGACCGTTGGTGACCCTTCAGCATCCATCATCCATGTTGCGCCTGTGATATTGAATATGCCTGACGCAAATTGCGAGACACCATATCCAATGGTTACAGATACCCCAAGAATTGTGGCGATCACTGAAACGATATCAATGATGTGACCCAAAGGACCAGACAAAGACTTACCGAACAAAGGCACAAGACCGGAACGGATCGTTAGTGGTAGGCCGCGTGAGTAAGCGAAGAAGGCCAGTGAAAGACCAACAATTGCATAACAGCCCCAAGCAGAAAAACCCCAATGTAGGAACGACCATTTATAAGCAGCACGCACATTGTTTGCAGCGCTACCCTCTGTCACGCCCTGAATAACTTCTGGGTTGGTGCCAAAATGGAAAAGTGGTTCGCCCGTCGCATAGGTCAACATGCCAATGCCGATACCAGCACCAAACATCATTGAGAACCATGAGAAGCTGGAAAACTCCGGTTTGTCATCCGCCTTACCAAGCTTAAGTTTGCCCGTTGCAGGCCATAGAGCCAAAATAAGACATACGACAATATAAAACGCCATGACATACATGTACCAAGCGCCGGTATTTGCGTCGACCGCCGCGCGGATGCTTTTCAGCACAGCACCGGCCTGTTCGGACCACACAGCAGCCCAAAGGATTAACACGCCGATCAAGATCTTCGATCCGACAGCAACAATTCGATTGAAGCCCGTATAAAAACCGCTTTCTGCGGTATCTATTGGTAGGCTTCGTAAAGGTGGTTTGATAGCCATTATGCTCTCCCCTAGCAGTTTCTTATATAAGCAGGATATTGACCTGCGTTATTTGGTTTATTTGATTACCAAAGTCTTAAAACCTTAGTGGAGTAATGGGTGCTTTGAAAGAGTTTTTTTTCTAAAATGAAGTTGTTGTGTTTGTCTTCAAAGGCAGGATAATATTCATGTTAAAAAACAGGCACTTAGCGGGTAGTGAGAATAAGCATGGATAAAGCTTAGCATATTTTAAGAGAGGTGCTTTAAGCCTTACTCCAAGTTTTTTCGTTGTCTGCACCCAATTTTGGCGCGGGGGTAAGGGGTGCATTTTCATAGCCTAAAAAGACCAGTGGTTGCCGTGTTACCCATTGTTCCACACCATCTAGACGCTTCACGCGGTGGTAGAGATTGCGTGCCATTAAACCCGGGTCGTGCGGTGCCTCATTCAGTCGGTTGGCAGGCCCCCACATTTGGCCGCTGTTGTTAAAAACTGTCTCCCATGCATCACGGGGCTCTTGCGCGATGCGGTCTTCAATCATGCCTTTTAATTCACCCCGACGGGCCACGCGCTCGGTGCGTTTTAGGTCGGCTACATGGTCGAAGCCTAGCGTTTCGCACAAAGTTTTCCAGTAGTGATCTTCATGGGCGATTGAAAGGGTGAGCCATTGGCCGTCCTTGCATTGGAAAAGGTCGAAGGCTGGTTCTGCCTGTGGCGGGGCGATCCCGTCGTCTTGGTCGCTCATCGCGGTGAATGCGGCCATGGCAGAGGCAACACAATCTGTCATAGAAACATCAATATATGTCCCTTCGCCTGTCCGCTCTCGCGCGTTTAAAGCGGTCAAAATACCGATGGTCGCATAAAGCGCGGATAGGGTATCGCCAAGCAGGAAGGTGGAGGGTAGGCCCGTCACATCGCCCTTAATGCGTTCATCCAAAGCGCCAGCCACCCCTTGATATGTAAGGTCATGGGCAGGGCGGTCGCGGTAGGGGCCGGATTGTCCAAAGCCTGAGATCGAGCAATAAATTATGCGCGGGTTATGGGCTTTCACGTCTTCATAGGAAAGGCCCGTTTTTGCCAATTTGTTCGGGCGAAATCCTTCAAGAAAAACGTCGCAGTCAGAAAGCAGTGATAACAATTGCTCGCGCTGTTCGCTTTCTTTCACATCCAGCGTGACGGAAGATTTCCCGCGATTGATAGCTTCATAAAAGGCTTTGAAATGACGGGCAGGGTCGCCGCCGTTTGGGCGTTCTACCTGCACCACTTCCGCACCAAGGTCGCTTAAGGTCATGGTGCAAAAGGGGCCTGGGTATTGTTCCGCCATGCTGACCACTTTGAGGCCAGCAAGAGGCGTCTTTGGCGTGCTCATTATTAGTGTTCCTTCGTCCAATCGACCTCGATGCGGTTTGCCTCATTTTCCCCCGGCAATACGCGTCGCGCAATGGCGAAACGGTGCACTTCAGAAGGCCCATCATAAATGCGGAAGGCGCGGATGGAGCGGTAAATATGTTCAACCGGCGTATAGCCCGTAACGCCAAGCCCGCCCAAAATTTGCATGGAGCGGTCAACCACGCGGCTGAGTGCTTCGGAAACATAAACCTTCACCATGCTCGTTTCATGCCGCCCCTTCGCGCCGCTATCAAGAATGGCTGCGGCGTGGTCGATGGAAATGCGCGCGGTGTGCAGGTCAATCTCATTGTCAGCCAACATAAAACCAACACCTTGGTGTTCGCCCAATCGCTTACCAAAGGATGTGCGATGGCCTGCGTGGTGAAGCGCTGTATCATGGCAGCGCTGTGCTGCACCCAGCCAACGCATACAGTGGGTTAGACGGGCGGGTGCAAGCCGCACTTGCGCATATTGAAAACCTTTACCGGCCTCTCCCAAAACATTGTCTTTATGGACCCGCACATTATCAAGCTCGATTTGGCAATGTCCGCCCGGTGTGTCATGCGCCATCACATCCATCTCTTTGATGATGTTGATACCCGGTGCATCGGTTGGCACGAGGAACATGCTGGGCGGTGCGTCTTCTGCCTCACCGTCGCGGGCCATTATAATGGAAAATTTCGAGCCGACAGCGCCGGTAATATACCATTTGCGGCCAGAAATCAGATAATCATCACCATCCCGAATAGCACGGCTGATCATCTGGCTAGGGTCAGCGCCCGCCCCACCGGGTTCCGTCATCATGAAGCAAGAACGCGCCCCTTCGCATAGTGGCTTTAAGAATTCGTCGCGCTGTGCCGCTGTCGCCACTTTGTTGAGGAGGTGTTGATTGCCTTCATCCGGCGCATTGCAGTGAATGGAGACGGCACCAAGCATGGAATATCCAGCCGCTTCAAAGGCGACAGCAGAACCGCGATGGCTGATTTCTTTGCCGCCATATTCTTTCGGCAGATGAGGGCCATAAATGCCCGCTGCTTTCGCTTCTGCCACAAGTTCAAGGCGCAATTCGTCGGAAACTTCTTTCCCCGTCGCCTTCCATTCTGGCTCACGCGGAATGCAGCGATCAATCACAAATTGGCGGATTTCATTGCCAAGGTCTGCGTAAGTTGGGTCTAGCGGTGAAAAATGGGGTGTGTCGGTCGACATCTCATCTCCTCAAGGAAAGCGCGGGTGCGGTTCATGGGAGCATGCATGGTTTTAGATGGCAAGGCTTTGTCGATTAACAAGAATGAATTCAAAGCAGTAAGACTAAGCCTAAGGGCGCTATTTGCGTTCCATCTCTTGCGCAATTTGTGGGCGAAGCAGCGATAAGAACGCAGCCCCTTCATCACTATAAGCTGTTGCCTCACCTTGTCCCCATACGGGAGCTGGCCATGTTGCGTCCGTTTCAAAACGGGCGATCACGTGGATATGCAATTGACGAACAATATTGCCGAGTGCTCCGATATTTATTTTTGTTGGATTGGTCACAGCCTGAACGGCACGGGATACAGCGGACATTTCTTCCATCAAGAAACTCTGCTCAACACGGCTCAACTCAAACATTTCCTCAATATGAGCAACGCGCGGCACCAAAATGACCCAAGGATAGCGGGTGTCATTCATCAATCGGACTGTAGAAAGGCGTAAATCGACGATGGGAAAGGTATCTGCTTCAAGCCTGTCTGACAGCGAAAAGCCAGTTTTTAGTGCATTCATTATCGTCTCTTTGCCCTTTGATCCCACCATCTTGTGAAAGATGATGAGATTTGTACTTGCAAAAGTGCGCAAGCCCTGTGATATGATGCGGTTGGGAGGTTGGCGATGGACGTGCCACTCGCCAACCGGGTCAGATCCGGAAGGAAGCAGCCCTAACGAGCTCAGGCTCGGGTCAACGTCCAATCTCCTATTTTCGCGTCACTCTCAAAATGGCCGTGGTATCTACCACGCCATTTTCAGAGACAGGCCCAGCACTTATGCTGTGGAATTGTGCCACAGTTCTGGCATGATGGTTTGTCACTCACAAGAGAGCGGACCAGTCTGAGGACTAAATTCCGCGAAGATCGTTAATGAGGATGCGGGTTATGGACGAGACAGACGGACAGACAGCCTATCGCGTGCTGGCTCGAAAATATCGCCCGAGCACCTTTGAAGACTTGATCGGTCAAGAGCCGATGGTCACGACACTCACCAATGCATTCCAGCTCAACCGTATTGCCCAAGCCTATATGCTGACAGGCGTTCGCGGTGTGGGTAAGACAACGACGGCTCGTATCTTAGCCCGTGCTTTAAACTATGAAGCTGACGGGATTAATGCGCCGACCATTGAGATGGCAGAACATGGCGCTCATTGCGATGCGATCATCAATTCAAGCCACATTGATGTGGTGGAGATGGATGCGGCCTCTCATACCGGTATCGGTGATATTCGCGAGATCATCGACGCGGTGAAATACAAGCCAGCTGCGGCGCGCTATAAAGTTTATATCATCGATGAGGTGCATATGCTCTCAACAGCAGCCTTCAACGGTTTGCTAAAAACACTCGAAGAGCCGCCAGAGCATGTGAAATTTATTTTCGCGACAACTGAAATTCGCAAAGTGCCTGTTACGGTGCTCTCACGCTGCCAACGCTTCGACCTTCGCCGCATTGAAGGTGAAACCATGGTCACGTTTTTGCAGGGCGTGACAAAAAAAGAAAATGTTGAGGTGAGTGATGATGCATTGGCGCTTATCGCGCGCGCCTCAGAAGGCTCTGTGCGTGACGCGCTTTCCCTGCTTGATCAGGCAATCTCGCATGGCGGTGGTGGTGTTACGGCTGACCAAATGCGCGATATGATGGGCCTTGCTAACCGCACGCGCATTATTGATCTATTCGACCACGTCATGTCTGGCCGCGTGAAGGAAGCGCTAGCAGAGATAAAAGAACAATTTGATGTGGGGGCAGACCCGTTTGTCATCTTATCTGATTTGGCTGAGTTTACGCATTTGGTCACAACCGCAAAACTTGCTGATGGCGTGCCGCGCGGACAGGCTTTGTCTGATCTTGAAAAAGCGAAAGCCGAAGAGTTCGCTGAAAATCTTTCCATTCGTGTTTTGTCACGGGCTTGGCAAATGCTTTTAAAAGGCATTGAAGAAGTTCAAACCGCCCGCAAGCCTCTCGCCGCCGCCGACATGGTGATTGTGCGTCTTGCTTATGTGGCAGACCTGCCAACGCCTGATGAAGCGATTAAGCTTATCAAAGAGGGTGCTGGAAGCGGGCAAGCAGCACCTACGACGAATGCAGCGCCTCAACCAACTGGCAACGGTGCGTCTGTTGCGCAATATGGTGGTGGGCAGATGAGCCAACCAATGCCATCAGGTGATCCGGTGATGATGAATGCACCGCAGACCGCTCCTGAGATGGAGCGCCCGCGTCCTGTTCTTGCAACCAACAACCCGAACCCTCAGCCCGTTGAGGCAGCACCTGTTCCAGAAGCAAAAGCGGCTGAAAGTGTGCGAATTAACCGGTTTGAAGATTTGGTAGCGATTGCCGAAGAAAAGCGCGACCTTGCTTTTCGCCATGCGCTTGAAGCGTGTGTCTGTTTGATCGCCTTTGAAAATGGCCGCATCGAATTTTCACCAACCCCACAAGCGCCGCGTAATCTAGCCTCCGACATTAAGTCGCGTTTAAAAGATTGGTCTGGCCAAGACTGGCAAGTGATCGTCGCGCGCGAAGGCGGCGAGGTGCCGCTTAAAATTCAACGGGCAGAAGAAGAAGCTGAACGCACCCGCGAAGCAGAAGAAGACCCAACGGTTGCAGCCGTATTAAAACAATTTCCAGGTTCAAAAATCGTCAATATTTCCTTCCAAGAAGATGAAGAGATATTGGAAGCCGTGCCTGAGGATGATGACATAGACAATGATGGAGAAACGCCGTGAAAGATATCATGGGTTTGATGAAAAAAGCCGGCGAAATGCAGGCGAAAATGCAGGAAATGCAAGAAGAAGCAGCCAACGCGGAAGTTGTTGGCACGGCAGGTGGTGGCTTGGTCACTGTGACGCTTTCTGGCAAAGGCGAGATGCGCGGCCTTAAGGTTGACCCGTCGCTTTTGAAGGAAGAAGAAGCCGAGATCATGGAAGATTTGATCCTTGCAGCTCACAACGATGCCAAGGGCAAATCAGAAGCCGCCATGCAAGAAAAAATGCAAGAAATGACGGCTGGCCTTCCTTTGCCGCCGGGCATGAAATTGCCATTTTAAACAACGTAGTAAACATCATTTTTGAAAGAAAACATGATGACCAAAGTTGTCCTTGTAACAGGTGCTGGAACGGGTGTTGGAAAAGCTGCCGCTCATGCGCTGATGGCGGGTGGTTATCATGTGATCTTCAATGGCCGCCGCGAGAATATCTTGCAAGAAGCGCTGAGCGAGGGTGCCGCTGAACATGGAGGCACAGGCGAAATAATCGCGGGCGATATAAGCGATGCTGCTTTCGTGGACGCCATGTTTGCCCAAATTGAAGAACGCCACGGCCGCATCGATATTCTTTTCAACAATGCAGGCGTTATTGTTCATAGCAAGCTGATCGATGAGATTTCGGTTGAAGAATGGACAAACGCGGTCAACATCAATCTAACCGGCTCATTCCTTTGCGCGCGGGCGGCATTCTCGCTGATGCGCCGTCAAGAACCTATGGGTGGGCGGATCATCAACAATGGGTCGATTTCGGCCTATGCACCGCGGCCTGGGTCCGTGCCTTATACAGCGACGAAACACGCAATCACCGGTTTGACCAAAACGCTCTCATTGGATGGACGTCCATTTGATATTGCCTGTTCACAACTTGATATTGGTAATGCGGCCTCTGACATGGCAATTCCGCTTAGTAAGGGTGCGAAGCAACCTGATGGCTC
>CAZKKW010000118.1:0-7893 GCA_964553335.1 uncultured Hyphomicrobiales bacterium | reverse complement strand
ATGGGCTGAAAACGCGGGTCACTTTTTTGAGTCATGGGACGCCTTTTTGAAATTAGTGCCGCATCTTACTCACGAATTGGTCGGCGTCTATGCAAATTCTACAGCCAAATGAAAAATCATAAGACAGCGAAAGATGAATTGAGCTAGTTTGACGATGCCATTGATTGTGAGGCTGGGGATTGTGAGGGTAGGCATGGGACCGATTGAATTTCATCAAATAGCAAAGGCACCTAAGGGCGTTGCGCCCTTTTCTCATGCGACTGAGGTGGATGGATTTATCTTTGTCACAGGGCAAATGCCAACGTGGCCGGGTGAACCAGACCGTGCGCTGCCTGAAGGCATTGAAGCGCAAACCCGCCGCGTGATGGATAATCTCATTATCGTCTTGGAAGGCATGGGGCTGGGGCTTGGTGATGTGGCGCAGTGCCGTGTTTATATCACCGAGTTTGAGCGCGATTATGAGGCGATGAATAAAGTCTATGCCTCTTATTTTCCTGCGGATCGTTTGCCAGCGCGCACCTGTATTGGTGTTACTGGTTTAGCCGTTAATGCACTAGTGGAAATTGACATGGTTGCAAGGCGGCTTGATAATTCCTAGCCTTAAGACATATTGATACTGATGACAGGATAAGAATTTGGAATTTGTTATACTCGTCATTCTAGGCCTTGTGTTCCTTCTTGGCGCTCCGCTTGGGTGGGTCGCCTTTTTCAAAACCAATGCTCAAGCTAGAAAACTCGACGAAATGTCGGGGGAACTTTTCAAACTGAGAAACCTTGTCGCGAAACTGGAACGTGGTGAAGGTTTGCCTTCGCCGACATCGGAAGAATCTCCTGCTCAAAATATTGCCGCAGAACGTACCGCTGATCCTGTTGTTCAGGAAGATGTCTCAGAGGCTGAAGACGAACCTATAGTCGAAGATAGTGATATCGAAGAAGTTGCCGCTGCAGCGATGACTGCAGCTGATGAGATCGAGCCTGTTTCTGCTACGACTTCTGAAAGAGCTGAAAACACCATCGGCGGTAAACTCAGTGTTTGGATTGGCGGCATCACGATGGCGTTGGGGTCGATCTTCCTCGTGCGCTATGCGATTGAAGCTGGCTTCTTAGGTCCAGCGGCGCGCATTACGATGGGTATCTTGTTTGGGGCATTGTTATGTGGTGTTGGCGAGTTTATGCGACGTCGCAATCCCGATCAGAAAATCGCAGGGTATGAATGGGCTGGTGTGCCTGAAATCTTAACCGCGATTGGCACGTTCGCCATGTTTGCCGCCGTGTTCGCCGCTCATAGTCTGTATGAGCTGATCGGTCCCGCAACGACCTTCATCGCCTTAGGAGTGATCGCTTTGGCTTCCATGGCGGGCGCGTTAGTGCATGGTCCAGCGCTGGCCTCTTTGGGTCTCATTGGTGCTTTTGTTGTGCCGTTCTTGATATCGTCTGACGATCCTAAAATCATGCCTGTTGCGATTTATATCCTCATTGCGGGCGCTGCGGCCATTACGGTTGCGCGGCTTCGGTTGTGGCGCTGGGTGGCGTTCGCTGCGGCAATTGGTTGGTTATTTTATGGCTTCTTGTTTGAAGCCGGAGCCAAAGATGGCGATCAGTTCATCGTCTTAGGATATTTGATGGCAGCATCAGCGGGCGTGATTTTCACCTTTGTCATCTCGTTCTATCCGCGTTCATTGGTGATGGCGCAGCCGATTGATAAGCTGGCGACCGTGCTGATTGCACTGTTTGCACTGCCTTGGATTGGACAGGGTCAGTTCGCTCATCATCCCATCATTGCAACGGCAGAAATTGTTCTGCTGGTCGCCGTGCCAATGGTGCTTGCATGTTATTATTCTGCCGTGCGCTATGTGGTGTTCTTGCCGATTTTAGCAGCTCTCATCCGTTACGCGCAGTTTGATGCGTCAACGGATGCCTTGGTGAACATTGATGTAGCCCTTCAACAAACCGCACCAGATGATTTCTTGTCGCGCATTGACTTGTCCGTGCTTGGTTGGGTCGCGCTCTTCTTGTCGCTTACGACTTTTGCAGGTGCTATGTGGGCTAGTTTGAAATCAGTGTCTCGCGCTGTGGTTACCTCTGGCGCTATGGTGTTCTTGGTCGGCATCTTTGTCGTCACTTATGGTCGGGTGGATGGGTTTGAAACCTCGGCCTTTTTCGCGCTGGTTGCTTTTTCTGGCTTTGTTGCTTGTCGGGCAGCGGGTGAATATTTGGCGAAGGCGTTTGGCAGTGCGGATGACGAACAGAATGAAGGTAGGAGCGGTGCACTTGCTGCTTTCCTTGTCGGTTCGCTTGTGTTCTTGGCATTCGCTGCCGCGATCTATTTTGAAAAAGCATCGCTCACAGTCGCGATGGGGCTGCTGGTTCCTGCGATGGCGTTCACCTATTGGCAGCACAGACTTTATGTCGTGCGGGCACTCACACCGTTTTTTGTTATTCCTTATGGGTTGCGGGTTTTTGCAGACCCACTCATTTCGCAAGGTGATTTGAGCCAAACGCCATTTTTCAATGTGCTGACTTATGGATACGGCGTGCCGATGATCGGGTTCATCTATGCAGCCCTTGTTTTAACGTCACGCGGGCGAGACCTGTTTGCGCGATTGATGCAGGCAATTGCCATTGCTTCTGTGTCTGTCACCATTGCCATGATCGCTTTGCATTTGGTGGAGCCAACATTCCGCTTCACGCAGAATGATAAACAACTGCTTTTATGCGCTGTGCTAGTTCTGGTCGGCGGTGGCATCTCGCTTGGTCTGACACGACTTGCCTCTCAAGCAAAAGATGATTTTCTCAGTTGGGGAAGTATCGCTATTAGTTTAGCCGGCGCTTTCGTTGGTGCATTGGGACTACTTGTTTGGCAAAACCCTACCTTGAACAATGTTGATATTTCGCAAGGCTTAATTCTCAACGAGTTGAACTTTGCCTACCTATTGCCGTTTTTGCTTTATGGGCTGATTGCGTGGCAATCAAAGGGCAAGCGTCCAGATTGGTATATTGTTGCAATCAGCGTTTATTCAGCGCTTTTGGGTGCTGCTTGGGTGAATTTCTTTATCCATCATATTTTCCATCCAGGCGATTTTTCATCACGCATCATCAGCGATGCACAGCAATATACCTATTCTGCCGTATGGCTGGTGATCGGTATTGCTGTTCTTACGGTCGGCCTCTATACGCGCTCGAAAACATGGCGGGCTGTTTCTGGTTTGTTGATCGCGGTCGTGGTGGTGAAGGTCTTCGTGGTGGACATGTCCGAACTAACGGGCTTCTTGCGGGCGCTCTCGTTTATTTCACTTGGCGCCGTGTTGATGGCGATTGGCTATTTTTACCAACGTATTTTGTCGGGCCAGATGGCGGCCTTAGACGGGACAGACGGCGAGCCGGTTGCCAAGCCAAGTTCAAACGATGAATAGTGTTCCCTATAGGGGATGCATAAATGAACTATGTAAAAAGAGCTGAAGCCGAAGCAGAGCCGGAAGACAGGCGTATTCGCGAGAGTGTTGAAAACATGATTGCGGACATTCGTGTGAATGGCGAAGCGGCTGTTCGCTCTTACGCAGAAAAGTTTGACGGCTGGGTTGGCGATTTCGTTCTGTCTGCTGAAAAGAAGGCGGACTTGATTGCGCAGGTTACTGACCAAGAAAAAGAAGATATTCAATTTGCCTTTCGCCAAGTGACGAGATTTGCCGAAGCGCAACGGGCAAGCTTAAGTGAATTTTCCATCGAGACTGAACCAGGTGTCGTTCTGGGACAAAAAGTTGTGCCCGTTAATTGCGCTGGTTGTTATGTGCCAGGGGGGCGATATTCTCATGCTGCCTCTGCCATTATGAGCGTTGCAACGGCAAAGGTTGCGGGCGTTCCTTTTGTGGTTGCCGCCAGCCCACCACGCGGTGAAAGCATTGCGCCAGCTGTTGCTTATGCGATGGATATTGCTGGCGCTGACGTAATCTTAGAAATGGGTGGTGTTCACGCCATTGCGACGATGGCGTTCGGATTATTCGGCGCAGAACCTGCCGACATCCTCGTTGGACCGGGCAATGCATATGTGGCTGAGGCAAAGCGCTTGTTGTTTGGTGAAGTGGGTATCGACGTTTTTGCAGGTCCAACGGAAAGCGCAATCATCGCCGACGAAACAGCAGACCCAATGACGGTTGCAATCGACCTTGCCAGTCAAGCAGAGCACGGCACTAATTCTCCCGTCTGGCTTTTTACAACGTCGCAAGACTTGGCGGACACTGTAAATCGTATCTTGCCAAAGATAGCAGACGATATGCCAAGCGGCGAGGTGGTGAAGGCGGCTTGGGCAAATCATGGTGAGATTATTGTAGGCGACACGGATGAAGAAGTTGCCAGTATTTCTGACCAATATGCCAGCGAGCATTTGCAGGTGATTACCAAAAACAATGATTGGTGGAAGACGCGGCTTAAAAACTACGGCTCTTTGTTCGTCGGCGAAGGCGCGACCGTGACACACGGTGACAAATGTTCCGGCACCAACCATATTCTCCCCACTAAAAAAGCGGCCCGTTATACAGGCGGGCTGAATGTCATGAAGTTTTTGAAAATTTTGACATGGCAAGAAATCAGCGAAGAAGCGAACCTTGCCTTTAGTGCTGCAGGTTCCCGTATTAGCCGTATTGAAGGCATGGACGGACATGCGCGTGCTTGTGATTGGCGCTTGCGCAAATATCACGAGGGCACCAATTGGGACTTCGAAGTGACGGACCAAAAACGCTATGACTGATAGAGTGTTCGATAAGCCCTTTACGCAACAAGAACCAATCCCCGAAGTGGCGATTGAACGCGCAGTTGAAATCCTGCGCGGCGGGCGTTTGCATCGCTATAACACGCTGGCTGATGAGACGGCTGAGGTCTCGCTGCTTGAAGAAGAATATGCCGCCTATCAAGAAGCGAAGTACTGTCTGGCTGTTACCTCTGGTGGGCAAGCAATGCAGATTGCACTTCGTGCGGCGGGCTTGAAGGCGGGGGACAAAATTTTGGCCAACGCCTATACGCTTGCTCCTGTGCCCGGTGCTATCCATGTGGCTGGCGGTGTGCCCGTGTTTGTGGAAACGGGGCAAGATTGGCGCGTTGATATTACAGACCTTGCGGCCAAAGCAGAATCCAGCGGCGCGACGTTTTTCATGCTGTCGCACATGCGCGGCCACATTGCAGATATGGATGCGATCGTTGAGATTTGCGAAAAGTACGACATCACGCTGATTGAAGATTGTGCCCACACAATGGGTGCGCGATGGAAGGGTGTCCGCTCTGGTAATTTTGGCCGTGTCGCGTGTTTTTCGACCCAGACTTATAAGCACATCAATTCTGGCGAAGGCGGCTTTCTCACCACCAATGATGAAGAGCTAGCAGCGCGTGCTGTCATCATGTCTGGCTCTTACATGCTTTATGGCCGCCACGGTGCAACGCCATCGGAAGAGGCGTTTCAGCGGGTGCGATTAGAAACGCCAAATTGTTCGGCAAGGCTTGATAATTTGCGAGGCGCGATCCTTCGCGCTCAACTGCCTTTATTGGATGATAATATTGCGCGATGGAATGAGCGTTACCGTGCGCTTGAAGCGGGCCTCAAATCCGTTGCTGGTGCGAAAATTGTGGAGCGGGCGCAGCATGAGGCCTTTGTTGGGTCGTCGTTTCAATTTCACGCTTTGGGTGTTGATGATATTCCAGCTTTTGTGGCAGCTGTTGCTAAGCGTGGTGTGGAACTTAAGTGGTTTGGCGCTGATGAACCGGTTGCTTTCACAAGCCGATATGATAGCTGGCAGTATTTTGATGACCTGCCAGACCTTGTTCAAACCAAGCAGGCACTGGCCACCACGTTAGACATGCGCGTGCCGCTCACCTTCAGTGTTGAAGATTGTTCGCTTATCGCAAGCATTATTGCGGACGAATTGGGTAAAGTATCTCAAATGCAGGTCTAGACGTTCACCATGCCGTTTGTTTATAAGGTTTCGAACGACAGAACGAGACAAAGCGCGAGAACGCATCATGGCAGGCCACAGTAAATTTAAGAACATCCAGTACCGCAAAGGTGCGCAAGATGCGAAACGCTCTAAGATGTTCTCAAAGCTATCAAAAGAGATCACCGTTGCAGCCAAAATGGGCGGTGGCGATGTGGATGGTAATCCGCGCCTTCGCCTTGCTGTTCAAAACGCGCGCGGCCAATCCATGCCGAAAGACAATATCGAACGCGCCATCAAAAAAGCAGAAGGCGGTGATGCGGATACCTACGAGGAAATTCGCTACGAAGGTTACGGCCCCGGCGGTGTTGCTGTCATCGTTGAATGCTTGACGGACAATCGCAATCGTTCAGCCTCTTCTGTTCGTTCAACCTTCACGAAGAACGGCGGCGCGATGGGAGAAACGGGTTCTGTCGGTTTCATGTTCACTCGTGTTGGCGAGATCACTTATCCGGTTGATGCGGGCGATGCTGATACAATTATGGAAGCGGCCATTGAAGCGGGTGCTGAAGATTGTGAAAGCGATGAAGACGGCCACTTTATCTCTTGTGCCTTTGAAGACCTTGGCGATGTGTCAAAAGCACTTGGTGAGGCATTGGGTGAAGCAGAAAGCGTGAAGCCAAACTGGAAGCCGCAAACGCTGACACCGCTTGATGCAGATAAAGCGGGCACCTTGATGAAACTCATCAACACGTTGGAAGATGATGACGACGTGCAAAATGTTTATTCAAACATGGAAATTGATGACGAAGTAATGGCAGCTCTAGAGGCTTAGCCGCGTTCATCCTTGGATGTACCCATCACGAAATGCGAGGTAATGGTGGCGACTTGCTCCACTGTGCCCAATGTATCGGTGTGGAATGTCTTGTAGCTTTCAAGGTCAGCGGTTTCCACTCGTAGTAAATATTCAAACGTGCCTGAAATATTGTGACATTCGCTTACTTCAGGCGCGATGGACATGGCGCGTTCAAAGGCTTGTTGATCCTGTTTCAAATGACGCGACAGGCCGACCGTTACGTAAACAGCTAAACCTTTGCCAAGTGTCTTGCGATTGAGCGTTGCTCGATACCCTTCAATTACGCCTGAGCGCTCAAGCTCTTGCACACGGCGCAAGCATGCTGAGGCTGATAGATTCACGCGGTCCGCGAGTTCCGCATTGCTGATGCGGCCCTCTTTTTCCAAAATGCGCAATATTCTGCGGTCTATATCGTCAATATCGATCATTAATTGCGTAATATAATTAAATATAGCAATAATTGCAATTATATTTGGTGCGTTTTAGGGTATTGTTGCGAAAATTGGAGATTTGACGCAATTATGACGCTGGAAACCCTCATCGCGCTTGCAACCTTTGCGGTTGCCACTTCTGTAACGCCGGGGCCGAACAACTTGATGCTCTTGGCATCTGGTGTAAATTTTGGTTTTTGGCGCACTGTGCCGCATATGTTCGGCATTTCCATCGGCTTCGGTTTTTTGGTGTTTGCAATGGGGTCTGGCATTGGCGCGTTGATTGCTTTTAGCCCGAACTTTCATCTCATTTTGAAAATTATAGGTGCGACTTATCTGCTTTATCTTGCGTGGCGTATTGCGACATCAACGGGCATTGGGCAGGGCAGCGCTAAGTCGCGCCCAATGAGTTTTCTTGAGGCTGCGGCCTTTCAATGGGTGAACCCAAAAGCATGGTCGATGGCACTTTCTGCCATTGCGCTGTTTAGTGATCCTGACGGAGGCATGTGGTCGATAGCGCTTTTGTCTTTCGTGTTTGTCAGCTGCAATTTTCCCTCCGTCATGGTGTGGACAGGATTTGGCACGGTGATGCAGAGATTTTTGTCTAATCCAACACGACTGCGGGTTTTCAACATCACAATGGGCATTTTGCTGGCACTTACCGTTATTATGGTGGTGCGCTAGGGGC
>CAZKKW010000117.1:0-7897 GCA_964553335.1 uncultured Hyphomicrobiales bacterium | reverse complement strand
ACACGCGCCCACTTATCCCTGAGGTGATGGTCAACGGTGACCAATTCCACGTGATTAGGTCACGCCTTACGGCGGAACAAATCATTGCGCAAGATAGTTTGCCAGACTGGTTATAAGGCCTGAATCACAGGTTTGATTTAAACGGTGGCGACACGTTTCAAGAAGGTTTTTACTTCATTGCGAAGGTCAGCGGTGTATGCTCAGTGGTATCATTGATTTTTTAATAATCGCGTAACATCAACCTGCTTTTGGGTTATGGTTGTACGGCCATCAAGTGGTTGTGAGCAAAAATCGTGGTCTAGCTATCGCTATGCCGTGATTTTGCCTTATAATAACGGTCAATATGGCTGACCATAAAACAGCAACACATCACCAGTGGATATGCATGATTGATAAAACGCCAACCTCTCGCTCTACCATGTCCCATGTCAGGCGTGTGGTTAGGCGTGCGCGTTTGGTTGTGATGTGGGAGGCTATTTGGCCCTCAATTTTTGCGCTTTTGTTGATTATCGGAACCTATGTAGCGCTTTCGTGGTTGGGGCTTTGGGCCCATGCATCAAGTTGGATGCGCATTTGTGCGATGGTCGGATTTGGTCTTGCGAGCCTTTATGTCATTGTGAAGCTTATCCGTACGACGTTTCCAGGTCGTGAGCAGGTTGTTGACCGGATTGAGGAGACTTCTGGAATAGACCATCGCCCGCTAACTGCATCGTTGGATAAATTGGGCAATGAAAAATCTGGCAATCCAGCGCAAGATACTCTTTGGCAGGCGCATAAACGGCGTATTTTCGACAAGCTGAATGCGCTGCGATCTGGTTTCCCAAAATCTCAAGTGACAACGCTTGATCCTTATGGATTGCGTGTGTTGGTTGTCATTGGTTTGTTTGTTGGCTTCAATGTTGCGGGATCCGACCGTATCGCGCGGTTAACAGATATTGCTGATTTTTCTGGTTCAAGGTCGACGATTGCAACACGTCTTGATGCGTGGGTAACGCCGCCGCGCTATACGGGCAAACCGCCGATTTTTCTGACTAACGATGCTTTTGATACAGGCGGTGAGCCTTTGGTTGTGCCGGCTGGAAGTGAAATAACCATTCGCTCTGTCAATTCTGACAATACCAATGTTCTTTTCAAACAAAGTGCATCGAGCGATGAGGATGGCTTGGAGACGATTATCTCGCCAAAAGCGCTTGACGATAACAGTGATGCAGTGACGCAGACTGCGTCCACCACGCAGCTTGATTATGCCATGACGTTAGAAGCTGACGGCATTTTGTCCGTCGTGACGGCTTCCCAGACCCATGAATGGGCCTTTACGGTTTTAGCAGATCGGTTGCCTGAAATTTCTTTGTCTGAGGCGCCAGAGGTTCAGCGTTCCGGTGCGTTGGAGGTTGTTGCTCTCATCAAGGACGATTACGGTGTTAATCGTGCTGTTGCAGAGTTTGCACCGGTTGCTGATGCCACTGGTTCTCGTGATGATGCCCACCCGCTTTATGAAGCGCCGCAATTTCCTCTTTCTCTCAAGCGTGGTCGTGTCGTTGACGGTAAGTCGAAGACAATACGCTCGATTGTTGACCACCCTTGGGCGGGTGCTGAAATGATTATGACGTTGCGTGCGTTTGATCAGCTGGACCAGCAGGGGACAAGTGAGCCTGTTAAAATGACATTGCCGCTGCGCCGATTTGTTGATCCTTTGGCGCGTGCGGTTATTGAACAGCGACGCAATTTAGCCATGGACGCGAATTATGCGCCGATTTTGGTCGATGTGATTGATGTGATCACATTGCGCGCTGAGCAATTTGAAAACAAATATGCAGCCTTTATTTCGCTTGCCGCGATCCGTCGAGGTCTACTTAATGCCCGCGATGACGACGCCCTGCGACAAGTTGTCGATGATTTATGGGATTTAGCGATTGGCTTAGAAGATGGTGATCTATCAGAGGCGGAGCGTAATTTGCGCGATGCTTTGGAGGCGCTGCGCGAAGGCATTGAAAATGGAGCGAACGACGAAGAGCTTGCTCGTTTAATGAACGATGCGCGACAGGCTTTGCAGGAGTTCATGCAGGCGCTTGCTGAGCAAGCAGAGCGCAATGCTGATACGGCACAAAATCAACCAAACAGCGATCCATCACAGGCGCTACGCCCTGAAGATTTGCAAGATATGTTGGACCGTATTCAAGAATTGGCGCAGACGGGATCACGCGATGCGGCACAGCAAATGTTGTCTCAACTGCAGCAAATGATGGAAAACTTACAGGCCCAACAAAACCAGCAAAATCAGCAGGGCCAAAGCCAAGCTCAACAAATGCTAAATGAACTGGGTGAAATGATCCGCCGTCAGCAGCAACTTCGTGACCAAACTTTCCGCCAGCGCAATCAGGGCCAACAGGGTGAACAAGGACCGCAACGTGGTCAACCAGGGGACCGTGGAGAACAACAAGGCCAACAGCGCGGTGAAGGCGAAGGGCAATCAGGCCAAAGCCTTCAAGACGGGCAACAATCGTTGGCTGATCAATTACAACAGCTTTTGAACCGTTTGGGCCAAAATGGGTCGGAAAATGGCAATCAACTGGGACAAGCACAACGCTCAATGGAGGGTGCTGCTCAACAGCTTGGACAGGGTCAACTTGGAGAAGCTGGTGGCAGTCAATCTGAAGCGCTAAATCAGCTTCGTCGTGGCGCTAGAAGCTTAGCAGAACAGATGGCCGGTCAGGGTGAAGGCCAAGGCGATCATAATTTAGCACGCGGCGAGCGCGGCACAGACCCACTGGGCCGTCGTGAAGGCCGTGCTGGTGCGGATTTTGGCGATGATGTCGAGGTGCCTGACGAAATCGATACGCAGCGCGCGCGTCAGATTTTGGACCAAATCCGTCAGCGTCTGGGAGAAAGTTTGCGGCCAAAAATCGAACTGGAATATTTGGAGCGACTTCTACAGAGCCAGTGATGCTGACTGCTTCACGATTGTTCTTTTAAGCAGCGCGATTGTTGGCTAATTCAAGTGCCGTTTTTACGGCTTCGCGAATTTCCGCCAAAGAAAATGGTTTTTGCACAACATCAATAACGATTTTATCAAGACCATTGGCACGTTCGCGTTGATCTGCATAGCCGGTCATCAATAGGATAGGTAGGTGATCGTGGTCGCGGGCGACATTAAGCGCAAGCGCGATCCCATCCATGACAGGCATTTTTATATCTGAAAGAAGCAGGTCAAATTTGTCGTCTTCTGTCAAAATATCAAGAGCATCGGCGCCATCTTCAGCAGTGGTAACATCGTGGCCATCAATCATGAGGGCTCGCGATACAAAAGCTCTTACAGCTTCATCATCTTCTGCAATTAACAAACGCGCCATACTACCTAATTCCTATTTTAAGTCTCGTCCTCAACCACGCCAACATAAGGAAGCTCCCGAAAAGCGTGTGCTGAATCCATTCCATATCCCACTACAAAAGCATCAGGACATTCAAATCCGGTAAACGAAGCCTCTAAATCTGCAATTCTTTTGCGCGGTTTGTCCAATAAGGCGACGCAATCTGCTCGATTGGCACCCCTTTCAAGCATCAAATCCCTCGCAAACTTAAGAGTTCTGCCAGACTCTAAGATATCATCAACCAATAAAACATCTCGTCCCGAAACATCTTCTTCAATGTCGCGTAAAACGGTTACAGTACCTGTAGATTGTTGGGAAGCGCCGTAGCTGGAGAGTGACATGCATTCAACATAAGGCTCCAAACCTGCATGATGCAAGGCACGCACAAGGTCGGCTGCAAAGACAAAGCTGCCTTTCAAAATCATGATGACAAGCAGCTGTTCGTAGCCCGCATTAGCGATCTCAGTTGCAAGCGATTGGTTGCGCTTAGCAATGGTCGCTTCGTCAAACAAAACCCGTATATTTTTCCCTCGAACGAGAGGCATTATTTAGTTCCTTACCTTCATGGTAAAGACCTATGCCACGGTGTTAGCCATCGGTAAAGCGTACAGATAAATTTCGGCCAAGAGGCGGGGGAGCTGGAAGGCGGCTTTGAAAGCGGGCAGAGCCACCTGGCACGATGGTTGGAACAGATAATTCGTGATTCCAAGCGTAAATTTCTTCATTGGTGTTGGTTCTGAGACCAAACCGCAGTTTAGGAACTTGGGCAATTGTGCCTTTGATGTTTCGAATTTCCCCAGTCACAATCAAGACAGGTCCGGAGCTTTCAACAACACGCTCGGAGCGTATGTCGTGGAATGCAAAACCGCGCAAGTTCACATCTAAACCAATCTTGGCATAGAGGCCAGCAAGGTCTGGCACCAAACGAACAATCGGTTCGCGGGCGTATACTAGGCCAACTAAAAGGAGAATTGTTGCAACGAAAGCTGTGGGCCGGAAAATATTTGATAATTTTTGCTGTTGGCGCTCTCTTTGTTCAACTTTGTCAAACCCTGATTTTCGTTGTAGCGCCGGTTTATTGCGCATCAACGGGTTTATTGCTTTGGGTCGAGGCATTTCTTGAGCGACTGCGGGTAATTGCAATGAAACATCGCCACCTGGATCAGCATATTTTGTAGGCTGGTCTTCTTCAAAGTCCGCATCAATGGGTGCATCAGTATTAGCTGTGGCTAAAGCTGGTTTTGTCGTTTCAACAGGTTGTGAGGCAATATCTTCAGGTTTTGCGTCATCGGTAATGCCAGTTGAGATCGAATCAAGTAAAGGATCAGCAGTCTTTATGTTTTCGGCTTTAGCCAACCACTTAATACCGCATGTTGCACATTTCACTTTTCGACCTTTAGCGCCGATCGAATTGTGAGGCAGTTCGTAAGATGTACTACAAGAGGGGCACGTGATTTTTTGCATGGTTGATCCCATAATGTCTTATACGGTTGTTCACGTTTATGGTTAACAAGTTCCTAAAATTGAACTTTTCTCATTGGAAAAATCGTTCGAACAATGATTTCATGATCTATAAACAGGCTTGGCGGTAAGTTTCGTGACCATCGTTCAATTTGAAAATGTCGGATTACGGTATGGGATTGGTCCAGAGGTGCTGCGTGATGTTACCTTTGAAATTCCTGATAATTCGTTCCAGTTTTTGACCGGTCCATCAGGTGCAGGCAAAACGTCTTTGCTGAAACTTTTGTTTTTATCCTTGAAACCTTCAAGAGGACTTATCCGCGTCTTTGACCAAGATGCTGCAACGCTTCCAAAAGATGAACTTTTAAAATTGCGCCGTCGAATTGGCATCGTGTTTCAAGAATTCCGGTTGCTTGATCATTTAACCACTTTTGAAAATGTCGCATTGCCTTTGCGTGTTGCAGGGCAAGAAGAAGCCAAATATCGCGCGGATGTGAAAGAGCTTTTAGAATGGGTTGGCCTTGGTGATAAATTGAATGTTTTGCCGCCCATTTTGTCAGGTGGAGAAAAACAACGAGCGGCGATTGCACGTGCTTTAATCGCGCAGCCACAAATTCTGCTGGCAGATGAGCCAACAGGCAATGTTGATCCACCTCTGGCAAAACGGTTGTTGCGCCTGTTTCAAGAGCTTCATCGTTCTGGAACGTCTGTGGTGATTGCAACTCATGATATCAATTTGATGGATCAGTTCGATGCACGTCGGTTGATTTTAGAAGAGGGGCGGTTGTTGATCTATGACTGATGCTAAAACCCCTAACCGTCGACGTAAGGCAAGCCGTGAGCAATCTGCAAAGCGACGCACTTTACCCAAACTGAAAAACATGATCAGCAATCCGACGGACAACAGCTTTTTGTCGTCGTTGATGACGTCAATACGCAGCCTGTATGGTGGCAAGAAGGGGCGAAATTCGATCGTTCCAGAACGCTCAGTCGCCAGCCAGACCTTGATGATTGTGGTTGCTATCATGAGCTTTCTCACGTGCCTTACTTTTGCAATGGTTACAATTGTTTGGCAACAAGCAACAGATTGGCAAGCTGATATTTCCCAGGAGGTAACCGTTCAGGTTCGCCCTATTGACGGCACTGATTTTGAGGGTGAAATCGATAAGGCTCGCAGAATTTCAGAAGACACACCGGGTATTGCTAGTGTTCAAATTGTCGATGATGAATGGTCAGAGCGCCTTTTACAGCCTTGGCTTGGGAATGAATTTGACCTTTCTGAGTTGCCTGTGCCGCGCATGTTAGTGCTGGAACTTGATCAGGGGCGGCGTGCTAATCTGCGCGGTTTGTCTGAGCGACTTTCGAATAATGTGCAAGGCGTATCTTTGAATGATCATCGGCTTTGGTTGGATCGTCTAAACTCTATGGCAAACACCACTGTTGCGGTGGGGCTTGCTATTATGGGCTTGATGTTGACGGCTATGACGTTGAGTGTGACCTTTGCAACCCATGGGGCGATGACCAGCAATAAAGAAGTGATCGAGGTGCTGCATTTTGTTGGCGGGCGGGACACCTTCATTGCGACCGAATTTCAGCGGCGATTTATGGCTTTGGGTTTAAAAGGCGGTGTTGCTGGTGGTGGTGTCGCCATATTATGTTTCCTGCTGCTCAATTTTTGGAGCAGGTTTTCGGTGGGTACGCCGCAAGCCGATCAAATTTCTGCTTTGTTTGGCAGTTTTCAAATTGGATGGTCTGCCTTTTTAGGAACTATATTTTTAATTGTCATCATTGCACTGTTAACAGCAATCACCTGCCGGTTTGCTGTCATTAGATATTTGACAAAGATGACATAAAAAACGTTTACTTGCATTGGGCAAGGATGGACCAATTGTGGTAGATAAAGGTATCAATGTTGAGGACCAGATAATTGATGGTTCTGAGGAAGGCGGGGCAGTTTCCAAGCCCAAGCGTTCTCGTTTAAGGCGCGTTACCAGCATTTGTTGGTCGCTTACTTTGCTTGGCCTGTTCATTGGGGTTGGCGTGTTTGTCGGCGGCTTCATTCGTTACGCTTCAATTGTTGTGTCTCCCGTGCCCGCCACAACGACCAAAGCGGATGGGATTGTTGTTTTAACCGGTGGCGAAAACAGATTGCACGAAGCTGCTTCCTTGTTTTCAAAAGGCGTGAGTGAGCATTTGCTTGTGACGGGCGTCAATCCAACGCTTTCATTGTCCTCCTTTCAAAAAGTGCTTGGACTTCCAGCGGACATGGTTGATTGTTGTGTTGCCATTGATCGCGCTGCGGCTGATACAATCGGGAATGCGCTTGCAACCCGCCAATGGAACAAACAATTAAATGCTAAGTCGTTGATTATTGTGACCGGTGCCCTTCATATGCCGCGTGCCATCAAAGAACTCTCTCATGCGCTGCCTGATGTAAATCTTATAGCGGCACCCGTGAATGTACCAGAAGGTGAGGCATGGTGGCGAAACCGTGCACGGTTGAGAGATATGCTGCGTGAATATATGAAATTTACTGTGATCATTGGCCGCGATATTTTAAATGATGTTATGGATCGACCATGGCCAACAATGCCCGGACGAAATGTGAGCTCGGATGCTTTGATCAAAAGCGGCGACTATACGAAAGAGCTTGAACCAAACCCCGTCAGCCGTTAAGCCATAACCACTTCAAATTGTGAGTGGTCTATGACTTTTCTTCGTTCAATCCTCTGTCAGATAGTCTTTTATCTTAACTTCCTGTGCTTTGGTGGGTTGTGTTTTTTCGTCCTAATCCTCCCACAAAGATGGGTTTACCTTTACGCCATTCATTGGAAACGCGTGACCATGTTTTTGTGGACGCTTACGACCAATTCCACGATTGAGATTAGAGGCGAAGAGAACATCCCAAAGGGCGGGTTTATTGTCGCGTCTAAACACCAGTCCACATGGGAAACGCTGGCGTTTGGTACCTTGCTCGACAAAATCGTTTTCATCATGAAGCAGGAGCTTATGTATTTGCCAATGTTTGGTTGGTTTACATGGCGAACAGGGATGATCCCGATCAAAAG
>CAZKKW010000116.1:0-8065 GCA_964553335.1 uncultured Hyphomicrobiales bacterium | reverse complement strand
CATGATCTTCAAGAGATTTTCGAAAGCGATAGCATGAGTGTTGCGAAGATTTCTGTTGCCGGCAACATTGTGAGTGATCTCACGACAGGAGCCTAATGCCAGATCTACTCGTCAAACTCTACGACCTACCAAGCGAGCGCCCAGCCCTGCCGAACGGTGTAACGATGCGTCCCGTCATGGCTGCAGAAGTCAGCATGGTAAGCGATTGGATTGAAGAAAACTTCAGTCGTGGCTGGGCCGATGAGTTTTTAAAAGGGGCCTATGCTGAGACCACAAGTTCAATCATCGCCTTAGAAGATCGCAAGGTCATTGGCTTTGTGTGCTATGATGTTTCAGCAATTGGCATGTTTGGCCCAACAGGCGTTGATAAATCTGCGCGTGGTCGCGGTTTGGGTGCCGCCCTCTTGTTTGCAGCCCTTGATGCTATGGTCGCAAAAGGACACGTCTATGCCACCATTGGATGGGTCGGCCCGATTGAATTTTACGAAAAACTTGTCGGCGCAACGCTCATTGAAGGCTCTGAAAAGCGCTACAGCGGCAAGCTCATCCAATCTTAGCGCCACCTCACTAAAACTCACGATTCAGATTAGGCTTTGTGAAATGTGGTGAATTGGTTAAGTTGCTCTATAACGCCATATAGGAATTAAGCCCGCCAATTTTAGCGAGCATTTGTAAGGAAATACCATGGCCACCGCAACAATCGAAGCGGAAGGCGACATCACCATGTCGAAAGGCAAAGGCTTGCTTTTTGTCTGGATCGCAATTTTCATTTTTGCTTCGGCAAATTCCATCGTCTTACTTCTCTTTGATGTTGGCGCTGCAAACCCAATTTATGGCCGTAACCCGGTTAGCTTCTGCAACGTATTATTCGCGGGCAATATCGTTGCTTGTGTCACCATGTACGCCTTCTATCGCAAACAATGGACACGCGAAGCTTTAGCAAAACTCACCTTTGGGGATTGGGCAAGCCTCATCGGTTTGGCGATCATCACAGGCGCACTCGTTCCTTCTCTTATGTTCTTGGCATTGACCAATTCAAGCGTCACCAACACGATTTTAGTCGGACGTATTGAACCAATTTTTCTGATCATCCTGTCTATGGTCTTCTTAAAAGAAAAAGCTGATATGTGGCCAACCATCGGAGCGGCTATTGCGTTTATTGGCGTTGCCTTCACCTTCTACCTTGAAAGCGGTGGCACTGGTTTTTCGTTCGGCAAAGGCGAGATGCAAGCAGCAGGGGCAGCCGTGCTCACTGCCGTCTCAACCATCGTGGCTAAAGTTCGATTGAAAAACATTCCTCTCGGCATCTTCACAGTCGTTCGTACAGGTCTCGGCGCGATCATCTTCTTAGGTGTCACTATCTACCTATTAGGCCTAGAACACTTCATTGACCTTGGCAGCCCTCTCTTATGGCAACTTATGCTCATCTACGGTGCCGTCATTGTTATGGGTGGCCAGTACTTCTGGTTCGTTGGCATCAAGTCTGCAAACACAGGCGATGTGTCCGTTGCCTCTTCATTCACGCCAATTGCAGGCGTTGCCTTTGCCTTCCTTCTTTTGGGCGAAGAGCCATCCAACGCTGTTTTAATCGGCGGTGCCGTTATCGTGCTCGGTATTTTGATCGGCCAAATTGGTAACTTCAAAGACAAGCTTCCAAATATCCCGCTCCTATCGACGAAGTATTTGATAGAACGCGAACGTGAGGTAAACTTCAAAGGTGTCTAGTGTCAGGACCTAGTCTTGATTTGAACTAGAATTTTTGACGCTCACCAAAGGTTGCTTGGATCTATGAATATCCAATCTTTCACAATTCATGCCGCGCGCGTCCCCATGAGCGAGCCGCACAAAACCTCGTCGGCCATCATCAATGTTTGCCCTGTCGTCACAGTCTCTGTGTTAACAGATGAAGGCGTGCGAGGTGACGGGATCATTTTCACTTATGCCGATGTTTTTTTAAAAGCGGTCCATACCTTAGCAGCCACAATTGCTCCAATGCTTGAAGGGCAAGAACTAAACCCGACGGTAAACACAGACATGTTGCATGACCGGTTTAAACTGCTTGGCACACAAGGCATGATGGGCATGGTGCTATCGGGTTTTGATATGGCACTTTGGGATGCGAAAGCGCGGGCTGAAGGTAAAGCTCTTTCTTCTCTGCTCGGTGGTGCTCGCCAGCCCATTATTCCCTATGCAAATGTAGGTTTTGATGGTGTGAAAGGTTCAGCGAATGGCGCGGAGAAATTTGCAGCAAGCGGATTTAAAGCCGTAAAAGCGAAAATTGGCTATGAGACAATTGCAGACGATCTCGCCGTCATTCGCGCCATGCGAAAGGCTGTCGGCCCCAATGTTGAATTGATGGTCGATTATAATCAAAGCCTCACAGTTGATGAAGCGCGGGCTCGCATCCATGCGCTTGAAAGCGAAGGCCTTACATGGGTGGAAGAACCTATTTTATCCCATGACTTTAAAAACTATGCAGACCTACAAAAAGAAACAACAACGCCGTTGCAAGCAGGTGAAAATTGGTGGGGGCCTGCTGATTTTCAAACAGCTTTTGATCTGGGCACCTCAAGGCTTATCATGCCAGATGCACAAAAGTGCGGGGGTGTTACTGGCTGGATGCGTATTGCAAAACTCGCCGAGCAAAACAACGCTAAAATCTCAAGCCATCTATGGCCAGAAGTAAGCGCGCAGTTACTCAGTGTAACGCCGACCGCCCATTGGCTTGAATATGCTGATTGGTTTAATCCGGTGATCCGCGAGCCATTGAAAATTGAAAATGGCATCGCGAAGATCGAAGATGTTATCGGCACAGGCGTTGAGCTTAACGATGAAGCACTTGCGAGCTTTGCAGCTTAAAAAAAGACTCTAAAACAGGCGGAAACGCTTTTTTTCCTTGCCTGCTTCAGCTTTCAAACCTGGATCATCAATCGGTGGTTTGTTGATTGGATCATCCTTTTTCGTCTGCCCTTTTTCATCAGCATCAGCGCTCTCTTCTGCATCAGCACTGGAGGAAGCATCTAAGGTTTTTGCGTCGGCATCATCCCCAGTAACTTCTTCAGTATCGGCTTCAGCTGGCTCTTCATCCACAGAAGCATCCACCTCTTGAGGCTCTTCTGCGGTGTCTTCGTCAGCAGCTTCGACTTCGGCCTCAACCGCATCAGCATCTATCTCAACAACATCATCGTCATTGGCTATATCCATAATGGCAACACCACTGGCGGCCTCAAGAACAGGGAGGTCCATTGGACCAGATGGAATTTCTTCTAATTGAAGGTCTTGCTCTTCATCGAGGTTTTCGACAGGAACGCGCCATTCAAACGCGTCTAATTCACCGGTTACCGGCGAGAAAGGAGCCCATTCATCCGCCACATAACCATCAGCAGTCCAAGCCGCATCACGCGGGGCACGCACTGCTCGCGACAACCATTCGCGAACATGACCGCGATCGCCAAATTCACCTTCTTCTATCTCAGACATCAACAAACAAGCCTTGCGGGTTGGTTCACTCGCAAGCAATCCTTCAAGATCACTCCTCGCGCCATCCCAGTCTTGAACATCAATCTTGGCACGAACAACACCCATCACCCCTTCTGGATGGTTTGGTCTCATCCCGTTGAGTATTTCAGCGCGTTTCAATCGATCAAGGCCGCTATCACCAGACCGTAACTGTGAATAAGTCGCAATCAATTCAGGGTGCGGATCAAGCTTCCATGATGTTTCAACGATTTTGGCAGCCTTACGAAGATCACCAACACGGGCCAAAACACGGGCTGCAATAACCGCAGCTGGCACAAGGTCTGGGGCAAGACGATGAGCCTCTAAAGCCTTTTCTTTGGCTTTTTGCGGGTCGCCACCATTTTCAAGTTCGGATGCATGGCCTGTCAACAAAACAGCCCGCAAACGCTTTGCTTCTTTTTTCGTATAAAGTTTAGAATCGGCATTTTGATGAAGGGTTAGAAGCGCACCTTCCCAGTCACCTTCTGTTGCCTGCATGCTAAGCAGTGCTTTGCCAGACCATTCCACACCAGGCTGCGCACTAACAGCTTCTTCAACAAAGTGCCTTGCCGCTTCGCTCTCGCCTGTTTCTTCCGCTTCCACATAAAGCCCACGCAGACCTAAGAGCTTGGTCTCTGGTTTTTCAAGCATCATTTCAAATGCTTCACGCGCTTTATCTGTCTTGCCTTCCATTTGCGCTGCTTGCGCCGTCAACAGTTGGGTCACAGGTTCTTCTGGCAAATATTTGATCGAGTTTTTCGCCGATCGTTTGGCCATGCCAATATCGCCGGAGCCAACAGCAATGACGCCCTCAGCTAAAGCCTTCCAGCCTTTTTCGCGGCGACGGTTTCTAAAGAAACTACCAATGTTGCCTGGCGTCTTCCAGATCATCGTAATAACAATCCAAACGAAAATAATGGCCAGCAAAACACCCAGCGCAATGGCCCCGATGATGGCTAAATTTTCTTCGGCAAATTCAAATCCACCAAGGCGAAAGACAAGCAAGCTATCTGGTTGATCGGCAAGCCAAGCAAAACCGGCGGCCACCAAGAAAACTACGACAAGAAATATTACGAGACCAATCATCGACGCAAACCTTTACCTATTGTGATGATGTTTCATCGGCAGGGTCAGCTGCCACATCTTGTTCAATTTGTTGAATAAGAGAAGACAAGGCTAAATTACCTCTCCACTCAGGGAGCCACTGGTTGAAAACTTGTTTCTGGTCATCACTCAATGTTTCCAAAGTTTCTGTAAAGCCGGCCATATCGCCCGCGTCAAATTGTGCCTGCAGCTGATTAAATGGACCCGTGCCTTCATCGCTAAGCGAACGAATTTTAATGACGTTTTTTGCGTTCCTAGCCAGTTTCTCAAAAGCGGAAAGTTCCTTGGGTGCCTCTCCTGTCGGACTATTTTTTGCAGCGGCCAACGAAATTAAGTTACTCAACTCATTTTTTAAACTCACCGTATCCTTCAATCCCGTTGCACTAAATGGTTGTAGAGCTTCAATTGCCTCTGGTGCAATGCCAGCACGTTCTAAAGACGTGAGAGCGGAACCAAACGCGCCACCATTTTGAGTAATCGCTTTCAGGTTTTCGAGCGCTAAACCCTTTGTCGCAAGTTGTACGCTCGCCGTGGTTTCATTTTGTGTATCAAGCGCCCCTTCAACACTGCCAAGTTTTTCTGACAGCCCAGCAAGTTTTCCGCCAACATCACTTTGGGCACTATCAACGGCTGCAATTTTCTCTTGAACTGCACCGAGCAACGAAGACGTTTCGTCAAGCTGTGTTTGGAGTGCGATAAACTTAGGATCAATTGTTGAAAAAACCGACTGCCGCGCTGCACTTACAATACCCTCGCTAACACCTTCACTGACGGCAGGAGTTTCAAGCGTTGCGACCTTCTCTTGCAAAGCGGCCAGCTGAGATTTCAAGTCAGCAAATGAAGCATCGCTTGTTGTATCATTTGTGTCATTTGAACCTGCACTCGCATCCACTGTTGGTTGATTGTTACTGTCTTCATCCGTGAGCGCAGATTGAACAGCTGCAAACTCTTCATCAAGCTTTGCAAGTTTTTCATCAAGAGCTGCGATTTGCCCATCGACACCGTCACTCTCACGCGCGCTTAATCGCGCTTCGATAGCAGCAAGGCGCTCCGTAATGCCATTCGATAAAGATGCGTCACCTGTGATCGCAGGTGCTGCGCCCTCGTCTACCTCAGCCAAACGCGCCTCCAACGCAGTTAGACGGGCTAAAACTTCATCAGGGGTTGCAGATTTATCAACGTTTTCAATACCCTGTTCCATTTCATCAAGACGTTCTGAAAGAGAAGCAAACTCATCTAAGCTCACAGCATCGACCGCAGGCACCGCTTCTAAACTGGCAACACGACTTGTGAGGGCTGCGACACCGCCATCTCCAAAACTTGGAATAATGTCGGCTTTTTGCAAGCCAATAAAACCAACAATAGCGATCACGCCACCGATGATTGAAGCAACAAGATTGGGGAAAAATGAACCCTCAGATTTTTCAGCTTTCTGTGCAACAGGCTTAGGGGGAGGCGTTGTTGCTTCACCCGCATTTTTGGCACTCGCATCATTGGCACCGGCATTTTTAGCACTGGCGTTTTTGGCCTCAGAATTATTCGGCACTTCTTTGCTGCTTGAAGTTGCCGGTTTCGGTGCTGTTGAAGCTGATTTCGCCTGCGATGTTTCTGGCTTGGCGGTCACTGATGCTTTTGCCGGTTCTGCTTTGGCGCGCGTCGCGGCCGTTGTTGGCTTTGAAGTTGCGTTAGCAGTCGTGCTTTTTGTGCTGGTCGACCTTGTCGCGGCACGCGCTTTTGGAACCGACGATTTTGCTTCCGGTTTAGGCGTTACATCCTTTGCCTCAAGATCAATCGTCACTGCCTTTTTAGCAGCACGCGCTTGTGCTTGCGCACTTCGCGGTTTTGACCCCGCACTCTTCGTTCTACTGCGACCAGTCGCTCTGCCGCCAGATTTCCGATCTTCACCAGATGCCATATTCTAACTCATTCTATTGTGTTCGCCGATCAAGTGAAAGGTGTCATCTTTCATCAAATAGCTCTTACCCATCGTTTCGGTAATGCGCCAGAGCATCGAACATAGATTGTTCATTTGGTCTTTCTACAACAATAAGCTGTATTCTTCCAGACCTATCGAACACAGATTCAATGCTTTTGGCAAGGCAGAAAATCTTCATTAAGTCAGTTAGTTGCCTTAAATCATACTGTTCAATGAGTGCTTTAAATGCCTCAGCCGTGCGGTTTGAATAGAGCAGAACTGCGTCGACTGTTTGACTTTTAATGGCGTTTAAAACATCCGGCGAAAAATGACCGACAGGGTCACTATGATAACGAACGGCAACATTTACCTGCCAGCCCTTTGCTTGCAACTTATCTTCAAGCTTGCCTTTACGGTCTCGTCCACAAACATAGATGAACTGTTTGCAATCCTCGGCCTTGGCAGGACCAATTAAATCAACCAAATGATCAACAGTGCCCGCTGCTGAGCGAATATGTTTAAAGCCAACGTCACGCGCCAATTCGGCTGTTGCATCGCCTACCGTATAAAGAGTTGTCGTCTCACGCATCCCTTGGCTTGCAAGCTTCGCCAACGCTCGCACGCCATTACGGCTGGTGACAACAAAATCAGTATTGGACACATCGTCAAGCGGCTCAGTTGAAAACACCGTCTCCAACAACGGCGCAACCAGCACCTCATACCCCATCGCCCGCAAACGTTCCGCTGTTAAACTGGCATCAGGTTCTGGTCTGGTGACGAGTACTCGCATGGTCTAACGCCGATGAAGGCTTTGCACGAAATCATCGCTCAATTGCGCTTTCAAGCGAAGGCCTGCCTCCTCACCAATCGCAACGGCATCACCAACACTTCCACTCCCATCAATCGGGAAACTTTCAGAACCATCTGGGCGAAGCACCTCTCCTTTGAAAAAGAGCTTATCGCCGTTCATGCGCGCAATGCCTGCAATTGGGGTTCGGCATGATCCATCCAACACTTTCAAAAAGGCTCGCTCACACTGAACCGCCGCCGCTGTGTCTGCATCATGTAATGTCGCAATGAAATTTTGCGTCACATCATCACCATCGCGCGTTTCAATACCAATCGCACCTTGAGCGCAGGCAGGCAAAAACGCTTCCTCATCAAGATAATCCGCCACAATATGCGACATGCCCAATCGGCTAAGGCCAGCGGCTGCCAGCAAGGTTGCTTCTGCCACGCCATCTGCCAATTTGCGCAAACGGGTTTGAACATTGCCACGAAACATGATCACTTTAAAATCAGAGCGATAACGCAACAACTGCGCTTGGCGGCGCAAAGAAGATGAGCCAATCACCGCACCTTGGGCCAAACCATCAAGCCCGCTCGCCTTTTCACAAATGAAAGCATCACGCGTGTCTTCACGCGGCAAAAACACATCAAGCACCAAGCTATCTGGCAAAGTTGTTGGCATATCTTTTGACGAATGAACGGCGATATCAATATCGCCATCAATCAGCGCTTGCTCAATTTCTTTGGTAAAAAGCCCTT
>CAZKKW010000115.1:0-8096 GCA_964553335.1 uncultured Hyphomicrobiales bacterium | reverse complement strand
ACAACACAGCTGAAGGTTTTGCAGTCGCTGCGTAATGCGGTGCCTAAAAAGCCGACTTAAAGTCCCATTGGTTTAGCACCTTCGGGCGGGGTTCGGCAGCACCTGGCAACAGAAGCTGCCACTTTCTTCTTTTTTGTGGGTTATTGGTATGTTTAGGCGCTACTGAGACTTTTGTCTGTGAGATAGCCCCTGAAAACCTTAATGTCTCTCTCGACATTGCAGACAAATGACCTATGATCAAAAAATGGCTGAAGATTTAATTAGATATGATGTACTCGCTCAAGAAGCGATGCGCGGCGTCGTCAAAAAAGTTTTGACGGAGGTTGTACGCGTCGGGCTTCCTGGTGAGCACCATTTCTATATCACCTTCAACACGCAGGCACCGGGTGTACGTATTTCATCGCGTCTACGCGAGCGCTACCCTGAAGAAATGACCATCGTGGTTCAGCACCAGTTTTGGGATATGGAGGTAAATAGCCAATCCTTTGAAATTGGCCTTGCCTTTTCCGGTGTACCAGAGCGGCTTCTTGTCCCATTCGGCTCGATCAAGAGCTTCGTTGATCCGTCTGTTCAATTCGGTTTGCAGTTCGATCTGTTGGAAGATGAACATTTCAATGAAGAATTATCCAATGATGATGAAGCATCAAGCTCTTTAAGTACTGTTGCACCAGCTGCTCTTGGCGTTGCTGCTGAAGAATTGGATGAAGCGGTTGAGGCTGAAGAAGCCACAGAAGCAACGCTTGAGGCAACAGATGACGACGCTTCTGCAAAAAATAATGATGCCGCAAAAGAAGGGGACAGCGACGACGAACCGGCATCTGCTGATGTCGTTTCCCTCGATGCCTTTCGCAAAAAAGCGGAATAGAAAAGTGGCGCCATGTCAGACGTAATTAATCTTAGACAGGCCCGCAAACAGCGCAATCGTGACAATAAAGAAAAGAACAGTGCGGTTAAACGCGCGCAATTTGGCACCAAAAAATCCGAACACAAAATCGTTGAGCTCAATCGCTCTAAACTCGATAAAAAGCTTGATGATCATAAGCTCGATAAGCCGGATTTTGAAACTGAATAGGTAGCGCTTACGATGAAACGCTCCATCACCTTAAGTGGTCACCGGACCAGTGTATCTTTGGAAAAGCCGTTTTGGGATGCGCTGCGAACACTTGCTGAAGAGCAAAATACAACGCCCACAAACTTGATCGCGGCCATCGATAACCAGCGCTTACCTGACGACAATCTGTCGTCCGCAATTAGGGTTCATATCCTTAAAACGTATCAGCAACGCTGCTCTTAAAAAACCTAACTCTTAATCCACTAGTTGCTGATATTAGGACGCAGTTCAAGCGGTGCGTTGGCGGGAGGGATATTCGTTGCAGCCTCCTCCTCAAGCCGTCGTAATTCCTCATCAATATTAATTGGCTGATTGGCCAATCTTTCACGCTCCGCCGCGCGTTCGGCTGCTGCTTGAGCGCGTCGACGGGCTTTTTCCCTCGCCTCCCGAGCGCGAGCCTCTTCCTTTTCGATTGCTTCAAGGCGCAGTCGTTCTTGCTCTTCCTCAAGGCGCAGTCGTTCTTCCTCTAACAATCGCTGCTCTCGCTCAACCTCATATGAAACCCAACGCGCATAGCGGGACAAGCGCTGCTTTTCCAAAATATCGGCCTGCAAAATTTCCACCCGTTGAACTTCTTGTTCAAAACGACGAACAGTTAAATAGCTGAGCAACGGCTGCAAATCGAAACTTCTAACTGGGTTTTCAAGGGCGCCCTCAAACAACACACCAATCTCCGGCGTTGAACCGCTTACTGGTGTTTTATCAACATTGGCCGGATCAACAGACAAAGCCATACTGCCCTTCATGGTAAGCTCAGGCAGATCAAAACTTGCCGAAATATTTGAGCGCACATCCGCATTGTTCAAAGATGTATTAGCAACCCGCAGGACGCCGGATGTCATGGTGAATGATGCCTCGGCCTTCTTCACGTCCAACACACCGGCGTCAAGATGGTTTTTGATGAGTGGACGCACAGTTTCATCATCGAGGATGAGATCATCTTTGTCGGCCGCGTCCAAAATCAAACCGAAAGCGGATGGATTAATGCGTCTGATCCGGCCATCGCTTAAGGCTAGCGAACCGCCACCGCCGAGCGTGTTCACCACCGCATCCACACTGCGGCCTGTCCCTTCAAACTGGAATGACCCAGACACATCACCTTCAACCAAGGGGCGCTGGTCATCGTCCCAAAACAAGTCCGTCGCGCTGACTTTGGCAAGTGCCATCAAACCGGACATGGTGACTGCACCACCAGCATTTTCAAACCGTATGGAGCCGCTGACGTCTCCACCGCCAAATTGTGCCTCAAGGTCGGTTAAAGCGAGACTATTTTCTCGCAACCGCATCGTGACGCTTGGGTTATTCAATTCAATGCTATCGCTAACCTGAAAGGCTTGGCCTGTCAGTTTGATATCTGCTGACACTTTTTCAAGATAAGGTTCGTTGAATTGAGCTTGCGACCAATTTAATGGAGCACCTTCGTTTTTCTCATTGGGATCATCTGCTGCAAGATGCGCTTCACCAACACCATCGGGTGAAATCGTCAAATCAACTGGGGTGATAATTTCGCCTGTGCCAAGGGATGAAAGCCAATTAAGGGATAATCGTTCAACGTTTAAATCACCATTCCAACGCCACGGTTTGTCTGAATTGAGAGGCTGCCCAACAAAGCTGAGTTCACCCGAAAACTCTTGACCTTCAACCGAACCAGCCAGACCTTTTAACTCACCCTTTAATCCTGTTCCTGAAAGCTTAGTGGAAAAACTGCCCGATGATCCAAGCCCGCTTGCTGGCAACGTGAAGCCAAGCATTTGCAACATCGGTTCAACGTTTTGCCCTTCCAAACTCGCATCCATCTCATAGCGTGGTGGCTTTGCTTCTTGAAGGAAAACAACACCGTCAGATTTGGTGCGAACTTCTTCAAGAAGGAGATCCGTTTTAAGTGCGATACCTGTTGTCCCTTTGCCACGGGCCGTGATGTCAATTTCTGCAGGACCAGATGTGCCCACATCAAACACTGGCCAACCCAACTGCTTTAAGAGGGCCGTACCGTCATTATAGGCGGAGAAAAAGGAAAGTTCGACATCGCCCTCATCCGCCTTTTGCCAATCACCAACAAACCGCAAGCCTGCCCGCATATCGCCAGAACCAAGCGAACCGGTCACGGTCGCTGCAAAATCGCTGGTGTTTCGATCTTGTTTTTGATCGCCAGAAAAATTCACCTGCACGTCAAGCGGAACAAAAGCTGAGCCATAACGTTTTAGATGGCTGAGCATTTGATGATCAGGGAATAAAGCATCACCCAATTTGACAAGGCCTTTTGTATCCTCCGCTTTAATGGAGCCTAAAAGCTTGCCAGAAGGATTGGTCAATACGTCTTTTACTGACCCTGAAATATCAATTTCAGCCCCAGAAAAATCAGCAATTTTTAGCGAACCAATATCAATTTCATTATCAGAAATTTTCAAATCTATGAGCGCGTCTCGGCCTTCAACGGCTTGCATGATCATAGTGTTTGCCTGCATTTTCACCGCCACAACATCTTGTGAGCGGAAACCGGAAACATTTCCCTCACCAACAAACAAGGCTGTTAAGGCTTGGATTGCATCCAGATCAAGACGGTTTGCTGTTAGGTTGGCATCAAACCGATTTTGGCGTTCTGATACTTTCGTGAAAGCCACGCGACCGCCAAGATCAGACGTACCAATTGCAGCCTTTAAACCGGATAGGCGAACTGCATTTTCTTCAGCGGAAATTTTGCTCGTAAATCGGAAGTCGCGCACACGAAGACGTCGAACATCATCACCATTATTTGGTCGCCACCAGCGCGCTAGCGAGATTGGGCGGTCCGAAGAAATTTGCAAATCCCCATCAATTAAGAACGCCTCACCGGTTTCAAGGAGACCTTCAAATCCAATCCGTGTTGTGCCGGGCAAAACCGCGCCGAAATCGTCAATCTGCCACCCCTTGTCATTAGGCGTTGCATCAAAGTGCACTGAGCGAACCACATCCCCGCCAACAACAACACCAGGCACATCAAAACTGATCGTGCCTGGAATTGGCGGCTTTGGTAGACCGCGTATAATGTTCGTTACGACAGAACTTGCATCTTGCACAGAAATTGGTTCTTCAAGCCCCTTGCCATAAGCACGATCAAGATCGATCTGACGCGATGAAACCACCGCCTGAAAACGCACATCACCGTCCAAGGGAACACGCAAAGAGCCATTCAAGGAGAGAGGCGCCTCACGAGCGCCATCTTCAAAAACTGCTTGGCTTAATAAAAACTTCGAACTGTCTAATTCAAACAAACCGGCTAATTCAAAACGACTGGCTGTTTTGGGGGTGGGTTCACCAACATTGCGCGCTTTGCGGCGAGGACGAACCAGCATATTGCCTTTATAGGTCGGGCCAGTCGCCTGCTGACCTTCTTGCGGCAACAAGACTTCACCATCGAAAATCCCATCAAGACCAAGGTTTTTGGGCAGCAATGTCGTTTTAACGCGTATTTTATTGTCAGCAAACTTTCCTGTTGCCAATTTAAAATCGAAGGGGTCATTGTTCTGTTTTGCTTGCCCTTCAAACTTCCACGGGCCAATCAATGATTGAGCCGTCACCGTTGCATCAATTTCATCAATTGAGAAAGACCGCAAAGTTTTTTGGTCGACAAAATAAATTGCGCCTCCACGGATCGCGACTGGGCCGAGCTTTACTTGGAACCTATCATCGCGGGTCGCGGCAGCCTTATTCAAAGCCCAGTTAGTCTTACCGTCAGTCCCAATCCGCAAACTTGCCTGCGGCGCATCAAGTTCCATATCAATGACGTTGATTTTGCCACTTAGGAGCGCGATAAGTTCAACCTGAACTTTCAATCGCCCAGCACTCATCAAAGGCTGCTCGCCCTTTTTACCAACCTCAATATCGGTGAAACTGAAGGTCGGGATCGGTAAAAATTTCGCGTCCGCTTCACCTTTAACAGTGACCTTGTGCCCAATCAAAGCACTCGCTTCGCGTTCAAAGGTTTCGCGATGGTCTGACCAATCAATAAAAAACGGGACAACGAGCACCGCCACGAGAGCAACGACAATCAAACCACCAATTGTGATAAAAAGTTGATTCAGCTACCTATTCCCAAACTAATCAATACAAAAACACCTAGTATTGCCGCTTGCAGGTGTCTGACAAGATAACACATGAAAGCAAGCAACTAACTGTGTCGTCAATATGGTTTTTAGCCAAAAGCAATGAATTATGCGCGAGGCTTAACAAAACCGCTCCGCGCCTGCCAATTGAGCTTGCGAGTAGCGATCACCATGAGCGAATCCAACCGGCAAAATTTTCTCGATTGCAGCAAGGTCGTCACTGCTTAAATCGATATCAATCGCAGAGACATCATCAGCCAAATTAGCCGGTGAACGGGTGCCAGGGATCGGGATTAAATGCTCGCCTTGCGCCAATACCCAAGCAATCGCCAATGCGGGCGTTGTGACCCCCATCGTGTGCGCCAGCTCTTTAAACGGTTCGATTGCTTTTGCGTTATAGGAAAAATTAGGTTCCAAAAAACGCGGATTGTTTTTGCGAAAATCATCATTGGCAAAGGTTGACGGGTCCGGCGCCTTTTCTGCAAACACCCCACGACCAAGGGGTGAAAACGGCACAAACGTCACATCCAATTCTTTGCACGTTTGAATGACACCCAGTTCTGGCATTCTAACCCACAAAGAATATTCACTTTGAACAGCCGCGACTGGCCCCACCGCATGAGCCCGCCTTAGAGAGCCCGGTGAAATTTCGGAAAACCCAATCGCACCGATTTTTCCTTCATCAACAAAACGGCCCAAAGTATCCATCACCTCTTCAATCGGGCGTTCGGCCTCACGGCGGTGGATGTAATAAAGGTCTATGTAATCAACACCCAGATGAGTAAGCGTCTTTTCAAGCGATGTGCGCAGATGCTCCGGCGAATTATTGAAACCACGAACATTGGTTTCGGGGTCGCGGTAGATACCAACCTTGCTGGCAATCTTAAATCTATTGGGATGATCTTTGATAAAGCGCCCGATAATTTGCTCTGACAAGCCATTGCCATATACATTGGCTGTATCGAGAAAATTAACGCCAAGGTCTAACGCCTTGGACAAAGTTGCGCGGCTTTCTTCCTCGTTGGTTTCACCATAAGGGCCTGTAAAATTCCAACACCCCAAACCGATAGCCGATACCATTGGGCCACCCTGCCCTAACTGACGCATTTTCATGGACTGAAATCCTCCGATCGTTCAGTTTATATCCTTACCAGTATTAAGCCTATGATCTCCACTGGTTTTTGCATGAAGATCGAGATATTGAGGAGGGCAAGGAGAAAACATCATGCGTCTAGTTATCCCACCACCCGTCCAAGGAGTTATTGCTGCCATCTTAATGTGGGCGATTGCGAAGTTCATTCCAGCCCTTAACACGCCCTTTAATGGCAGTCTTAATTTGGCGCTGGTGGTTGGCGCCTTCGGTCTCGCAATTGAATTTGCAGCGCTGTTTATGTTCTTGCATGCCAAGACCACCGTCAGCCCACTCTCTCCGCAAAAGACGGAAACCCTTGTGGTCAACGGCCTTTATAAATATAGCCGCAACCCAATGTATCTTGGCCTAGCCTGTCTTTTAATTGCTTATGCAATTTGGCTTTCAAACCCCTTATCAACACTCGTCATTTTGGGCTTTGTTTGGTGGATCACCAAGTTTCAAATTGAGCCGGAAGAAGAAATATTAAAGGAAAAATTCGGTAGCGAATTTATCGAGTACCAAAACCGCGTTGGCCGCTGGTTTTAAGTCTTTGTGGACTTTGGAAGGAAGTGTCTTTGTCGATGGCGGCTGGACAGCGGGCTAACCGTTAGTGCTCGCCCGACACCCGCTCAATATTTGCACCACAGGCAGACAATTTATCTTCCAACTGGTCAAAGCCGCGATCGAGGTGATAGACACGGTTGACGGTCGTCTCGCCTTCCGCAACCAGACCTGCAATAACCAGCGATACTGACGCACGAAGGTCAGTTGCCATCACTTCAGCACCGGTGAGCGTTTCCACCCCTTCAACCGTTGCCACTTGCCCATCAAGCGAGATGTTTGCACCAAGGCGCGCAAGTTCTTGAACGTGCATAAAGCGGTTTTCGAAAATCGTCTCGGTGATTTTTGACGTGCCATTGGCCTTGGTCATCAGCGCCATGAATTGCGCTTGAAGGTCTGTTGGAAAACCAGGGAATGGGTCTGTCACCACATCAACAGGCTGAATGCCGCCGCCATTACGACGCACACGAATACCTTCGTTGGTTTCAGTAATTTCGGCCCCGGTTTGGCTTAAAACATCCAATGCATTTTGGAAAAGATCGCCGCGCGCGCCTTCTAGCATGACATCGCCGCCCGTCATCGCAACAGCCATGGCGTAAGTGCCCGCCTCAATACGGTCAGGCAGCACTTGGTGGTGGGCACCGTAAAGCTCGTTCACACCTTGAATGGTGATGGTCGACGTACCAGCACCCGAAATTTTAGCACCCATTTTAATGAGGCAGTCAGCCAAGTCTTTTACTTCAGGCTCACGGGCAGCATTTTCAAGCACCGTCTCACCTTTGGCCAACGTTGCTGCCATCAACAATGTATGGGTCGCGCCAACAGAAACAGTCGGCATTTCATAGCGATTACCAACAAGGCCACCTTTGGCAGATGCCAGCACATAGCCGTTTTCAATTTCAATATCAGCGCCCAGCGCTCTTAATCCATCAATGAAGAAATCGACGGGCCGTGTACCAATTGCACAGCCACCTGGGAGCGAGATTTTCGCTTCATGCATGCGTGCTAGAATTGGCCCGATAACCCAAAAGCTCGCCCGCATTTTTGACACCATATTATAAGGCGCTGTCGTATCGACGATATCCTTCGCAGTGAAGTGCACCCGTTGACCTTTCAACATGTCAGCACCTGCGCGTTTACCGTCGATGGAATAGTTCACACCATGATTGACCAGAATACGGATCAACTGCTCCACATCACGAAGACGCGG
>CAZKKW010000114.1:0-8206 GCA_964553335.1 uncultured Hyphomicrobiales bacterium | reverse complement strand
GTGGTGGGGCAAGAAACAGCGCTGCTTAATCGCTCGATTTTTGAAAATATCGCCTATGCCCGCCCGCAAGCAAGTCTCGATGAAGTGGTGCAAGCGGCAAAGCAGGCAGAAGCAGACTGGTTCATTCAAGGGCTTGAAGATGGGCAGGGGCGAACGGGCTATGACGCCCATGTGGGTGAACGCGGGGTGAAGCTTTCTGGTGGCCAGCGTCAACGCATTGCAATGGCGCGGGTGATCTTGAAGAACGCGCCAATATTGCTGCTTGATGAGGCGACCTCCGCGCTGGATTCTGAGACTGAAGCTGCTATTCGGGAAAACCTCAAGGAGATCATGGAAGGCAAGACGGTGCTTGCGATTGCGCACCGGCTTTCCACCATTGCTGCAATGGATCGCTTGCTTGTTATGGATGAGGGGCGAATCATTGAAACGGGCACCCATGCTGAACTGATTGCTGCTGATGGACTCTATGCACGCCTATGGGCAAGACAGAACGGGGCATTCATTGATGTTGATAATCATACAAATTCGTCTTTAGTCGCCCATAAATCTGTGAATTAACTCAGCCAATTCGTGTGTTCTGACGTTTATCGTACACAATTCTTCCTCCAGACCTTATGAGTACTGGACAAACTTGCTAAACCGCGATTAAAAGGTCGCGATTTAGCGCGCCTTGGAGATTTTGATGTTGGAGTCAATTTGTCGCGCGAGACAACAACTAAATGGTTACACTTTTTGCTCTAATGAATAGGGTGATAGGTACAACAACGAGGATTAGACCTTGTCTGAAGAAGTTTATGAAGATCCAACCCGCCGCGACTTTCTTTATGTCGCAACTGGTGCGTTTGGCGTCGTAGGCGCTGCGAGCGTCGCATGGCCGTTTATTGACCAGATGAACCCGGACGCTTCGGCGCTGGCTTTGTCGACAACTGAGGTCGATATCTCATCCCTTGAGCCTGGCATGTCTATGCGCATCATGTGGCGTGGTAAGCCTGTTTTCATCCGTAACCGTACGGAAGAAGAAGTGGCTGCGGCAAAAGATGTTGCACTGGCTGACTTGCCTGACCAAGACGCAAGAAACGGTAAAGCTGAGGAAGCAACTGATCTTGCTCGTTCAGCCGGTGAAGGTCGTGAAAGTCTGATCGTTATGGTTGGTGTTTGTACGCACCTTGGTTGTATCCCGCTTGGCGTTGAAAACAATGGTGGTGAGTTTGGTGGTTGGTTCTGCCCTTGCCACGGTTCGCACTACGACACTGCTGGACGAATTCGCAAAGGCCCTGCACCGGAAAACCTTCCCGTGCCGCCATTTGAATTCCTGTCTGACAACGTCATCAAAATCGGTTAAGGGGAAAATTTATGTCAGGAATGGAACATCACGGACATTATGAGCCTGCAACCGGTGTAGAGAAGTGGATCGATAAACGTCTTCCGCTTCCACGCTTGATGTATGACAGCTTCGTCTCATATCCCGTCCCACGCAACTTGAACTATATGTACACCTTCGGTGGCATTTTGATGATCATGTTGGTGGTTCAAATCATCACCGGTATCGTGCTTGCAATGCACTATACGGCGAATACTGCAATTTCTTTCGGCGCTGTTGAGCACATCATGCGTGATGTGAACTACGGCTGGTTGATCCGTTATATGCACATGAATGGTGCGTCGATGTTCTTCATCGCCGTTTACCTGCATATTTTCCGTGGTCTCTACTATGGTTCATATAAAGAACCGCGTGAACTTTTATGGATCCTCGGTGTTGTTATCTTCCTCATGATGATGGCGACAGCCTTTATGGGTTACGTTCTTCCTTGGGGGCAGATGTCTTTTTGGGGCGCGACAGTGATTACCAACCTGTTCTCGGCCTTGCCTCTTGTGGGTGAACCGATTGTGACATGGTTATGGGGTGGCTTCTCCGTTGATAATGCGACATTGAACCGCTTCTTCTCCCTGCACTATCTATTACCGTTCATGATCCTCGGCGTGGTTATCCTCCACGTTTGGGCACTGCACGTAACAGGTCAAACAAACCCAACTGGTATTGAAGTGAAGAAAAAGCAAGACACCTTGCCATTCACACCATACGCGACAATTAAAGACGCCTTCGCGTTGATGTGCTTCTTTGTCGTGTTCGGTTGGTTCTTGTTCTATATGCCGAACTTCCTTGGTCACCCAGATAACTACATTCCGGCTGACCCGCTGGTAACACCTGCGCACATCGTTCCTGAGTGGTACTTCCTACCGTTCTACGCGATCTTGCGTGCCATCACTTTTGACATCGGCCCGATCGATTCAAAACTTGGTGGTGTTATTGCGATGTTTGGTTCGATTGCTGTGCTCTTCATCTTGCCTTGGCTTGATACATCGAAAGTGCGCTCAGCAAAGTACCGCCCGATTTACAAATGGTTCTTCTGGATATTTGTGGCTGATACTGTGCTTCTTGGCTGGCTTGGTTCGAAGCCTGCGGAGCAGCCGTATATCATCATCGCGCAAATGGCGACACTTTACTACTTCGCTCACTTCCTCATCGTTCTGCCACTTCTGGGTCTTTATGAGACGCCAGATGAGCAGCCTGCTTCAATCTCTGAAGCGGTGCTTGGCACAGATGGCGATGCGGCTTCTGCTGCGGCTAAAGGTTAGGGGCGCGTTATGACACTTAAAAATTCAAAGTCAGGACGTTTTAAAATGACTTTTAAATTCCTCAGTATTCCACTCATTGCAGCTGCCCTTGTTGGTGTTGCTGCAACGGGTGCACATGCGGCAGGCAAATCGAAACAACCAGCTTACCAAGACTGGTCGTTTGCAGGCCCCTTTGGTCACTATGATCGGGGTGCTTTGCAGCGTGGCTTCAAAATCTATCATGAAGTCTGTTCTGCTTGCCATTCAATCGAGTTGGTGAACTTTCGTAACTTGATGGAACCGGGTGGTCCTGGGTTTTCAGAGGCAGAAGTCAAGCAATTGGCTGCTGATTGGAACACAACGGTCATTGATGCGCTGCCAGACGAAGATGGTGAGTTGGTTGAACGTCAGCCGCGCTTGTCGGATAAAATCCCTGGTCCGTGGGCAAACAAGCAACAAGCACAAGCCTCAAATGGTGGTGCCTACCCACCAGACTTCTCACTGATTGCGAAGGCTCGTGCGGTTGAACGTGGTTTCCCGAACTTCGTGTTTGACATCTTCACGCAGTACCAAGAACAAGGCCCCGATTATCTTCATGGGCTTTTGACAGGTTATACCTCTGACGAAGCCAATGATGCGGGTACATATGACAATCCATATTACATTGGCGGTCCGTCGCTTGCTATGGCGCCACCTTTGTCAGACGGTCTTGTGACCTATGATGATGGGACGCCTGAAACGCTTGATCAATATGCAAAAGACATCTCGCATTTCTTGATGTGGGCAGCAGAGCCTAAGCTTGAACAGCGTAAGTCTTTGGGCTTTAAAGCGATGATCTTCATGATTATTTTCGCAGGCCTTTTATATGGCACAAAACGCCGTATTTTCGCGAGCGTGAAGCACTAACCAACGCTTCAATAGAACGATTTTAAAGGCGCTCCTTTGGGGTGCCTTTTTTGTTTCAGACCATCAAAAGCTACCATTCATTAAGCATGCCGCTTTGCGCGAAATTAACGCCCTTTTGTTACGCTTTTGGGCAGTTTGGATTGGTGGGATGGTGATGAAGTCAACAAGACCGATAGATTTTGAACCGAGAAAGCATTTTCTGGCGCTTGATTCATGGCGCGGTATTTGCGCTTGTTTGGTCGTGTTCTTGCACGTTAATGCATTCAGTCACGCCTATTTCACGCCGATCACACGCAACGCTGGATTGTTCGTTGATTTCTTCTTCGTTCTTTCAGGTTTTGTGATTGCCGCTAATTATCATACGCGTTTCCAGCAAGGCCATTCACTTGGCAAGTTCATGTTCTTGCGACTTGGCCGGCTTTATCCGATCCACCTTGTGATGTTGATTGCCTATATCACCTTTGAATTTGCCTTCGCTGATATGATCAGCGCGGTCAACGCCAATGCGCGTCAGCCTTTCACGGGTGCCATGTCGATTGAGGCGATTTGGGTGAACCTCTTCATGTTGCAAGGCGTTGGTGTTCTTGATTATGCCTCTTGGAATTTCCCAAGCTGGAGTGTTTCAACCGAGCTTCTTGCCTACTTCTTGTTTGCCCTAGGTGCGATCTATTTGCGTAAATCTCTATGGGCGATTTTGGCACTGCTCGTGATTGTTCCACCGTTTTGGATTTTTGGCATGGCGGATGGATTATTAGACAATCGCTTTATGGGTCTTGCCCGTTGTCTTGCAGGCTTTAGCGCTGGCGTTTTGTGTCTTCATGCTTACCGCGTTGCAGAGCATCGTTTGCGGCGCTGGAGTGTTGCCTTTGCAACCTTGATGGAAGCCTGCGCTATCTCATGGGTGTTGGTCTATCTCAACAATGCTGAAGGTGCGCTAACTTATGCACTGCCAATTCCATTCTTCTTTATCGCAGTGCTTGTGTTCGCCAATCAACGCGGTTTGATTAGTCGCATGTTGATGGTGCGCCCTTTGGTGCTTATCGGAACGTTGTCCTTCTCAATTTATATGATCCACGCTTTCGTCACAGCGCGGTTGCTCAATGCGATGCAATTGGTTGCGGGTAAGTTGAACCTTGATATTTTCACTTTCTATGTGAAAGACGACGGCACGCAAATCCGCATGGTTGGCAAAGAGCTATGGCAGGGTGATCTTGTTTATGCAGCCATGTTGATTGCGGTGATTGGTGCTAGTTTCTTCACTTATCAATTTGTAGAAAAACCATCACGCGATTGGTTCCGTAAAATCGCGGATCGCATTTGGCATAACGGCTTAACATCTGATCAGATCGCTGATGATTATGCTAAAAAACAACCCGCCACCAAATTGGCAGCGGGTTAGACGCTCAAAGTTCAGGGGAGTGACCAGCGTCAAGTTGGGTGCTTGAGCACCACTATTCTTGTTATTTTGGCGTCGATACGGTGATTGAGGTCCGAATCTTGCCGTCTGTGCCAAAGGATGACTTGCAGTTTTGTCTGCGACGTGGTGATAAGAAGCCGGAAAAATGGCAATTACCGGTTTCAGGTTCAAGTTTTATGACAGCTGCTAACAATTTCGATTTGAGAGACTTCATTCGGACAATCCCTGATTATCCAAAGCCGGGTATTCAATTTCGCGATGTGACGACATTGATCGCAGACCCAGTGGGCTTGCGGGCGTCTGTTGATATGCTGTTACGCCCTTTCATCACGGCAGACATTGATTATGTCGCGGGCATTGAAGCGCGTGGGTTTATCTTAGGTGGTGCTGTGGCACATGAGCTTGGTCGTGGTTTCATCCCAATCCGTAAAAAAGGCAAATTGCCGGGCGAGACCATTGGGCAGGATTACCAGCTTGAATATGGGGTGGATCGCATTGAGATACATAGCGATGCCATCAAAAAGGGTGACCGCGTTCTCATCATCGATGATTTGATTGCCACTGGCGGCACAGCAGAAGCAGCCATTGAGCTTGTTAGGCGTGCGGGTGGTGAAGTTATTGCCGCTGCCTTCATCGTCGATTTGCCAGACATTGGAGGGCGCGCAAAGCTTGAAGCAATGGGCGTTGATGTGCACGTGCTGGTGGAATTTGAAGGCGACTAAGCCTGAAGGTCACGCAAACCGTTTTGCAAGTCGCCCAAAACTTCAAGGCGCAGGCCAATTGGTGCATCGCTTGATTGAAGCAAGCGGTTTGTCTCAACAGCAAATTCGAGCACTTGTGTGAGCGCTTGGGTTTCAGTGAGATCACCCGCGCCAATGCCTTGTAGACCTTCTTCAAGATCAATGTCTCTTGGCTGGCTTAGTTCTTGAGCGGCAAGATCAAGCAGGAACGCGACAGCCGTATCACTGTTTTCCCCTTGGAATTGTTCTGACACAAATGAGAGCACATCTGGCGTGGGTGCTTCTTCGCTGTCATCACCTTCTGCAACGGGTGCACTGTCTGCAAGCGCTGTTTCAAGGGCGTTGATTTCATCGCGGGCTGTACGCTGCACATCCGTTAGGCTTGCGTCATCCACACCTTCAGACAGGTTTAAACGCTCCAAAAAGGAGGGCGTTGCGACCTGTAACGGTGAAAATGATGAGCCGATAGAACTCAAAGCTTGTGCTCCACAAAGATGGTGTGAAGCTATAGTCTATAGAAAAAGGGTTTCAAAAACGTTGTGGCTTATTTCACGCCTTACAAAGCGGCGGCGAGTTCATCCACGGCCTTTGCAAGCTTCACGTCAATATCGGCGAGATAAGCTGTCCAGTCTTCATATTTGGAAAGCTCTTCCTTGCCATCTGAAATGCCACGAAGACCAATGAGCGGCACGTTAAACGTATCAGCGACCCGTTTGATGGCAAAGGTTTCCATATCCACCATGTCGGCGTCAATGGCCTTATAAGCTTCGCCAGATACCACGTTTGCGCCGGTTGAAAGACGCGCTTTCGATATGTCTAGCGGGCAGGAGAGAGGGATTGCAATTTCATGATCAACGAACGGGGTGACACCCTTTGTGAAGCCGAGAGGCGAGGCGTCCATGTCGCGGTAGGAGACGCTTTCCACCTGATAGATTTCGCCTTGTTCTAACGTGGCAGACCCGGCCGAACCAAGAGACACGATGAAGTCCGGCTTGGTGTCCAACTTGCTCAAAGCTTTGGTCACTTGCATGGCAGCTTCAACGGGACCAACGCCGCACATGAGGGGCTTGATACGGGCTTGAAGTGCGTCGCCATATTCCATGGGAACCGCCATGACGAAGAGCACTGATTTGCCGTTTATCGTTTTAAGTTCAAAGCTACTCATGGTGCCATTTACCGTTTTAATTGTTAAATTTAAACAACATCACATCGCCGTCTTGCACGACATATTCTTTGCCTTCATCACGCGCCTTGCCCGCTTCTTTAGCAGGCACTTCGCCGCCGAGCGTTACGTAGTCTGTGTAACCAATGGTCTGGGCGCGGATGAAGCCTTTTTCAAAATCCGTATGAATGACGCCTGCGGCCTGTGGTGCTTTGGTGCCTTCTGCAATTGTCCATGCGCGGGTCTCTTTCGGCCCTGCGGTGAAATAGGTTTGCAGATTGAGAAGCTCGTAGCCACGGCGGATCAAACGGTCGAGACCTGGTTCTTCAAGTTCGAGCGTTTCCAAGAACTCTTCTTGCTCATCTAGGTCTAGCTGCGCGATCTCTGATTCAATAGCCGCAGAAATCGTGACAGACTTCGCGCCTTGTTCTGCGGCCATCTTGTCCACGCGGGCAGAAAAATCATTGCCGCTGCCAGCGCTTTCTTCTTCCACATTCGCCACATAAAGGATTGGCTTTGAGGTGAGCAATTGCAGTCCGTCAAAGATTTTGCGCTCATCATCGCTGACCTCAAGAAGACGGGCCGGTTTGCCCTCTTGCAAGAGTTCAAGAACGGCCTCGATGATTGGCAATTGCTCAACGGCTTCTTTGTCTTTGCTGCCTGCTTTTTTGCGCACCCCAACAACGCGTTTTTCTAAGCTTTCAAGGTCGGCGATCAAAAGCTCCGTCTCAACCGTCTCCGCATCTGCAATCGGGTCGATCTTGCCTTCCACGTGTGTAATGTCGCCATCTTCAAAACAACGAAGCACATGGGCGATTGCGTCCACTTCGCGAATATTGGCGAGGAATTGGTTGCCCAGCCCTTCGCCTTTTGATGCGCCGCGCACGAGGCCTGCAATATCCACAAAGTTAAGGCGGGCGGGTAGAACCTCTTTTGATTCTGCAATCGCTGCAATTTTCGCCAATCGCTCGTCTGGGACACTCACTTCGCCGGTGTTTGGTTCGATGGTACAAAACGGATAATTAGCCGCTTGTGCCGCCGCCGTTTTGGTGAGTGCGTTGAACAAGGTGGATTTGCCAACATTGGGCAAACCTACAATACCGCATTTAAATCCCATGTTATGGGTCCTTTGCGTTGAATTTTCATCTCGCGTGTTGTTAGTTGATAAGGCGAAGTTCGGCAAGTGATCGTTAGGGTCACACCATCAAAATCTCAAGGAGCCACGCTCATGCAATGCGTTTTTGTTCAAATCAGATGTAATCCGGGTAAAACTTACGCCGTCGCCGACGAAATCTACGCCCGCGAAATCGCATCAGAGCTTTATTCCACCAGCGGCGATTTTGATTTGATGATGAAAATTTATGT
>CAZKKW010000113.1:0-8230 GCA_964553335.1 uncultured Hyphomicrobiales bacterium | reverse complement strand
AGATCGCACACACTCAACGCCAGCGGCACATCATTAACATGGCCGACAAGCGAGAAATCATCCATCATCGCCGCTTCAACAATGGCTGAACGAACGCGAGCCAAATATGTTTCACTTTGAGCGCTGCCAGCAAAAACGAAATGCGGCAATTCACCGCCCATCTCGCGAATTTTTCTAGCGGCACGAATGGCAAGCATATGCCCTTTCCAATCCGTCAAACGAGCAAGCAGCATGACGATGGGTTTATCATCGGGCAAATGCCATTTCTGGCGCAAATCAGCTTGAGTTTGTTTCGATATTTTTGAAACATCAAACAGCTCCATATCAGTGCCGCGATGGACAATATGGATGTCATCATCCGTCAATTGATAGCGCTGTTTAATGAGGGAAGCCGTATAGGTTGAATTTGCAATCACCGCATCGCCCGCAACCATCACAGAATTATACCACCGCTTCACCGCGTTCTTTTCTGAATAGATGCCGTGATAGGTGGTGAGGAACGGCAGGCCCAGTTTGCGAGCGGCACTGAGAGCTGGAAAGGCTGGCGCACGGGAGCGGGCATGGATTAAATCTACCTGCTCTTTTTTGCATAAAGATGTGAGCGCCCATTTGTTGGTGAGATGGCGATCCAGCCGAAATTTGGCATCAAGTGGCAAGGTAAAATGGGTGCCGCCATTTTCTTCGACCTTTTGCACAAGACCACCGCCAGCGCTTGCAACAAGTGCGCGCCCGCCAGCATCCACAATACCGCGCGTCATATCCACAACGGTACGTTCCGCACCGCCCGTCTTTAGCGTCGGTATAATTTGTAAAATGGTCTTGCCATCAAGGTCAGGCATGTCACTGTGTTCTGGTTATATAACAATATCTAACCCTTAAACGAGCGTTCCAAGTGAGCCAAGACAATTTACAAATTGAGATGATCGACGTGCAAAATCGTTCGATTGCTGTGCAAACTACAAATGGCGAAAATCCGGGCCTTTTCTGGCTAAGTGGCTTTAAGTCTTCGATGCAGGGACAAAAAGCACAAGCTATTGCAAAATGGGCGAAAGGGCGCGGACAAGCCTGCACTTTGATGGATTATTCCGGTCATGGTCTTTCAAGTGGTGCTTTTGAAGACGGCACGATTTCTGATTGGCTTGAAGAAGCCTGTTTCATTTTTGAAACCAAGACGAGTGGCCCGCAAATTATTGTCGGCTCCTCGATGGGCGGATGGTTGGCGCTTCTTCTTGCCCAGCGCATGAAAGAGCGTGTCGGCGGTATCGTTCTTATCGCGCCTGCATGGGATATGAGCGAAAAACTGATGTGGGAGAAATTTCCGCCTGAACTCCAAAAAGAAGTTATCGAAAAAGGGTTTTTCATGCGCCCGTCTTCTTATGGGGATGGCGATTATAAGATCACGCTGAAACTGATAGAAGATGGCCGCAAGCACCTCATTGGCAATATGCTGCTTAATCTTGGTTGCCCCGTTCACATTCTCCATGGCCGCCAAGATGCAGATGTTGCGTGGGAACATGGCCACGCGCTTATCAACCTCTTGCCACATGATGATGTGAATTTCACGCTTGTGCCAGATGGCGATCATCGCTTATCGCGTGAACAAGACCTTGCGTTGTTAGAACGGACAATTGAAAAACTGTCAGCCATCATTAATGGTAACTAGCTGAGTTTCTTTTCTTTCGCCAAAATCGACAAGGCAACACCGCCCAAAATGCAGACCGTTGCGATCATAAAGCGCTGGGTGAGCGGTTCATCCAGAAGAGCAATACCGAAGAATGTCGCAATCACAGGAACGGTCAATTGCAAAATTGCGGCTTTGTTAGCGGTCAACCCCTTCAACGCAACATACCAAAGGGCATAACCAAGCGCGGAGGTCATGGCCCCCGATGCCACGGCCAAAACCACGCCATGAAATTCCAGCTTTTGTTGGCTTAAAAAGATCAAAACCAAGACCAGACCAAGCGGCACGCTCCAGATGAAATTGCGCGCCGTTGCACGCAGTGGATCAGATAAGCCTTTGCCTTTCAACGAATAGACACCCCAAGCAATACCTGCGATCGCCATCAAAACGGCGCCCAGAGGATCAGGTGCTTTTAGTCCGGGTGACACCAGATAGATAAAACCGCCAATGGCTAGAACAATACCAATCCAAGCCTGTACGCTCGGCCGTTCACCGGTGAAAAGCCCCCAACCGATCATAGTTGCTTGCACACAGGCAAAAAGAATCAGCGCACCAACGCCCGTATCAAGCGTGATATAAGCGAATGAGAAGAAGGCTGCATAAATAAACAAAGCCGCAGCCGATACACCTGTGCCAGACATTAAAGGCGGCGGCGAAAGGTCTTTCTTGAAACCACCGCGCAACGCCACCAGCACGAAAAGCATCAGCGCACCTGATGTCAGCCGGATCGTCGTATAACTTGCCGGATCAATTGCGTCTACTGACAAAGCCAAGCGACCAAAAACCGAGTTTAAGGCGAAAGCGATCATGGTGATGGCTGAGAGAATTACAGTCTTGGTCAAAGAAGGTGTCATTATAATATCGCTTTCAAAGGCGTTTGTTTATCCCATGTCTTATCATCCCAAAGCGCCGTTAGCGCCTTTCGGTAATCTGGAAACTCTAATTCTATACCCAAATCTTGAGCGAGCCGTCCATTCAATACGCGCTTGGTCTCGCCATAAAATGAACGACCCATTGGTGACAAGTCTGCCTCATCAAACGGAACACCGGGCGGGACATCGACACCCATTATATTGGCGGCAAATTCAACTACATCTTGCGGCGGCGCTGGCTCATTATCGGCACCATTGAAGACACCACTGGCTTTTTGATGCGCCATTGCTTCCGTCATCGCACCAATATCTGAGACATGAATACGGTTGAAGACTTGGCCGGGTTTAATGATGCGCCGAGCAATGCCTTTTTTGAAATTCATGAAACTGTTGCGGCCGGGTCCATAAATTCCGGCTAATCGGACAAGCGCCACAGGAACCCCAAGCTCTTCACCTAACGCTGCCCATTGCTCCTCAGCCTTCACCCGTTCTTTTGAGCGCTTGCTAACAGGTCTGAGCTCTCCTGCCTCATCCACCCAAGCTCCTTGATGATCACCATAAACACCAACGGTTGAATAATATCCAATCCATTGAAGCGTGTTGCTTGCAGCAATATCATCGCGGTGAAAGCCGAGCACAGGATCATCATCACCGGGGCTGATCGACATGAGGATGTGAGTTGCTTCTTGCAGGTCCGCCCGCATTTGCTCATTGCCGGCTTCTTCGCCAGTGAAGATATGAGCACGAATGCCAGCCGCGCTTATGGTGTCAGCTTTTTCTGCACTTCGGCAAGTCGCTGCAACCCAGCCACCATTTTTGAGGCAAGAAGCGCCTAAACGGTTGACCGCTGCGGTTGCCGAAAACCCGAGACCAAAGACAAACAGCTTCATGCATTTTCCCATTCTTCAAGAACCATTGCATCGTGCTCGCAGATCATATGTTGTTTTGCAAGCTGATCGAAGGCTTCATCTGTCACAAGTTTGCGAAGCGCCCAAACTGCCATTGCGCGAACAAGCGGTGCTTCATCGCTCAAAAGCGGCTCGGCGTCTTTTGCAAGTTCAGGGTCGCCGGAATTACCGATTGCAATCAACACATTAGAGACAAACTTGTTCCGCCCAATCCTTTTGACAGGCGAACCTGAAAAAAAACTCCGAAACGCTGCATCATCAAGTTTGACAAGTTTCGCCAATTTTGGCGCTTTCAAATCATCGCGGCCTTGTAGTTTTATCTCTTCCGTCTGCCGCGCAAACTTGTTCCACGGGCAGACGGCCAGACAATCATCGCAACCATAGATACGATTACCCATTAAATGTCTAATCATCCGGTCTACTAGACCTTTATGCTCGATTGTCAGGTATGAAATACAACGGCGTGCATCGAGCTGATAAGGGGCTGGAAAGGCATTGGTTGGGCAAATATCAAGACAGGCCCGACAACCGCCACAGTGATCACCTTCCGCCTCATCTGGCGCTAAATCTGCGGTGGTGAAGATCGCTCCTAAAAAGAACCACGAACCAAGATCACGGCTTACCAAATTGGTGTGCTTGCCCTGCCAACCAAGACCGGCTGCTTGCGCCAAGGGTTTTTCCATCACAGGTGCCGTATCGACGAAAACTTTGACATCCTCACCGGATTTTGCAGCCAATCTGCCTGCTATCTGCTTAAGGCGGCCTTTGATCAAATCATGATAATCGCGATTTCCGGCATAGACCGAAAGCGCTGCGCGGTCCGTTTGTTCAAGTACCGCGAGAGGATCATGGTCTGGGCCATAATTCATCGACAACATGATGATAGATTTTGCTTCTGGCCATAGCGCTTGCGGGTTTGAACGCCACTGCGTGCGCTCTTCCATCCAAGCCATTGTACCGTGACGTTCTTCGCTCAAGAAGGTACCAAGGCGTTCAGCCACATGAGCGATAGCATCAGGCCGCGTAATTTTAACAGAGGAAAACCCGAGCTCCAACGCATCAGAAATAAGCGCAGATTTGAGCTTATCTCCCTTCATGGCGATTAGAAATCTAGGTCTGCATAATGAGACGACGGTGGCAGGCCACGCAGCCGCTCTGCCAAGATTGGCCGGAAGGAAGGACGCGATTTCACACGGCTATACCAAGCTTTCGCCACCTCTTCTTCTTCCCATGCAATGTCGCCGGTATAATCCATCACAGATATCGCCGCCGCCGCTGCAAGGTCTGCATAGGAAAGCCGAAGGCCGCCTAAATAATTGCGCGTGCTTGCAAGGTAGGAAATATAGCGCATATGGGTTTTCATATTAGAACGTGCAGCACGAATAACCTGACTATCAGGCGCCCCACCTTCATTGCCGCGTTCAAGCTTATGAACCTTCTCTTGGCATAGATAACCGGTTGCTTCTTCTTCCGTTTTCACCAAGAACCAATACATCAAGCGACGCACCTCAGCGCGGTCTTGCGGGTTTTCTGGCATCAATCGATGATCGCGCTGCAAAGGCCCGCGTGTTTCATCAAGATATTCAGCAATAACATCATGGCCACATATGGCGGGGCCATTGTCTTCAATCAAAATTGGAATATTGCCTGCTGGGTTGATTTGCAACAAAGCATCTCTGCGCTCCCACGGCTTTGCTTCCGTCATATCTGCACTTTCACCATATTCTGCTAGGCAAAGGCGGATGAAGCGGCTTTGGGCAGAAAAGGGGTAATGAATCAGTCTCAGCATATTTGTTTCTGTCTCTTTGAGTAATTCTTCGCGCTGTTACCTTTATCGCAACTCTTTTGTGGCAAAAGGATGCCTAACTAGGGAGTAACGGGCTTTTCCGCCCGTGTCGAGTGGGTAAAAGAAGATGCAGTCTGACACAATAATTTCCGCACTGATTTTAGGCATTGTGGAAGGTTTAACCGAGTTTATTCCCGTTTCATCAACGGGGCACATCCTGTTATTGGGCCATTTTCTGGGTTTTGAAAACACCGGCAAGATTTTCGAAGTCTTGATCCAGCTTGGTGCGATCCTCGCCATTTTGACGATTTATTTTTATCGCCTGCTCAATATCGCGAAGGCTTTGCCAACCAGCAGCGCTGCTCGCCGTTTTGTTGCAGGTGTCACGATCGCGTTTTTGCCTGCCGCTTTTGCCGGCGTCTTTTTGCATAAGTTCATCAAAGAAGTGCTGTTTGAATCCCCCATGCTGATTTGCATCATGCTCATAATTGGTGGCTTCATTCTGCTTTGGGTGGACCGCAAAGCGTCTAAGATGACGCCTAAATATACCAATGTAGAAGACTATCCAATCTGGCTTATGTTCGTCATTGGTTGTTGCCAGTGTATCGCGATGATCCCGGGCGTTTCACGCTCTGGTGCCACAATCGCAGGCTCACTGCTTTTAGGCACAAACAAGCGATCAGCCGCAGAGTTTACATTCTTCCTCGCCATGCCAACAATGGGCGGCGCGTTTGTTTATGACCTATACAAGAACATTGATCTTGTCACGACAGATGATTTGTTGCTTGTGGCCGTTGGTTTTGCCGCAGCCTTCGTGGTTGGCGCCATCGTCGTTAAATATCTGCTCGATTTTGTCACCAAATATGGATTTGCGCCCTTTGCTTATTGGCGCATTCTGATCGGCACTGTTGGTCTGATCGGCTTGTTCGTTTACACGCCACCATCGTCAAATTCTTCAGCTGGAGAAAAGCCGACATTGGACGCTGAAAAATTGCTCGAAGATGCGATCGGCAAGCAGACGAAAGCTGAGATCAATTTTCAGGCTGCCGCGCCGTTAAAGCCAAACAGTCAAAACCAAGCCGAGACCGTGATCTCAAAACAAGCACGACACCCTGATTGGCAGATCGGCGTTAAAGCTGATCCGCTGTCTCGTTAAGCAACACTTTCAAATTAAGCAGGTTTTGCAGGCTTCGTCGCAAATTGGCCGTAGGGTCTAAACCGGCCCAAATAAGTCGGCAGGATTGTTTCCATGCTTTGCGGGTTAATGCCAAGACCTTCAAACGTGTGACCACTTGCGATAGCGCCTTCTGACACCACATTATCATGCTCTAACAGACACACTTGGTCTTTGGTCAAAAGTGGCTTTGGCAACAATCCCAAGATCGTCCCTTGAATTTTTGCAATGCCGAACGGGATCGGCAACATTGCCTTTTTTCTGTGAATAGTATCGAGCATCAAGCTCAAACATTCTTTGAAAGAAGCAACGCGAGGGCCGCCAAGCTCATAAGTAGCACCCTGCTCTAACGCCCCATCAACACCGCGCGCGATGACTTCAGCAACATCACCCACATAGACCGGCTGAAACTCAGTATGCCCGCCACCAATAAGCGGCAGCGCTGGTGCCATTGTCGCCATATCCGCAAAGCGGTTGAAGAACTCATCTTCAGGACCAAACACAATGGAAGGGCGAACGATAACGGCCTGTGGCACGGCTTCAAGAACCGCGGCTTCGCCTTCCGCTTTTGTGCGGGCGTAATCAATATCGCTTGAAGCATCCGCACCAATGGCGGACATGTGAACAAGAGAGCTAATACCTGCAACCTTTGTTGCTTCTGCAATCGTTCTGGCACCACGCGCTTGCACGGCATCAAAACTTTGCTTGCCTGAATTATATAAAATGCCAACCAGATTAACGACAGCATCCGCGCCCTCAACAGCCTTTGCAACAGAGGCTGGGTAGCGAAGATTTGCTTGTATTGGTTGCACTTGACCAACCGTTCCCAGTGGACGCAGGAAGCCTGCAAGATCAGGTCTGCGGCACGCAACCCGCACCCGATATCCGCGTTCGGCCAAGGCCTTTACAACATAGCGCCCAACAAATCCGGAGCCGCCAAAAACCGTTACCAGTTTCGTGTCATTTCTCATCGTTTTGGCCTTATCCATTTTCTACCAACAAACAAATCAGTTCTACTACGTCTCTCATACCTTTTTGAAGGTGCATAAGACAAGGCTACCGGTGTGCAAATATGAAGAAGTTTTTGTGAACAAGTCAGTGGCGAGGACAAGGCGGGAGAAATTTGATCAAGCTATCTCAAGAACTGCACTTATCATTCATCAACTTTTCCGCGCAGTTTCTTCACTTCGCCGCGCACTTTCTTTGCTTCCAATCGGCGCTGAACTGAGCCGTATGACGGCTTTGTTGCAACACGCCGCTTTGGCACCTCAGTGGCTTTTTTAATCAACTCGGCCAACCGCTCCCGCGCGATTTCTCGGTTTCGGGCTTGAGATCTTGTGTCTTGCACAAAAATCACGATCGCACCGTCTTGCGTCCAACGCCGACCAGCCAATCGCTTCAATCGACGTTTTACAGCATCTGACAAATTTATCGATCGCTCCGCCTCAAAGCGCAATTCAACCGCCGTACTCACCTTATTGACATTCTGCCCACCAGGACCACTGGCGCGGATGAACTGTTCAGACAGTTCCCAATCAGCAAGCTTGATATGATCCGTGATCCGCACGTGGGAACCTTTCAAAGCAGGTCAAACATAGCCGCACCTATTCAAATTTATGATTAAATGGCAGGCCATCAATAAATAATTATGGTAATTTATATTTTCGCTCCGCTTTATCATAGAGTAAAATCAGAAACTTATTGAATAATATCAGCCGCTTGCGATTCATTGGGACTGTTTGTCTGACGTCAGCGCCTATGTCTCAGATTTAAGTCTGGGCTAAGAGAGGACTTTCGCTCATCTTACAT
>CAZKKW010000112.1:0-8235 GCA_964553335.1 uncultured Hyphomicrobiales bacterium | reverse complement strand
ATTCGCCGGATGCAACCCTTCCAAGGTAACAAGACCTATCTTTTCGAACGCTCAAAAGAAACGCTCGGCCTTTTATATGCCGATCACTTCCCCTATCGCCAAATGGCAACCGCCCGTGGTGTGCGCCGTTCGCCCTTCTATCACTATTTGAAAGATGAAGGCGCAGTCTTTGGCGAGGTGGCTGGCTGGGAGCGCGCCAACTGGTTTGCCAACGAAGGGCAAAAGCCAGAATACGAATATTCATGGAAGCGCCAAAACTGGTTTGACAATAATCGCGACGAACACATGGCTGTGCGCACCAACGTTGGCATGTATGACATGAGTTCTTTCGGCAAAATCCGCATCGAAGGGCCAGACGCAGAAAAATATCTCAATCATGTCTGCGGCAATGATGTTGCAGTTGAAACGGGTAAGATTGTCTACACGCAATTCCTAAATGAGATGGGCGGCGTTGAAGCAGATGTTACCGTCACGCGCCTTTCTGACACCGCATACATCATCGTCACACCAGCCGCCACGGTGCAGCGAGAGCTATATTGGTTGAACCGCCATAAGGGCGACCATAACGTTATCATTGTGGATGTTACATCGGGTGAAGGTGTTCTGGCCGTCATGGGGCCAAACGCCCGCAAGGTGCTAGAGATTGCAGCCCCCCATCATGATTGGACCAATCAAAACCATCCATTTGGGCAAGCCAAAGAGATTGAGCTTGGCATGGGCCTTGCCCGTGCGCATCGTGTCACTTATGTGGGTGAGCTTGGTTGGGAGATTTACGTCTCGGCTGACATGGCAGCCCATGCTTATGAAACCCTGCGTGAAGCAGGTCGAACCCACAACATGAAGCTTTGCGGCATGCACATGATGGACAGTTGCCGCATTGAAAAAGGCTACCGTCACTTTGGCCACGATATCACAGGCGAAGACCATGTGATTGAGGCGGGTCTTGGCTTTGCAGCTAAAACCACGAAACCAAGTTTCATTGGCCGTGATGCTGTCCTTCGCAAAAAGGAAGAAGGCTTAGAAATGCGACTTGTGCAGTTCATGCTGGACGATCCAGAACCCCTGCTCTTCCACAACGAGCCTATCGTGCGCGACGGCGAAATCGTCTCGTACGTTACCTCAGGCAACTACGGTCATCATCTGGGTAGCGCGATCGGCATGGGGTATGTCCCATGCAAAGGGGAAACAATCGAACAAATCTTGTCGTCTCAATACGAGATTGAAATAGCCGGTACACGGGTAAAGGCAACAGCATCAATGAAACCGCTTTATGATCCAAAATCGGAGCGGGTGAAAGTGTAAGAATATAGCTTAAGATTTCTGGGAGGAAACAATGGCGAGAGAATCAAGACGTTCAGGCGGTCGCACCGCACGCATGGCAGCGCGGGCAGCAGCACTTCCAGATAATGTACGCCCAATCAGACCAGGCATGACGGGCGGCACTTATAAACCCCTCACAGATGAAGGCATGAGCCGCATCAATGAGGCAGCGCTTGATGCGTTAGAGACCATCGGCCTTGCAGATGCCCCGCAATCTGGCATTGATGCCATGGTCGCTGTCGGTGCAATTTACGGTGATGATGGTCGCATCCGCTTTCCACGCTCATTGGTAGAAGACATGCTCGCCCTTACAAAGCGCGACGTGGTGCTGCATGCGCGCGATCCAAAACATGATCTTGATCTGTCAGGAAGCCGTGTTCATTTCGGCACCGCTGGGGCAGCCGTGAACATTGTAGATGTGGAAGGCAATGCCTACCGTGATAGCACGTCGAAAGACCTCCTAAACGCTGCTCAGCTTGTTGAGGCGCTCGACAATATCCATTTCCTGCAACGCCCAATGGTGTGCCGCGATATTGAAGATAACTATGAGATGGATATCAACACGCTTTACGGTTGTTGTGCAGGCACCAAAAAACACGTTGGTACAAGCTTCTCCGATCCGTCACATGTTGAAGGCTGCATGGATCTTCTGCACACAATTGCAGGCGGTGAAGACAAATGGCGCGAGCGTCCGTTTGTTTCAAACTCTAATTGCTTTGTCGTGCCCCCTATGAAGTTCGCAACAGAGAGTTGCGAAACAATGGAAAAATGCATCCGCGCTGGAATGCCTATGCTCTTGCTTTCTGCCGGACAAGCAGGCGCAACAGCCCCTGCTCCGCTTGCTGCAACCGTTGTTCAAGCGGTCGCAGAATGTTTGGCAGGGCTTGTTTATGTCAACGCAATTCAACCGGGCTTTCCTGCCGTCTTTGGCACATGGCCCTTTGTTGCAGATTTACGCTCAGGCTCTATGTCTGGTGGCTCTGGCGAACAAGCTCTCCTAACAGCCGCCTGCGCCCAGATGCATCAATATTATGGCCTTTGTGGCGGTGCTGCCGCCGGTATATCAGATGCCAAAATGCCAGACATGCAAGCCGGTTGGGAACAAGCCATCTCCAACACCATGGCAGGTCTTTCAGGCCTTAACATGGTCTATGAATCAGTCGGCATGCATGCATCACTCCTCGGCTTCTGCTTGGAGTCATTGGTTCTCGGCGATGATATGCTTGGCCAAGTCATGCGCTGTGTACGCGGTGTCGAAGTGACCGAAGACAGCGTTAGCATTGAAACCATGAAACAAGTCTGCCTCGACGGACCAGGTCACTACCTCGCCCATACCGAAACGCTTTCTAAAATGCAGACTGAATATGTCTACCCAACAATTGCAGATCGAACCAGTCCGAAAGAATGGGCAGAAGTCGGCAAACCGGACCTTATTCAAGCGGCAACAAACAAAGTGAACACAATTTTGGATGAGGCAAAATCTATGCGCTTAATCGACCCAGTCACAGACGCCGAAATCCGTAAAAATTTCAAAATTTACGTCTAAAATTTCAATTGGCGGCATAAAACATTGAAACTAACTGAATGGGAGCTACGAAAGGTAAAAATTTAAAATGAGTAAAAAACATATGCGTAAATTTTGGGTGTTTCACTTAACAAACCGCTAAGACTTAATGCCCATAATTGGGATCACAAATTCGTGAAAAAGGTGGCCCTTTCTATGTTTAGTAAAAACAAGACCTCAGATGCAAAATTCTCTGCACTCAACCGCTCACAAGCAATTATTGAGTTTAAAACGGACGGCACCATCATTGATGCCAACGAGAATTTCCTTGCTGCCTTAGGTTACGAAAAATCTGAAATCGTCGGCAAACACCATAAAATGTTTGTACGCGAAAATGAACGCAATCACCAAGATTACCAAAAGTTCTGGGAAAGCTTGCGCGATGGAGAATTCAAATCAAGTGATTTTTGCCGCCTAACAAAGGACGGTAAAGAAATTTGGATTCAGGCAAGTTACAATCCGCTCATTGGTGCGAACGGCAAAGTTTTTGGCATTATCAAATTCGCAACTGATATCACAGAGCAAAAAATGCGTTCAACGGATTGCGAAGGACAAATAAAGGCGATCAACCGCTCTCAGGCTGTCATCGAATTCACCCCAGAAGGCATTGTACAAACTGCAAACGAAAAATTTCTGGGTGCAACAGGGTATAGGCTCGATGAAATTGTGGGCAAGCATCATCGCAAATTCATCATTGAAAATGAGACAGACCAAAAAGAATATGAAAAATTCTGGTCCGCTCTCAATAGTGGGCAATACCAAGCTGGAGAGTTTAAACGACGTTCAAAGGCTGGAGACACCGTCTGGATCCAAGCTTCCTACAATCCAATTTTCGACCCATCGGGCAGACTTCAAAAGGTCGTAAAATACGCGATTGACATTACTGAACAAGTGGAAAATCGGGTACGATTGCGTGAAGCACAGGTGAAAATTAATAGCGAATTGGACAGTATTTCTAATGCTGTGAACACCACAAACTCTCAAGCGAACTCCGCCTCCGCTGCCTCAAGTCAGGCATCGCAAAATGTTCAATCTGTCGCAACGGGCACCGAAGAGCTCTCCGCCTCAGTTGGAGAAATTTCAAATCAAGCCAAATCAGCACTGAACATTTCTTCAAGTGCTGTTGAGCAAGCAAAATCGACAAACAAGATCGTCTCAAGCCTCGCAGACGCGGGCAATCAAATTGGCGAAGTTGTTGAGCTTATTAATAGCATCGCAGAAAAAACAAACTTGCTGGCCCTTAACGCTACAATTGAAGCCGCACGTGCTGGTGAATCTGGGCGTGGCTTTGCGGTTGTTGCTTCTGAGGTAAAGACACTTGCAACACAAACATCAAAAGCAACCGACGAAATCAGCTCGCAAATCACAAGTGTCCAAGACAGCACAAAAAATGCTGTGAGTGCGATTGAAACCATTACAGAAACAATCACTCACATCAGTGACATTTCAATGACAATCGCGACAGCTGTTGATCAACAACAAGAAGTGACAAATGAGATCTCGGCAAACATGTTGCAGGCGTCTCAAGGTGTTGAAACTATTGCTGATAGCATTCTAGAGATCGCTGAATCAGCTCGCCAAGCATCACATGCAACTGAGAAGGCTGCCGCTACCTCAGCATCTATTGCTTAGATTGGCTTTGAACAACCGTCACCGCAATTAAATCATAAACATCCTGTGCAGAGCAGCCTCGAGAAAGGTCATTCGCGGGCTTTGAAAGGCCCTGCAAAAATGGGCCAACAGCCTTAGCGCCGCCAATGCGTTGCGCTATTTTATAACCAATATTACCGGCTTCTAAGCTTGGGAATATAAAAACATTCGCATCACCTTGAATGGCACTTCCTTTTGCTTTTGATGCGGCCACAGACGGCATAAAGGCACTGTCGAATTGTATATCATCTGAGATGATCAATTCTGGTGCCGTCTGGCGAACGATTTGGGCGGCCTCTTTCACTTTGTCCACACGCTCATGGCGTGCACTGCCAGATGTTGAAAAGCTCAACATGGCAACCCGTGGCTCAGCATTCAAAAACTGGCGGCAAGACTTCGCCGATGCAATCGCGATATCGGCGAGCTCTTGGGCGGACGGGTCCACCATCAAAGCGCAATCCCCAAACAGATAGGTGCCCCTCTTCTGGAAGTGCCCCTCTTCGCAAATCATCAAGAACACACTAGATACCGTCCGCGCGCCTTCTGCTTTACCGATCACTTGAAAGGCAGCCCTCACCGTATCGGCAGTTGTCGCGACAGCACCAGCAACAGTGCCATCCGCATCACCATTTCGCACCATCATCGCCGCATAATTGAGCGGGTCGCGGATTGCAATCTCAGCATCTGCTTCGCTCACTCCCTTGTGCATACGCAAATCATGATAGAGCGCTGCATAGGCGCTAACGTCTATTGTTGTTGGATCAATGATCTTGAAATCATCGGCTGTATAGCCTGAAGCAGAAAGGGCCGCAGAAATTTTCGCTTCATCTCCGAGGAAAGTAATAGAAGCGAGGCCTTCAGCCTGCGCTCTTGCGCCACCTTCTAAAATACGGGCGTCTTCGCCCTCCGCCAAAACCACATGACGGCGGTCTTTTCGAGCCGCCGCCTTGATTGTTTCGAGAACCGAAGACATCCGTCTTACGCGCCAGCCTGTGGGCGCATATCTGCAGGATCAATACCCGCCACAGAAACAGGTTTCTTCATGGCATCACGACGGAATGGCTCACCAAGCTCTTGGTTCAACACGCATTCAATGAATGTGGTAACACCATCTTTCATTTGCGCTTCAACCGCTTCGTTGATCGCATCTGTCAGCGCGGACATTGAGCGCACTTGCACGCCTTTAAGGCCACAAGCATCCGCCACTTTCGCGTATTCAACACCGAGGTTCAGTTCTGTACCGACGAAGTTATCTTCAAACCACAAAGTCGTGTTGCGCTTTTCCGCACCCCATTGGTAGTTGCGGAAAATCACCATCGTGATCGGTGGCCAATCGTTACGGCCAACAGCCGTCATCTCGTTCATGGAGATACCGAAGGCACCGTCACCTGCAAAACCAACCACCGGCACATCTTCACGGCCAATTTTTGCACCGCAAATTGATGGAAGGCCATAGCCACAGGGACCAAACAGACCCGGTGCCAAATATTTACGGCCCTCTTCAAAGGTTGGGTAGGCATTACCAATCGCGCAATTGTTGCCAATGTCAGACGAAATGATCGCTTCTTTTGGAAGCGCTGCTTGTATCGCACGCCATGCCATACGCGGCGACATACGGTCTGGCTCGCGATTACGCGCGCGTTCGTTCCAGTCAGTGCCTGGGTCATCGTCTTCATGGTCCATTGAGGACAGAAGTTGAAGCCATGCGGATTTTGTTTGGTGAACCAAAGCTTCGCGTTCTGCGCGGCCTTTATCACCTGCACTTGGTGATAGTTTTTCAAGCAATTGTTCGGCGACCATTTTAGCGTCACCCTGAATACCAACCGTTACCTTCTTCGTCAGGCCAATGCGGTCTGAGTTGATATCCACTTGAATGATTTTCGCATCTTTCGGCCAATAGTCGATGCCGTAACCTGGTAAGGTCGAAAATGGATTGAGGCGTGTCCCAAGACAAAGCACCACATCGGCTTTCGCAATCAATTCCATCGCAGCCTTAGAGCCGTTGTAGCCGAGAGGGCCGACGGATAGCGGGTGACTGCCTGGGAAGGCGTCATTGTGCTGATAGCCGCAGCAAACAGGGGCAGACAACTTTTCAGCCAATTTGGCAGATTCAGGGATAGCGCCACCGATCACAACACCAGCACCGTTCAAGATGACGGGGAATTCTGCTTCTGATAAAAGGTCAGCCGCTTGCTGGATCGCAGTCAAACCGCCGCTTGGAAGTTCAAGACGCACGATTTGTGGAAGCTCAATATCAATCACCTGTGTCCAAAAATCCCGTGGCACATTAATTTGAGCTGGAGCACAACCACGGAATGCTTTTTCAATCACACGGTTGAGCACTTCGGCCATGCGAGAAGGATCACGCACTTCCTCTTGATAGCAAACCATGTCTTCGAACAATTTCATTTGTTCGATTTCTTGGAAACCACCCTGCCCGATTGTCTTGTTGGCAGCCTGTGGTGTCACGAGTAAAAGCGGCGTGTGGTTCCAGTATGCAGTCTTTACTGGTGTCACGAAATTGGTGATGCCTGGACCATTTTGCGCGATCATCATCGACATTTTGCCAGAGGCGCGGGTGTAACCATCTGCCATCATGCCCGCATTGGTTTCATGGGCACAATCCCAGAACTTAATGCCAGCTTTTGGGAACAGATCGGAGATCGGCATCATAGCAGAGCCAATAATCCCGAAAGCGTGTTCAATACCATGCATTTGCAGGACTTTAACAAAGGCCTCTTCAGTGGTCATTTTCATCGGACCATGTCTCCCAAAATTTCTCTATAAGCCAAGCGAAAGGCATCCGTTTCGCGGGCAAGTTTCCATGTAGCACGAAAACGGTATCTGACCAATTTTCCATAGAACCAAAACAGACGATTGGATAGTCCACTCTCGCACTATTTAAGGCGTTTTGCCCATTCAATGATTGCATCTGTCACAAGCTCGTTTGTACGCGGGCTTAAAGCATCTCCCGCAAGCACATGGTGGTTACGGTGGCTTGATTGGTCAATCAGTCGTTCCTCAACCGTTCCGCCCATTCGTTTTATCGCGGCAGATGTCGTCTTCGGGCTTACGGTTTTGTCCTTCAATGAACGAAAAACAAGGATTGGCCCGTCAATATTTTCAAGCGGCGCTTCATTTGCTTCATCAGTGATACGAGCAAGCGGCATCAAAGCCGACGTTGCATGGGGTATCGTCCATGTATGTTGAACCAGCTGGTTAGAAGAAGCGCTCCCCCGCATATCACCGAGGATCAGGGGCACAAATTGCCGCGCAAACGGGAAACTCAACAAGGCACTGGTTGGGTCTGCTAGGCCGAAATTGGGTGAAATCATCACGTGGCCTGCAATCATATCTCCCCATTCGCTCTTATGCGCATGAAGGTAAGCTGCCAGTGAACCACCTGTCGAAGTCGAAACCACAATTACCTTCTTGCCAAGTCGTGCACCAATGGCAAGCGCTTCGGCTGTGTCATTCAACCAATCATCAGCATTGGCCTCAGCCATCGCCGCCGCCGTGCGCCCGTGCCCTTTCAATCTTGTATAATAAAGGTTTGCCCCAAGTGCTTTAGCTGCAAGATCCGGAACCGGACGCACTTCAGCGAGTGACGCCGAAAACCCATGCAGATAGACAATCGCAATATCGGTTTGTTCGCCGCGCTCGCCATGCCAAATAATTTGCTTGTTCAAACCCTGCCGAAT
>CAZKKW010000111.1:0-8301 GCA_964553335.1 uncultured Hyphomicrobiales bacterium | reverse complement strand
TGACCATGGAAGATGAAGCGGGCATGGATGAGAAAATCATCGCGGTGCCAACATCAAAGCTGACACGTCGTTATGATGAGATTTTGGAAGTAAAAGATTTGCCAGACATCACCATGAAGCAAATCAGCCATTTCTTTGAGCACTATAAAGATCTTGAAAGTGACAAATGGGTCAAAATTCAAGGTTGGGGTGATGCGGCAAAGGCGCGTGAGATGATTGAAGAGGCGATTACACGCGTTAAGTAATTCGCGCCGTTTTACATCGTTGCTAATTTTGAAAAGCCGCATCCGCACTGGGTGTGGCTTTTTCGGTTTCTCGGTCTTTTCGTGTTCGTTGACATTAAGGCGTCGATGATATTTCGTTGAGGCATAATGGAGTCTCAACTTAATATAATTCGCGGTGACACCAGTGCGGGTGATGTAATACGACCTCCCGTTTTGCTGGTTCATGGTGCGTGGCATGGGGCTTGGTGTTGGCAGGATAATTTTCTCGATTATTTTGCCGCCAATGGCTTTGAAATCTGCGCGATTGATTTGCGAGGTCACGGCAAAAGTCCAGCGCAAAAGGCGATGCGGTGGAATAGAATTTCGGATTATGTGGATGACGTTGTCAGTGTGGTTGAGGGATTTGAACAGCCACCAATCGTTATCGGTCACTCGATGGGTGGTTTTATCTGCCAGCATTTGATGGCCCGAACAAACCACCTGTCGGGTGTTGGTTTGCTGGCGAGTGTACCGCATTTTGGCGTTTGGGATGCAACGCTGCGGACGATAAAATCCAGCCCGTTGAACTTTTTAAAAGCGAATATGACGATGTCTCTCTATCCATTGGTGAGCGACCCTAATGAGGCGGTGGCTTTGTTTTTGGATGAGGACGTTGAGCCGTCTATGGGCCATGCTTTTGCAAGCAAACTGGGCGACGAAACTTATCTTGGTTTTCTGGATATGTTGTTTTTGGATTTACCCAAGCGTGCCCAAGCTCACCCGCCTGTTTGTGTGATCGGCGGGGAAAAGGATAAATTGTTTACGCCAGTCTCTCAAATGTCCATGGCTAAACACTATGATGCAGAGTGTCATATTATCGACGGAGCGTCACACAATGTGATGATGTCAAAACACTGGGAGAAGGCCGCAGAAATATTTTTGTCTTGGACTAAGGGTTTGGGATAAAGTCGGGCCGCTACAAATCCTTCACCAACCTTAGCGCATCATAAATGGCGGCGTGGGTATTTCGAGCACTGACGGCATCACCGATGCGGAAAAGTTGGAAGCTGCCTTGTTCATTGCGGACAACTGTCTGTTTGTTCGCTGTGATGAGGGCATTATAGTCCACAGCACCTTCATTGCTGCTTTGCGGGCGCAGCTCATGATAGAGCTCATCCAATGGCATGGTACCGTAATTCACCACCACTTGATCATAGGTCGCTTCATAAGAGTGATCGCTATAATCTGTGCCGATGGTTGCGGTTACTTTGTTGCCGTCCTTCACAACACCGAGCAGGCGACGGGTGACAGTGAAAGTGACATCTTTGTCTTGTAGCGAGCGCATATAAGGGGTGAGGTTCATCGCCATAATATCGGGGGCAAAAATACGGTCGGGGGTCATGACTTCAACCTTTGATCCGGCAAAAGCGGCAACCTCTGCTGCTTGCATGGCTGGATGATCACCACTCTCATCATAAATTAGCACATGGTCAGCGGGTTTTACGTCTCCAGAGATGAGATCCCATGTGGAGATAACATCGGTTTCTTCCTTGCCCTTTTCATGAAGTTCAAGATTGGGAAGGCCACCCGTGGCGATGATGACCACATCGGGGTTTAACGCGGTCACGTCATCGGCTTCTGCCCATTTGTTGAAATGAAACACCACGCCCTTCGCTTCACATTGTGCCATGCGCCAGTCGATGATGCCGATCATTTCTTTGCGTCTTGCTGATTGTGCGGTGAGCCGTATTTGGCCGCCAGCATTTGGTTGTGCTTCAAAAACGGTTACCTCGTGCCCACGTTCTGCAGCAACACGGGCGGCTTCCAATCCGCCGGGCCCAGCACCGACAATCACAAATTTTTTGCGTGTGTTGCTTGGTGGGATTTTATGCGGCATGGAGAGTTCTCTGCCTGTTGCCGCATTGTGCAAACATAGAGCTTCACCAGCTTGATAAATTCGGTCCAGACAATAGGTCGCACCGACGCAGGGGCGAATATCATCTTCGCGTTTGTTGCGAATTTTCTCGACGATATGAGGGTCAGCAATATGCGCTCGCGTCATGCCGACCATATCAAGCAGGCCGCTTTCTATCGCATGGCGTGCGGTTGCCACATCTGGAATGCGGGCTGCGTGGAAGGTTGGCATGCCGGTTTGTTGTTTGATGCTGCCTGCAAAATCAAGGTGAGCGGCACTCTTTGCGCCTTGTATCGGGATAACGTCGGTGAGGGCCGCATCGGTATGAATACGCCCGCGAATGATGTTGAAGAAATCAACATGTCCGCGATCAGCTACCATTTTGGCAAATTCAAGTCCCTCTGCGGCCGTCGTGCCGCCTTTATGCACTTCATCGGCGGTGAAGCGAATACCCAATAGGAATTCGTCGCCAACACGTTTTCGGCAAGCGGCAATGACGTCATTAACAAACCGCGATCTATTTTCCAGTGTATCAGCACCATAGGGGCCGCTTAGATCATTGGTTAGCGGTGATCTGAATTGATCAAGCAGATGTCCGTAGACTTCAAATTCAACGCCGTCCATGCCACCCGCTTTCATGCGTTCAGCCGCATCTGCAAAATCAGCAATAATGCGTTCAATGTCCCAATCTTCTATCAGCTTGGGGAAAGCGCGATGGGCGGGTTCGCGGTGTTTGGTGGAAGAGACGGATGGCAGCCAATTGCCTTTGTTCCAGCTTGTGCGTCGCCCAAGATGGGTGAGCTGGATCATCACCGCGCAATCATGTTCATGGCAAGCATCTGTGAGTTGTTTGACCCACGGCACAACTTCATCTTTATAGGCCAGAATATTATTAAAAACTGGTGGGCTGTCTTTTGAAACGGCGGCAGAGCCTGCGGTCATGGTAAGCGCAATGCCTGCCTTAGCCCGCTCTGCATGGTAGGCTGTATAGCGTTCTTTTGGCATGCCATCTTCAGGGTAAGCGGGTTCATGCGATGTAATCATGATCCGGTTTTTCAGCGTCAAATGTTTGAGCTGAAATGGTTGTAATAACGGATCTTTTGACATGATTTCCTCTCAAAAATCTACGCGGGCATTTGCGCCGGCTAGGTTGATTTCATAAGAGCACTTCTGTCAAGTTTATCTGTGTCAGATTACGACTTTCACGCAGCCATTTTTACTAAATATCTGGCGCGGTCTGATCAGAGCTAGTAGCCGAGAACGGCCGGTCTAATTGACGTTGCGATGAATGTTTGTAGGAAGAACAAGATCACCAACAAGATGATCGGCGACAAATCCATGCCACCAATTGGCGGAACGAAGCGACGGATCGGGCGCAGCAGCGGTTCAGTGACTTGGTATAAGAAACGACCAATCGTCGAAATGAACTGATTGCTCGTATTGATGATGTTGAACGCATAGAGCCATGAGAAAATCGCGCTGGCGATAATCAAGAACCAGATAATATCAAAGATGAAATCGATCGTGGCAAAGACTGCAATCATGCGTAAGGCTACTCTATCTATAAGGTTTGTCCTCAATCGACATAGTAAGCTCGCGCTAAAAAAGCAAGTTTGGCGTTAGATGATGGTGAACGTGTCCCCAAACGAGAAACGGGCAAATGGCAGCCCTTGCAGCTTCCATTTGCCCGCGTACTCAAATACTTTGCCGAAAGACGCATATACCTGACATTCAGCTCGGACAATATGACCTATTGTGGTTTCTAAGTTCTGAACAAGTGCGAGCGCTATATATTGGGCCCTTATATTTCATAACACTAGATATAGATTGTTTTTCCTTGCTGTTTACCTTTGTGTTTCAAAAAGAAACGGATGTTTTGCAAATTGAGAGACTGGGCGTTGAAATTGCGAATTTATGGACGAATTTTTTTGAAAAATTTCTCATTTATCGCGGATCAGCAGCCAGCCAATTGTCTAAGAACTGATTGAGCCACCGTTTTATTGGCTTATCATAGAGCAATCGCCCTTCTAAATGCTGATGTCGAGGCATGGTGCCAGGCATTGTCATGCGTTCTGCGCCGCCGATCAGCCAACGATAGTGCATGGCGAGTGTCAGTTCTGGATGAAATTGAATGCCGAAGATTGCATCATCCAATTGAAAAGCTTGGTTTTCGAACATTTTACCGGACATCAGCTGTTGTGCCCCGCGCGGTAGGTCAAATCCTTCTGCGTGCCATTGAAAGAAGTGGCTAGGAGCTGTTGGCATGACTTGGTTGTGGTTGGCTGGCCGTTCATCGATAACGGGATAAAAGCCAATTTCTGCTTTCCCCTCATGGTGACCATAAACGGTGCCGCCGAGATTTTTTGAGATCATTTGTGCACCAAGGCAAATCCCCAAAAACGGCGCTCGCTCGTTCAGGGGCACAGAACACCAGTCGATTTCTTTTTTGAGGAAGTCATCAGGATCATTGGCGCTCATAGGGCCGCCAAAGATGATTGCGGCTTTATGTTCATCCATCGTTTCAGGCAACGGGTCACCAAAGCGCGGGCGCCTTATATCCAATTCGTAGCCGCGTTCTTCCAATAACATTCCAACGCGACCCGGTGTGGATTGTTCTTGATGGACGATGATGAGGATTTTGTTTTGCATAAAGCTCTTTGAGTGTTCTATTGCGTCGCCAGCTTCGCTTCGACTTTTTGTCTCAACCGAATGCGTTCGCGCGTCTCAACACCAAGCAGCTCTGCAATGCGCCAAACCACACTGTCTTCGATTTCATGCAAGACGCCATCGGCCAAAACAATTTGCCACATCATTTCGACAATATTCAAAAGATCGTCGCGGCCAAGTTGGCGTTTGATCAGGCTTGTAAAATTATAAAAATCGACAGAGGCTTTATCCGCCGCCATTGCCTCATTGATCAGTGCAGTCATTTCGCTTTCTTCAAGGCCGTATTCTGCTTTGAGGATTTTGGTCAAAGTTTCCCGTTCCGCAGGATCAATAAAGCCATCAACAACCATGACGTGGGTTAAAAGGGCGGCAACAGAGAGGCGCGGATCGGTCGCGTCAAAATGCGCAGCTTCAGCTTCCGGCTCCGAGGAAACGTTGCTGAATAGTTCTAAGATTTTTTCAAACATTGTAATCGCCCCATCGTGCTATTTACCAAAGCATAAAGCGGCTTTCACGGTTCTACAATTCAACAAACACATGATTTTCAATTTGTAACAAATTTGCAGCGGCAGGCAGTTTGCCTAATTAATTATGCGATTTGTTTTTTATTGAACCAATCAAGGCCCGCTTGTGTTGTTGTTTTCGGTGTGTACTCAGCGCTGATGTGACCGTTATACCCAAGCTCATCAAAGTACTGAAACAGGAAATCGAAATTGATTTCACCGCTGCCTGGCTCATTGCGGCCTGGGTTATCGGCTATTTGGATGTGGCCGATTTGGTTTTGATAGGTTTTAAATGTGTTGGCGATGTCGCCCTGTGTTTTTTGAACGTGATAGACATCAAACTGGATCGCCAGATTGTCAGCACCCACCTTCTCAATGACGCTTGATGCCTGTTCGGTGTAATTTAGATAATAACCGGGCACATCGATGGAATTGATGGGCTCAATCAACAGTGTAATGCCAGCACTTGCGGCTTCTTCTGCAGCATATCTGAGGTTTGAAACGTAGGTTGCTTCAAGCTCAAACAGATCGCACTCATCGGGAATGATACCTGCCATGCAGTGTATCTTTTTGCAATCTAACGTGTCAGCATAAGCCATTGCCATGGCAAGGCTCTCTTTAAAATCTTCACGTCGTTCTGGCAAAATAGCAATGCCGCGTTCGCCCTTGTCCCAGTCACCAAGCGCCATATTAAACAGCACTTGTTGCAAATCGTGCTCTTTCAATTTCGCAGCAATATCGAAGCGGTGATGCTCATAAGGGGAGAGACACTCAACCGCATTGAAACCGGCCTCTTTCGCGGCTTTAAAGCGATCCAGAAAATCAAGCTCTGTGAAAAGCCAAGAAAGGTTAGCGGCAAAATTTGGCATGAGGTTTCTCCGTGATTCAACGCTCTCGCTATAACAGGTTTTTGCGCTGAGCAAACTGTGTTGTGTTGAAAATGAGTGTAAGGGTGGAGTGCGCGCAAGGGTTTCTCGTGTGTTGTTCCTTTGACATATTTAGGGGGTAAAAGATATGACGCATAAAATCCCTCGGCTAACCACCTGACGAATTTGCATCTCAATATGACCGACACAACGCCAAATGATCAAAGCTTCCGCGATTTGTTTCGTGCGTTTGGTAAAATTGGCGTGTTGTCTTTTGGGGGGCCTGCTGGACAAATCGCCTTGATGCATAAGGTTGTGGTTGAAGAAAAACGATGGCTTTCAGAGCAGCAATATTTAAGCGCTTTGTCGTTTTGCATGTTGTTACCGGGGCCAGAAGCGATGCAGCTTGCGACCTATGCCGGATGGCGCATTAAGGGCGTGTTGGGTGGCTTGCTTGCTGGTCTGCTTTTTGTGCTTCCAGGCGCCCTTGTTATTTTATTGCTTGCCAGTCTTTATGCAGGCTTCGGTACTCTTCCCCTCGTGGATGCTATCTTCTTAGGGATCAAAGCAGCCGTTGTAGTGATTGTTATTGAAGCTTTGATCAAAGTTTCAAAGCGCGCGCTTAAACGGCTTGATTATTGGGTGATCGCAGGCCTTGCCTTCATCGCACTGTTTAGCCTCAATCTGTCCTTTCCACTGATCATTCTTCTTGCGGCAGCTTATGGCGCCGTGATGATTGATAAGGCGAGTGTGACCTCTACCCCTGTTGCATTGGGGCAATCCTTTGCGGGAACAGTAAAGACGGCCGCAATCTGGCTCTTCATCTGGCTCGCACCACTTGCGGCCCTTTGGCTGGTCTTGCCTGATCATGTGCTGACCGAGATTGGCTTGTTCTTTTCAAAACTCGCAGTCGTCACCTTTGGTGGGGCTTATGCGGTTCTTGCTTATATGGCGCAAGATGTGGTGCAGGGGTTTGGCTGGCTTGAAGCGGGGCAAATGATGGATGGGCTTGGCCTTGCAGAAACCACGCCCGGCCCATTGATTTTGGTGACGGAATTCGTCGGCTTCCTCGCAGGTTTCAGTAAGGGTGGCTATGGCCTTGCCTTCATTGCGGCCTTCATCACGTTATGGATGACTTTCGCGCCGTGCTTTTTATGGATTTTTACCTTCGCGCCTTATGTGGAATGGATATCAGACCAACCACGATTAAAGGGTGCGCTTGCTGGCATTACAGCGGCGGTGGTGGGGGTGATTTTAAATCTCAGCATCTGGTTTGCGTTGCATGTCTTCTTTGCGGATGTTCAACAACTGCAATGGGCGGCGTTTGAAATTTGGGTGCCTGAATTTGCCACACTGGATTGGCGCGTGGTTCTTCTTGCCCTCATCAGTGCCGTGTTGCTGCTGCGGCTTAAATGGTCCGTATTGACAGTGTTAGGCGTAATGGTTGTTTGTGGCGCGGGGCTTTCGCTCGCGGGGTTTTAACGCCCCGTGGCTACCACTTCGCCAAGTCCTTCGATCTTATAGATGCATTTGTCTCCGGCTTTAGGAAACAGAGTTTTAAGTGCGCTGCCTGTCATAACAACTTGGCCTTTGGTCAATGCGCCACCACGTTTTGCGAGATGGTTCGCAATCCATGCAAGACCTTCCAACGGATGGCCGAGCGCATTGCCCGTGTTGCCGTGATCCACTGTTTCACCGTTCCATTCAACATGGCTCTTAAGATTGCCAATATCGAGCGATTGCCAATCATAGACAGGTTTGCCGAGCACGATGCCGCCATTCCAACAGCGGTCTGCTAAAATGGATTTGGCATCAAGATCTGCGTAATCGGCGTCTCGGTCGTCGATCATTTCAAGGGCAGGCATGGCAGATTTCACGAAAGGGGCGATGGTCTCACGGGAAAAAGGGGCCTGATCAAGCGGCACATCTTCGCCCAGTTCGAATGCCACTTCGAATTCAAAGCCGACACGAATATAATCGGCAACAATAGGTTCATGGCCTGTGTGAAAAATATTGTCGTCAAAAAGTCCGCCGTACGCCGGTTGATCAACACCACACATAGTCTGAATATCTGGCGAGGTGAGCGCGATTTTGTGGCCGCCGAATTTGTTGAGTTTGGTTTCTGCTCGCATGATACGGTAAAGCGC
>CAZKKW010000110.1:0-8404 GCA_964553335.1 uncultured Hyphomicrobiales bacterium | reverse complement strand
TTGGTGGAGCCTAGGGGAATCGAACCCCTGACCTCTTCGCTGCCAGCGAAGCGCTCTCCCAGCTGAGCTAAGGCCCCGACCGATGCGCTGACTTTTGTGTGTGTCGCGCTTGGGAAAAAGGCGGTTGAGACCGCCTTTCATCGTCTTATTTCTGCTTGCGGGTAAAATCAAGCAGATTGTGGCTACTTAAGTGTCTTTGTCGCCGTCTTCTGTATCCACGATGAGATCGCTGACGTCGTCGTTGTCATCATCGTCTGTCTCAAGGAAGGTATTGTCGTCATCTTCAATGGTGATTTCATCATCTTCGTCGTCACCATCAAGACTTGGAATTTCTGAACCGTCGCCAGCTGCTTCTGCATCGGCTTCTTCGAGTGATACGATTTCTGCGCCGCCATCTTCTAGCTCGTCATCGTCGTCATCATCATCTTCTTTTGATTTGTCTGCAGGTTTTTCTTTCGCTGCCTGCTTCACGCTTTCAGCTTTTTCAGCTTCAAAGAATGAGAGAGGATAAGATTCACCAGTATACGGCGAAACTATCGGGTCTTTGTTTAGATCGTAGAATTTTTTGCCGCTCTCTGGGCAAACGCGCTTTGTACCAGCTTCTGGATTAGCCACGATGGACCTCACAAACTTAATAGGGTTCTTGGAATTTCAGGCTTGTTAAACCGCCAAGGCGCGGCTGTCAAAGTCAAATTGCATAGAACAGGCGTTGTTGTGGTTAAAAGCGCCCAATCTTTGCAAAATAATCGCATCAAATGTGTCTTATCTTGTCATCAAGTAGGGTGACGCGGCTTTTTGGGCGTGCTACAGACTTTCTCACAAACGCAATCCAAGCTTGATATTATGAATACCGAAAACAATGCTGCCGTAAATGAGGCGGATTTAGCTGTGTCTGCGAGCGATAATTTGACATCCCATTCCCTTGCTCCTCATCCCCTCACACCGATGACCTCAAAGCCGGTTCAAAATGGTCTGACAGGGTCCGTGCGTGTGCCTGGTGATAAATCGATCTCTCATCGCTCCTTAATGTTTGGTGCTATTGCCATTGGTAAGACGCAGATCAAAGGCCTGTTAGAGGCTGATGATGTGATCGCAACAGCAAATGCGATGCGTGCGCTTGGGGCAACTATTGTAAAGCACGATGATGGCATTTGGTCTGTCTCTGGTGTGGGTGGTTTGTTGGAACCTGCTGAACCACTCGATTTCGGTAATGCTGGAACAGGGTCACGGCTTTGTATGGGGCTTGTTTCTGGCAGTTCGATCAGTTGCACCTTTATTGGTGATGCGTCGTTGACATCGCGTCCAATGGGGCGAATTTTAAACCCGCTTCGCGAAATGGGTGTTCAAGTATCGGCTGCTGAAGGGGATCGCCTTCCGGTGACGATTACGGGGCCTGATATGGTTTTACCAATTGAGTATCGCGTGCCGATGGCATCTGCACAGGTGAAATCTGCGGTTTTGCTGGCAGGTCTTGGCTCACCCGGTGTTACCACGGTTATTGAACCCGTGATGACACGCGACCATACAGAAAGAATGCTGCAAGGGTTTGGGGCAGATTTGACGGTTGAAACGGATGAAGAGGGCGTGCGGACCATTCGTCTTGTTGGGCAGCCTGAATTAAAGCCGCAAAATATCGATGTGCCAGCTGATCCATCCTCATCAGCGTTTCCAATTATCGCGGCTGCGATTACACCGGGTTCTGATGTGACGGTTGAAAATGTTCTGCTTAATAAGACCCGCACCGGCTTGTTGACGTGCTTGAAGGAAATGGGCGCTGATATTGAAGTTTTGAACGAGCGTGAAAATGGCGGTGAGACCGTGGGTGAGGTGAGGGTGCGTTATGCAAAGCTCACCGGCATCACTGTACCAGCAGAACGTGCGCCGTCTATGATTGATGAATATCCCGTGCTTTCTATTGCGGCAGCTTTTGCCAGCGGTACGACGAAAATGCTGGGCCTTGAAGAATTGCGCGTCAAAGAATGTGATCGTCTTTCTGCAACCGCTGAGGGCTTGAAAGCCAATGGTGTGAGTGTTGAAGAAGGTGAAGATTGGCTGACGGTCACAGGGGGTGATGGCCATGTTGAAGGCGGCGGCTCGGTTTTGGTTCATATGGATCACCGCATCGCCATGTCGTTTTTGGTGATGGGGCTTGCTGCAAAAGCACCTGTCAGCGTTGATGACACAACCCATATCGCGACCAGCTTCCCGACGTTTGTTGGATTGATGAATGGTTTGGGCGGGGACTTGAGTTAGTCACTGGGTGATTTGGAAGAGAGACGAATGCCATTTGTAATTGCGATTGATGGGCCTGCCGCTTCAGGTAAGGGGACACTCGCCAGAAAATTGGCGGAGCGTTACGGTTTCCAGCATCTTGATACGGGCCTGCTTTATCGCGGCACAGCTGCAGCTCTTATTGACGCGGGTAAGCCCCTGGATGATGAAGCTATTGCAGAAGAAGAAGCGCGCGCACTGGCATTATCATCGCTTGATCGTGAAGTACTATCTGCCCATGGGGTTGGTGATGCGGCGTCCCGCGTGGCGGCGATGCCAGCCGTTCGTCAGGCCTTGTTAGAAGCACAACGCGCTTTCGCAAACCAAGAGCCGGGTGCGGTTTTGGATGGTCGCGATATAGCAACCGTGATCTGCCCAAACGCGAATGTGAAACTGTTTATCACGGCCACCGCTGAAGTGCGGGCAGAGCGCCGCTACAAGGAAGCTTTGGGCAGGGGCGATGACGTTGCCTTTGACACGATTTTAAGTGATATCAAGCGCCGTGATGAGCGTGATCAGCGCCGAGCAGAAGCACCCCTTATCGCTTCTGGAGATGCGGACTTGATTGATACGTCAAAAATGGATATAGAAACGGCGTTCCAGACAGCTTGTGATATTGTCGAACGCTCACGCTAAATAAGTGTGATCTACCCGTCTTTCAGCAAGCTTTATGAAACATAAACCCGAACGCCTCTTGGCCATGTTCGCAGGCAGCTCGTTAGAGCTTGGCAATCAAAGCCCAAAATTGGGTGCGATGGCTTGCTGAGAGATCGTTCAAACCGAAACACAAACCGCGCCTGCGCTTAAGACCCATACCCAGATTTGATGCTTATTATTGTCGGCTCGTGTCCGGTCTATTGGTCTTCCTAGGAGAATTGAATTGAGTGAAATGAACCCATCCACTGAGGATTTTGCCAGCCTCTTTGAAGCATCTATGGCAACTGAACTGCCGCTAGAAGGCAGTGTCCTACGTGGTCAAATCGTAGCCTTTGAAAAAGACCTTGCCGTTGTTGACGTTGGTCTTAAAACAGAAGGCCGCATTCCAGTAAAAGAATTTGGTTCCATGTACCGCGACGGCGATTTGAAAGTCGGCGATACGGTGGAAGTCTATGTTGAGCGTATCGAAAACGCGCTTGGCGAAGCGGTGCTTTCTCGTGAAAAAGCCCGTCGTGAAGAAAGCTGGGTCAAGCTTGAAGTTGCGTTTAACGCACAAGAAAAAGTAACTGGCCAAATCTTCAACTCAGTCAAAGGTGGCTTTACAGTTGACCTTGATGGCGCGATTGCGTTCTTGCCACGCTCACAAGTGGACATCCGTCCAATCCGTGACGTTGCCCCATTGATGAACACACCGCAGCCTTTCTTGATTTTGAAAATGGACAAGCGTCGCGGCAACATCGTTGTTTCACGTCGTTCAGTTTTGGAAGAAACACGCGCAGAACAGCGTTCAGAGCTGGTTCAAAACTTGGCCGAAGGTCAGGTTATCGAAGGCGTGGTCAAGAACATCACCGATTACGGTGCGTTCGTGGACCTTGGCGGCATCGACGGCTTGTTGCACGTAACAGATATTGCATGGCGTCGTATCAACCACCCTTCAGAGGTGTTGAACATTGGCGAAGCAGTAAAAGTACAAATCGTTCGCATCAACCAAGATACACACCGCATCTCATTGGGCATGAAACAGCTACAAAGCGATCCTTGGGATGGCATTGAAGCGAAATACCCACTGGAAGCGAAATTCTCAGGTCGCGTGACAAACATCACAGACTACGGTGCATTCGTTGAATTGGAACCAGGCATTGAAGGCTTGATCCACGTTTCAGAAATGTCTTGGACAAAGAAAAACGTTCACCCAGGTAAAATCGTTTCTACTTCACAAGAAGTAGACGTGATGGTTCTTGAAGTAGATCAGTCTAAGCGTCGGATCTCACTTGGTCTTAAGCAGACACTTTCCAACCCTTGGGAAGATTTTGCACAGCAATTCCCAGTGGGCAAAGAAGTTGAAGGCGAAGTGAAGAACAAGACTGAATTTGGTCTCTTCATTGGTCTCGACGGCGATGTCGACGGCATGGTTCACTTGTCTGACCTTGATTGGGAACGTGCTGGTGAAGAAGCGATCGAAGATTTCAACAAAGGCGACATGGTGAAAGCTGTTGTGCTTGATGTTGATATCGAAAAAGAACGCATCTCACTCGGCGTGAAGCAGCTTACAGGCGACAAATTTGCTGAAGCTGCTGAATCAGGCGACATTCGTAAGAATGCTGTTGTGACGTGTGAAATCATTGAAGTGAAGGACGGCGGTCTTGACGTTAAGATTGCTGAAACTGATCTTACTGGCTTCATTCGCCGTGCCGATCTTTCGCGTGACCGCGATGGTCAGCGTCCTGATCGTTTCTCTGTTGGTGAGAAAGTTGATGCACGCATCACGAACTTCGACAAGAAAACACGCAAAGTTAGCATTTCAATCAAAGCGCTTGAAATTGCTGAAGAAAAAGAAGCAGTTAAACAGTACGGTTCAACCGATTCTGGTGCTTCACTTGGCGATATTCTTGGTGCTGCCCTTAAAGGCCAAGACGACGAATAAGCCTTTTTCGATACAAATTTTAGAAAGCCCGGTTGGTTTCAACCGGGCTTTTTTATGCCGCTAAACGCTGAATGGGATATGAATGGGCAATTCAGCGTCGAGCCAGCCTGACTATGTGATTATCGCATCAGAGAGAGGGGCATCGCTCCTCTTGAGATAGATAGTTAGAAGGGGAACGGCCATGTTGATCGTCAGTAAATCTCACATAAAACCGGGCAGCATTAGCGTCTTTATCACAAAAGTAATTTCGAGCTTTTTCGCTGTAAAAGCCTAAAGCCTAAACTTTAATATCCACGCGCTTTATTTGCAGATTTAGGGATCGTACCATTCTCGCGATATGCAGCAATATTGAGCGCTGCTGTCTTGGACGCTGTTAGGCGGTTTGTAGGGCCGGAAATATGCGGCAAAACCGTTACAGATGGGTGTTGCCAGAAAGGTGATGTTTCGGGTAAGGGTTCCACATCGAAAACATCTAGAACAGCATGGTCGATATGACCGCTATCAAGTGCTGCTAACAAATCATCATCATTGATAATTGGACCACGGGCAAAATTAATAAGGTTTGCGCCCGGTTTCATCGCAGCCAATCGCTTTGCATTAATGAGGCCACGCGTTTGATCGGTTAATGGAATGAGGCAGACTAAAATGTCGATTTTACCAAGCATGGTTGTGAGGCCACCCTCGCCAGAATAAGTTGTTATCCCATCAATTGATTTTTCCGATCGGCTCCAGCCAGAAACTGTAAAGTTTTGTTTTATCAAAGCGTTGGCCGCTTCAAGTCCTAAATTTCCAAGCCCCAAAAATCCAATATGTTTGCCGCCGGCCAACCCGAAGTCGTGCTCAATCCATTTGCTCCCGCGCTGTTGCTTCGCGTATTTTGGCATGTCGCGATGCAGGTAAAGCGTCCATGCAAGGACGGCTTCTGCCATGGCTTTTGCCATTTCAGGGTCCTCAAGGCGGACGATTTCAAATGGTGCGTTTGAAAATTGCTCCATCATCTTTTCAACGCCTGCCCAAAGGGACTGGACCCACTTTAGATTTGACAATGTATTGAGGTCTTCAGGATCTGGGTTTGCAACAATGGCGACATCTACATTTAGTCGTTCTTCGGGAGTAAGGTCTTCAATCCGTTTGATGGTTTCCTCAGGCATCGCGCTTGCCAAATGATCAATCCATTTATCGATTGCGCTGTTCGAGTTGTCTGATAGGAATGGAATGACGGGTTTCATTGTTCTTCCAGTCTGAGGTTATTTCGTGGTGTTGTCGTCAGATTAAGGGCTTTCATTTTGAAAACAATGGCTTTTTTCATGTTCATGTGCTTGACAAATGCGTCATAGTGCACACTAAATTGTCCAGAGGGAAGTATATGAGTGCTACACAAGAACAAATTCTTGATCGCCGTAGAATGCGGCGCAAGCTGACGCTATGGCGGGTGGTAACATTCGTGGCGGTCGGTATTGCAATTGTTGCGCTGTTGAGTGCCGTGGCTATTGCGACAGGATCATCGTTTGACAATCAAAAACCGCATATTGCACGGGTTCCCATTACTGGATTTATCGCCAATAGTCGTTATGCGCTGGAACGCCTTGAGAAGTTGCGCAAAGACAAAAATGTCAAAGGCGTCATTATCTCGATTAATTCCCCTGGTGGTACGACCGTTGGTGGTGAAGCATTGCACAATGCTGTGCGTGCCATTGCTAAGGAAAAACCGACAGTTACGAGCATTGGCGGCCTTGCAGCATCTGCTGGTTACATGATCGCGGTCGCAAGCGACCATATCGTTGCCCCGCGCACTTCTATCGTCGGTTCCATTGGTGTTGTCATGCAGTATCCAAATGCGACTGGCCTATTGGATAAGCTTGGCGTGAGCGTTGAAGAGATAAAATCATCGCCTTTGAAAGCTGAGCCATCGCCGTTTAATGAAACGCCGCAGGCTGCTCGCGATATGTTGGAAAGCATGTTGATTGATACCTATCAGTGGTTTGCTGATTTGGTAAAAGAACGTCGCAATCTTTCTGCCAGTGATAGCGAAGGGCTGCTTGATGGTTCTGTCTTTACTGGAAAACAAGCGCTTGATCGAAAATTGATTGATGGGCTTGGCAATGAAGATACAGCGAAGCAATGGCTGATCGATGAGAAGAAAGTCGATAAAGGTTTGAAAGTAGTGACATGGTCACTGAAAAAACCGAAAAAAGATTTTCCATTGACAAGTGCGCTTTGGGAGGGTGCACTGTCATCGTTTGGGCTTCAGGAATTGGCTGAATTGCCTGGAAAAACGCTTGAAACATCGCGTTTGGGGCATATTGACGGCATGTTGTCTGTTTGGCAGGTTGATATTAATAGAGCGGAATAATATTTGCGTTCGAATTGGGGAGATTAGTTAAAATGATAAAATCTGAATTGGTGCAGAAATTGGCGGATCAAAACCCGCACCTTTATCATCGTGATGTGGAGGCGATTGTTAATTCAATCTTGGATGAAATTTCGGATGCTATGGCGCGTGGTGATCGCGTTGAATTGCGCGGTTTTGGGGCGTTTTCTGTTAAGCATCGTCCAGCACGGGTTGGACGCAATCCACGCACGGGTGAACAAGTGAAAGTGGAAGAAAAATCCAGTCCATTCTTTAAAACAGGCAAGGAAATGCGCGAGCGCATGAACCCTGATCACCCACAAGCCTGATTTGGAACAAATTTATCAATCATTGTTTGATTGATTGCGGTTGGAGCGAGTCACCTTTATGATGCGCTGCAGTCATAATTTTTTCGTTGGGAGTTGAAATGAAACGTTTATTCCAGTTTGTCATCTTCGCACCTGTTGCGATTATCTTGATTGCTCTGTCTGTGGCTAATCGTCAGGAAATCAACTTATCTCTTGATCCTTTCAGTAAAACCGAACCTTGGCTGGAAATCACTTTGCCAATTTATTGGTTGATTTTTGGCTGTCTTGCCGCTGGTGTCTTAATTGGTGGTCTCGTTTCCTGGGTGAAACAAGGCAAGTTTCGCAAAGAGGCGCGGGAGCAACGCTTTCAGGCTGCTAAAGCGCGCCATGAAGCGAAAAAAATCAAACAACAAGCAAGTGTTTTGCAAAAAGCAGCTCTTCCTGCACCGCGCGGTTAGTCATTTCGACGTTTTTCAAAAAGCAATAAATACGCGTCGAATTTTGTCGCAATGAGCGAAATAACACGCTAGACCTCATCTACAATAAAACCAATCAGTGCCACACAAAACGTGTGGCTGGAACGGATGCTTGAGGCTGTTGACCCAAACAGGGGACAAAATCAAGCACTGAGAGGAACGAATGAAACGTCTACTCCCTTTAACTTGTGTAATTTTGTGCGCGCCGCTTCCGGCACTTGCACATATTGGTCATGTGGCTGAAGTCGCAGGGCACGGCCATCTTGTGGCCATCGGTGCCATGATTGCCGCCGCCGTTATAGGCGGGCTGATTGCCAAAGCTCCTAAAAAAGAAAAAGTCGATAGAGAGACTGAGAATGATCCAGATGGCGCTGAAGAAGATGCCGTTGGTGATGCTGCCTAACTACTCCATATAGGA
>CAZKKW010000109.1:0-8612 GCA_964553335.1 uncultured Hyphomicrobiales bacterium | reverse complement strand
TTGTAGCGCTTTTAGTTGGCCACTCACACGAATCCAAGGTCAACAAAGACTAATCGCTTAACAAAGCGAACAAAGTGAAGGGTCGCCACTTGGCGGCCCTTTTTTCCGCGCTAAACTACGAGAAATACCATCATCATGCTAAGTGAGAAAACCTTGCAACCACACGACTATTCCCACCACTTTTTAACGTGGCAAAGCCGCATTCGTCAGATCGCATTGCGCGAAGATGGCGGTCGCCCTAGCCAAGGTATGCGTCCAGCAGTTTATGATGGCGAGGGCAAACAATTGTCCGCAGGCGTTATCGTATTGATGGTGAAAGAGAACCCTGAAGAAAGCACCGACTTTCTCAAATTTCAGGTGCAAAAACACAATGACCCGCAGGATGTCTACAAAAAGGCGCTGACCTATTTGCAAGCAACGCACTATCAGCGCGCAATTGAGTTTTCAGATGAGTTGACCGCACTGTTTGCAAAAGACTCAGCGCTGGTTGAACAGCTATTGGTTGAAGGCAAATGCTTGTTGTCTTTCCAGCAATTCACCCAGAGCTACAAAATTCCTTGCCACGTTCGCATCTTGAAAGAAGAAGAAGCAGCCCACAGCGCGACCCTTTGGCACAACCGCGTCTTCAACCCAAACATTGGCGATGACATCGTCATTGTCGGCTTCCAGCCAGATTGGGATGAGGCGGTCACAATGCTGAAAAAATAACGCCTAACGCACGCGATAAGTGAGAGGCAGGCTGATGGGGCTGGTGTTGCCACTATCTGGCAGATAGTGCGCGGCCCCAACATCAAAGTCATCCAAGACACGCCCCAAAGCCCGCAAGGCGCTTGCCATATCCGTGCGGGCGACATAATGCCCGATACAGTGATGCGCCCCACCGCCAAATCCGAAATGACGTTTGCGGGGTGCGAGGATGTTGAACGTCGGCTCCTCACAAATTTGCGGATCTCTTGCTGAGGAATGAACCAGCATGTGGAGTGTGGTGCCACTCTTGATCTCAACGCCTTGAAACGCGAAATCCTCAACCGCTTCTCTAGAAGCCCATGTGGTGGTGGGCCATGCGCGGATAATTTCTTCAATCGCTTGCGGACATAAGTCAGGGTCTGCACAAAGCGCCTGCCATTGGTCTTTGTGCTCAGTGAACAGGGCCATTGCAAAACCGAGCTGAGAGCGGGTTGTATCGACACCACCAAAGATTGACATCACGATCAAATCAACAAGCGCTTGCTCGTCTTTAAGCCCCATTTCTTCATACCGACGAACAAGCCGTGCGATGTAACTCACTTGATCATCCCCCGCCCTCGCCCGCGCGATCAACTCATGCGATAAGGCTGTTAGGCGGTCACACGCTGCGTTGAAGGTCGCTTGATGGTCAAGACAGTTGATACCCATAGCAAGACCGAGATCGGATGCATCATGTGAAATTTGCGACCATTGATTAAGCGGCAGGCCCAACAAAATACAAATCGCTTGCCCTGCAAAAGGTATCGAAAAGTCTTCCATAAACTCGCATGTCGAACGCCCGCGCAGAGCATTAGCGAGGGTATCGGCTGCCGCGTCAAATTGCGGGATTAAACTATCAATAAAATCTTCTGATAACGAAGGTATGGCAAGGTCTCGCAACACACGATGGTCCTTGCCCTCGCGGGAAATAATCGAGCGTTTCCAAAATTCTGCAAAGCTACCCTCTAACTTATTCTTATCAGGCCACGCATAACTTCCCTGCCGAAGCCGTTTGTCACGCAACAGAAGGCCAACCTCACGATAGCGAAGCACAGCCAAACCAAACGGCGTTTCAGCACACCAGTTATCATCCCGCGCGCTTTTGATCTCAGACCCTTTTGTAGAGAAGCTTGGGTCTGTGAGATTTAGGAATGGAAGACTTTCGCTCATACGGTCATTCGCCTACATCGTCTATCACGCCTTGGAGATTAAACAGGCGCAATCAATCCAGCAAGGCTAAACCCAGCCCATTTCAAGCTGTCGCTCCCATGAGCGTGCCGCATTGCGCATTAAGATCGCAACAGTGACAGGGCCAACGCCACCGGGCACAGGGGTGATCCAGCTTGCAATTTCTTTAACGGCCTCAGTATCAACATCGCCAACAATGCGTGTCTTTCCATCATCGTCTGTGATTTGATTGATCCCGATATCAATAACCGCAGCACCGGGTTTCACCATATCCGCCCCGATCAAATGCGCCTTGCCCACAGCCACAACCACAACATCAGCGCGACGTGAATGCATGGCAACGGATCGGGTCATGTGATGACATACAGTCACTGTTGCGCCTTCTGCCATGAGCATCATAGCGGCAGGTTTGCCGACGATCTCGGAATGGCCCACCATAACGATTTCCAAGCCCTTCATATCAAGGCCCGTCTCACGGATAAGCTCAACCGCGGCAGCCGCCGTACAAGGTGCCATCGCCACATCATTATAAACGATATTACCGATGGACGCAGGGTTCATGCCCTCAATATCTTTCAAGGGGTGGATTGCTGATTGTAAGGTTCGAAGGTTGATCGTGTCAGGCACAGGGCGCTGCAAGATGACGCCGAGCACATTTGGATCATCATTCATGGCCACCAATTGCGCCTTGGCCTCTGCTTGTGTTATTTCAGCCGGCCACGCGCACCGCTCAAACGGAATACCAACTTTGCTAGCTGCCCGCTCCTGATTGCGGATATAAACATCCACCTCAGCTACATCGCCAATACTGACAGAGACAAGACGGCCAATTGGCTTTTCTTGCGTTAGATTTTCGACAAACGCCGCGATCTCTCCAAGTAATTTTTGCTGAACAGCGCGGCCATCAATGATACGGTGATCGTTCAATTGTACATTCCTGATTGTTATCTAGTTTTATCGCCCAATTGGCAAAAGAAAAGCCCGCCATTCAAATAGCGGGCTTTCCCAGTTCCGTAAAATCCGCGTCGTTTAAAACTTCTTATAAGCTTTGTTCAACTGCACCATAGGATGATCTGGTGACATTTGAAACTTGATAAGAAGTTCACGAGCGATCATGTCACGGTCTTGTTGATTGTCTGGCAAATCCATGCTTTCAGGGATCGCCACCCAGCCATTGATGTTGCGGTCAAAAACCGCCGCTTTGCCATCGTCATAACCCATGTGAACATCCTCAAGCCAGTTGAGGTCTTCCCAGCCCATGAACTCAATATAACCTTTCAAGAAAGGTGTCAGACGCTCATAGTCTGGCAATAAGTTCACGTCATAACGGTAGCCAATGTGCTGACCGATAACTTGTTCGCGCTCACTGTCGATACCACCACCTTTGAGGAAGTGATCGACGTCTTCAATTTCAGCGCCTTTATAGCTTGTTCCAGCCATTTATTCTCTCCTTTTGCCTGTCGCCACAACCAGCACATGACTGGCTGCGCGAGTGAGGCTTAAATGTGGTGGTAGTCGTCAACACCAACGGTGTAGTCAGTACCAGCGAGGGGAACCTGAGCGATTGCAGAGGCTTCCATTGTCAGCGCTCCCAAATCTTCTGGCTCCAGTGAGTGGATGTTGGTCTTGCCGCAGGCACGCGCCATCATCTGTGCTTCCATCGTCAATGTGTGAAGGAAGTTATAGACGCGCTCTGCTGCTTCATCTGGGTCCAAACGCTTGCGAAGCTCTGGATCCTGTGTCGCAACACCTACGGGACAACGGCCTGTGTGGCAGTGGTAACATTCACCAGGACGCACACCCATTTCTGACGGATAATCTGCTTCAGGGATGTCCTTATTGCAGTTTAGCGCCATCATGGCTGAGTGACCAATCGCAATTGCATCGGCACCAAGGGCCAGTGCTTTTGCAACGTCACCACCGTTACGAATACCGCCTGCGTAAATGAGAGTGATCTCGCCACGCTTGCCAATATCGTCAATCGCACGACGGGCCTGACGGATCGCTGCCATACCTGGAACACCGGTTTCTTCCGTTGCTAAGTGTGGACCAGCACCCGTGCCGCCTTCCATGCCATCAATGTAGATTGAATCAGGATCACATTTTGCAGCCATACGAACATCGTCGTAAACACGTGCTGCACCGAGCTTCAACTGAATTGGGATTTGCCAATCTGTTGCTTCTCGGATTTCCTGAATTTTGAGTGCCAGATCATCTGGACCCAACCAATCTGGGTGGCGAGCAGGTGAGCGTTGGTCAATACCGGCTGGTAGTGAACGCATCTCTGCCACTTGGTCGGTCACTTTTTGACCCATCAAGTGACCGCCGAGGCCTACCTTACAACCTTGTCCGATGAAGAACTCACAGCCATCTGCCAATTGCAGGTGGTGCGGGTTAAAACCGTAGCGTGACTGAATACACTGGTAGAACCATTTTGAAGAGTAACGGCGCTCGTCCGGGATCATCCCCCCCTCACCCGAACAGGTTGCAGAACCTGCCATGGTAGCACCACGTGCGAGCGCCGTCTTGGCTTCGAACGACAAAGCGCCGAAGCTCATTCCTGTGATGTAAATTGGAATATCCAATTCGATTGGACGCTTAGCGCGCGGGCCAATCACTGTTTTTGTCAAACACTTCTCGCGGTATCCTTCGATCACGAAGCGGGTAAACGTGCCCGGCAAGAATGTCAGATCATCCCAGTGTGGAATTTTCTTGAACAGTGAGAAACCGCGCATACGATAGCGGCCAAGTTCTGACTTAATGTGGATGTCGTTGACGACTTCCGGTGTGAAAACCGAGCTTTTGCCCAGCTTATACTTCTCTTCCTCTTGGAGTTTGGAGAAGCCGGTTTCCTGTTTTGATTTATCTAGCATGATATGCTCCTAAACATGAATGCTTAGCCCTTAAAGGACCAGCTTCTTCTCTGATGGTTCGAGGTTGTCGTATGACCAAAGCTGCTTACCAGCAACAATCTTTGTAAAGTGATCGACACCCTTTTCCGGCATCATCTCATATTGAGTGAGCTTTCTTGTCAGCCACGCTTTATCAAGGTCTGTGAGTTCTGCAGGAACCGCATCAACACCAAGGTCGCGGATTTCACCGCCAACATAAATGGTGCCGTCATACATACTGTCGCCAAGGTTTTTGCCTGCGTTTCCGCAAACAACCATGCGACCGCGCTGCATCATGAAGCCAGAAAACGCGCCCGTGTCACCGCCCACAAGGATGGTGCCACCCTTTTGGTCGATACCTGTGCGAGAACCAACTGAACCTTTACAGACAAGGTCGCCACCACGGATCGCAGCACCGAAGGTGGAGCCTGCGTTTTTCTCAACAACACAAACACCAGCCATCATGTTTTCACCGAATGACCAACCCACGCGTCCTGAGATGCGTACATTTGGGCCATCAAGAAGACCGCAGCCAAAGTAACCAAGCGAGCCGTTCACGATGAAATTCATGCGATGCAGAATACCAACGATGATCGAGTGTTTCGCGCCCGGGTTTTCAAGCACAACAGTCCCGTGACCTGACTTGATTAGCTCACGAATTTCGAGGTTGATTTCAGTTGCTTCTTTGCCTTCGCAATCAACTGAACCCCGTTTGTTAAAGTCCACATCTGGTGCGAAGTCATAGGCATAGCCACCTTCGTTATCCAGAGAGAACATTGTTTTAATATCACGGCCCTTAAGCGGTTCCGTGTGCAGTCCCATCTCGTGGGATGTGTCTACGCCTGCCATACGCGAACCTCCTCATCATACGGATCCCAAGTATCAATTTCGTGTGGAATAATGGCGCGAATTGCGACTTCTTCAGACGCAAGTGCCACCATCTCATCGCTCTCATAAAGAACCATTGGCTTTGCTGCCATTGAATCTTTTGCCATGCCGAGTTGATCTTTGGTTGTCACAAGGTAAGTGAACACGCCGTCGATCTCTTCGATGGAGTTTTTGAGGCTTTCTTCCAGCGTCAGACCTTTTTCAAGGTTGACTGCTGTGTAGACCGCCAAAAGCTCTGAATCACAGTTGGAAACAAAACGCTGACCTTCACGCTCTAGCTGGCGACGCATCAACCAGTAGTTTGTGATCTGGCCATTATGAACCACGGCAATATCGCTATATGGGTATGCCCAATAGGGGTGAGCCGAACGAATATCAACGTCTGATTCAGTCGCCATGCGTGTGTGACCGATACCGTGCGTGCCGGTAAAGTCATCAAGGCCGTAAGCGTCTGACACAACGGTCGCATCGCCCAAGTCTTTGATAAGCTCCAATGCAGAACCGATTGAGAGGATTTCAGCACCCTCAATATCTTCTACATGGTCAGCCACTTTTTGCATGTCGCCGTCATATTGGATTTCATAGCGAAACGCATATTCAGTCGCATCTTCCAATTCTTTGACAACAACGCCAAGCGCCTTCAAGGTTTCATCGACGGCAGCCTTACGCTCAGCAATCTCGTCACCCATCTTCAAAGAGTTGTCGAGATCTTCTTGCTCAGCAACTTTAAAGCGCATTACGAATGTATTGTCTTCTGGCTCACCATAGATCGCGAAACCGGTTGAATCCGGCCCCCGATGTTTTAGCGCCTGTAGCATGTTGGTCATTTCCTGACCAACATTGCTTGACCCTTTTCGGTGGATCAGCCCTGCTATTCCGCACATGGGCACATTTCTCCTGTTGATTGGTTTGCCGGCAGGATGATACCTGCCGGAATTCTTCTAATTTTGTTTGGAAGAAACCGACCGCTTACGGTAGGCATTCCATATAAGTTTCTTTATCCCAATCAGTCACTGTGGACATGAAGCGAGCATATTCATCTGACTTATATTCGTTGTAGAGGCGATACATTTCACCCGGCATACCGCGTCTTACGACTTCGTTATGCTCAAGGTGTACCAATGCTTCACCGAGAGACATTGGAAGTTTCTTCACTTCCTTGCCCTCTTTAATCGCCTCGTAAATGTTACGCTCTTCTGGTGGGCCCGGGTCTAGATCATTATCGATACCATCATCCATAGCAGCCAATAGGGTTGAGCCCATGATGTATGGGTTCACCATTGAATCAACGGAGCGATATTCGAAACGGCCCGGTGCAGAAACGCGCAGACCCGTTGTGCGGTTTTGGAAACCCCAATCAGCAAAGACCGGTGCCCAAAAACCTGTGTCCCAAAGACGACGGTATGAGTTCACTGTTGAACAACCAATCGCAGTCAACGCTTGCAAGTGATGGACAACGCCGCCGATGGCACGAAGGCCTTCTTTGCCCGGCATTTGTGGGTCATCATCATCCGGCATGAATGTGTTCTCGCCACCTTTCACATACATATAATTGTCGCGCATGCCTGGCAGATTGTCTGGATCGTTGCCCGTACGAACAAATTGATCCTCACCACCACGCCAAAGCGACATATTATGGTGACAACCCGAAGCTGACACACCCATGAATGGCTTGGTCATGAAGCAGGCAAAGATGCCATGTTCACGTGCCACTTGCGCACAAATTTGACGGTATGTCGTCAAACGGTCCGCATTGCGTAGCACGTCGTCAAACATCCAGTTGAGTTCCAACTGACCCGGTGCGTCCTCGTGGTCGCCTTGGATCATGTCGAGGCCCATTTTACGGGTATATTCCATCACCTTCATGGTGACAGGACGAAGGCTTTCGAACTGGTCAATGTGATAGCAATAAGGTTTGGAAAAACCATCTTCTGGCTTTCCGTCCTCATTAAACTTCAACCACATCATTTCCGGCTCAGTACCGATACGTAGTTGTGTGCCATGCTTTTCTTGGAACTTCTCATGAAGACGGCGAAGGTTTCCGCGACTATCGGAGGTTAAATACCCGCCTGGATCGTCCTTCTCTTCACGGTTGCGGAAGAGCGTACAATAGAACCGACCAATTTTTGGCGCCCATGGTAGCTGCATAAATGTTTCTGGCTCAGGAATACCGACCAATTCAGCAGCTTCTGGACCATAGCCCATATATTCGCCAGCACGATTGAGGAACAAGTTCATTGTCGCGCCATAGACGAGCTGGAAACCCTTCTGCGCTACACTTTCCCAGTGATCAGCTGGAATACCCTTACCCATGATTTTACCGGTAACAGACACGAATTGCAGGTAGAGATATTCGATGCCGAGCTTGTCGATCATCTCCCGCACTTCTTTTACTTTTTCGTCGCGGCCCTTTGCCTCAACAAACCGTTCTAAATCCGTCGCCATTTATGAATTCTCCCTCGTCGATCCAATAATAACCATTACTATACCAATGCCATACCAATTTTGACAATAGGAAAAATACGCTAGTTTTCAGGATTGTTTTTTTTCACGAGGAACCCTGCCGCTTAATCCACAGTTAAGCCGGCCTAATTTTTAGGCAAACTTGCAATATTGCGGCATTCACTTTATCAATAATGCTAACTATACGTCAGTTTCAAAACTTTCAATACGCCACTAATTCGTTGTTTTATTTGGACTTTTTAAAACATCACCTTGAATTCAACTGAGAAAGCACTACGTCACCTTTATGAATGTAGAATATTTGGAAAACCGAAACCTACAAGGCGCTCGCTCTATTGCCGATAAAATTCGGCAAGCAATTGGTTCTGGTCGGTTTGCAAATGGTGATCAATTACCGTCCGAGCGTGAGCTTTCCGAGATGTATGACGCCTCTCGCAGCACCATTCGCAAGGCACT
>CAZKKW010000108.1:0-8724 GCA_964553335.1 uncultured Hyphomicrobiales bacterium | reverse complement strand
TGCATCTGGATGGTCGCCCAGTGCGCACACCAGCCCGTGCCATCGTCAAAGTTGACAAGAAAGCCATAGCTAACGTGCTGGCTGAAGAATGGCGCGCGCAGGAAAAGGTGATCGACCCGAAGAAAATGCCGCTCACGCGCCTTTTAAACTCTGCAATAGACGGGGTGGCGACAACCGAAGAACTGGTGCGTGATGAGATCGTTCGTTTTTCTGGTACAGATTTACTGTGTTACCGTGCAGATGAACCAGAACGCTTGGTTGCCCGCCAAAATGCTTTATGGGATCCCGTGATCAATTGGGCACAAGAAACCTACGCTTGCCGCTTTTTATTGGCGGGTGGTGTCATGCATGTTGAACAGCCTGACGAAACCAAACAGGCGATGGAACGCGCCATCAACGATTATAAAGACCCAGTCACACTTGCAGCCCTTCATTCCATGACCACCTTGTTGGGGTCGACACTGCTCGCTCTTGCCGTGAGCGCGGGTTATCGCACCATGCAAGAAGCATGGGATGCAGCCCATCTTGATGAAGACTGGAATATTGAGCTTTGGGGAACGGATGAGGACGCAATTGCCCGCCGTGCGTACCGCCTTGAAGAGATGAAGGCCGCAGCCATTGTGTTGACTGCGACCTAAGTTTTTTCCATCCGTCAGCCGATCAAACTGCAGCACTAAACTTTTGTATCGAAAACAATGACAAGGCCCATTGCCCTTTTAAATATCGGTCTTTTAAATGGCGCACCCATAAATCTTGCAACGCGACCAGTACCAAGACGCCTGCTAAAGCCACAACAATCGCGAGCACCCAAAGCGTGAGAATATTCTCTAACGGTACCACATAACTGAACTCTGGAGCTTTGCCTAAGATGAAAGGGATCAGCCAAGAGATAAAGGAAACCGATCCACTCAAGGCTAAGACCACAAGCATGGGGATGCTTGAATCAATCAACAACCGCTTGCCAATTGATCGCCTTGCTTCGTTCAACACCACATAGTGCACGAAAATCCCATTCAGCGTTAAAACAGAAACAATGATCACCTTCGCCCAAAATTTTTCATTGGTGAGGAATTCTGGGTTTGTAAGAGAAATCTCATAGGCAAGAGCGGCGCCCGAAACCCATAATAAAACAAGACCATAAGTGACGAATTTGGAGAGCCGTTTTACTTCTGTCAGTGTTTGTTTGTTAAGCCGCCGCAACACGCCATTTACGACCATAAGAAAGTCACTATAAAGCGCGCCGCCAAGCCCTGCCGTCAGGCCGATCAGATGCATAATTTTTAAAAACGTTAGATATTCCATTTCTTAACCTCCGTGGATGGAGGCATTGTTGAGAATTTCGCAACAAAGAAAACGCACGTTTGCTATCAGCTAGTTAGCTAATTTGTTTGAGTGGAGGAGGTTTTGCATCTTTATAATTTGCGTTTCTAATTTGACCATATTGATGCAGCAAATACGGCGGTTTGATGCATATAATTTGCTGAGAATAGGGTCGTGATGGGCGATGAAATGAAAAGCGTGTCTTGGCAGGCAAAAACCCATCACATCACGCGTGTTTTGTAACGCCTTGTGATGGTTTTGTTGAAAGCGGCTGCCGCCTAAACTTCGATAAATCGCTGGCTTGGAAAATCCCACATGACGCCGTTTTCACTTGTCTCATCACCGGCAAGCCGAACAAGGTCGGGCGCTAGGTCGTAGGGTGTTTTCAATGTTGCTGGATCTTCACCCGGTACCGCTTTAGCCCGCATAGCAGTGCGCAAGCGGCCGGGGTTGATGATCAATGTTTTAATCTTGGTATGCGCCATCTCACGCGCATAGGTGACAGTCAAAGTCTCAAGGGCTGCTTTGGAGATCGAATAAGCACCCCAAAACGGGCGACGTGAGCGGGCCGCACCGGACGACATCATCAAGACACGACCAGCCGCTGATTGGTTAAGCAACGGGTCCATTGAACGGAGCAAACGCCAGTTTGCCGTTACATTGACCGTCATCACTTCATCAAACTCTTTGGGAGAGATATGGCCAAGCGGGGTGATGCCGCCCAAAACGCCTGCATTGCCAAGCAAAATATCAAGCTTGCCCCAGCGGTCATAGATTGACTTGCCCATCCGGTCGATACCGTCACCATCTTTAAGATCTAGAGGAACAAGCGTGGCGCTGCCACCTGCTTTTTGGATGTCGTCGTCCAATTCTTCAAGGCCGCCAACGGTGCGGGCAACAGCGATGACGTGAGCGCCTTCTGCCGCAAATGCTTTAGCTGCCGCATAGCCAATACCGCGCGATGCGCCTGTGACCAGCGCGATCTTACCTTCTAGCGTTTTTGACATTTAGTTGACCTCAGAAAGCAAAGATAGTTGTCGCACATTGCCACCACCTTCGCGGTCGGTGAGAAGTGTCGGATATTCGCCCGTGAAACACGCATCGCAATATTGCGGTGAGCCGTTGTTACGCTTGGCTTCTCCTACAGCTCGGTAAAGACCATCAATTGATAAAAAGGCCAAACTATCCGTGTTGATATAGGTGTTCATGTCCTCAATCGACATGCGAGAAGCAAGCAGCTTGCCTTTCTCCGGCGTATCAACACCGTAGTAACAAGAAGAAAGCGTTGGCGGGCTTGCAATGCGCATATGAACTTCTGCCGCACCAGCCTCACGCACCATTTGCACAATTTTGACAGAGGTCGTGCCGCGCACGATGGAATCATCCACCAAAACCACGCGCTTGCCCTTCAACACCTGTTTGTTGCCATTGTGCTTCAACCGCACACCCATGTGGCGCACGGAATCGCTTGGCTCAATAAAGGTTCGGCCAACATAGTGATTTCGAATGATGCCAAGATCAAACGGAATGCCCGCTTCTTGCGCAAAGCCAATTGCGGCGGGTGTTCCAGAATCTGGAACTGGCACAATCACGTCTGCATCAATTGGGCTTTCTAAAGCCAGCTCTGCACCGATTTTCTTACGCACGTCATAGACGGCATGATCTGAGAAGACAGAATCGGGACGCGCGAAATAGACATATTCAAAGATACAAAAGCGGCTGCCAGTTTGTTGAAACGGACGGAAACTCTCAAGCCCATCATCTGTGATGACAACCATCTCACCTGGTTCGATTTCGCGAATGAATTGAGCGCCGATAATATCGAGGGCACAGGTTTCTGACGCGAGGATATAGGCCCCATCCAAATCACCCAGCACTAGAGGGCGAATGCCGAGCGGGTCGCGGCAACCAATGAGCTTGCGTTCACTCATCCCAACAAGGGAATAAGCCCCTTCAATCTGCCGCAGTCCATCAACAATTCTATCAACAAGCGGTCCCTTTTGGGATGTCGCGATCAAGTGGAGAATTGTTTCTGTATCGGATGTCGATTGGAAAATAGCGCCACGCATTTGCAACTGTTTTTGCAAGGTGAGGGCATTGGTCAAGTTACCATTGTGAGCGATAGCAAACCCGCCGCCTGCAAATTCTGCAAACAGGGGCTGAATGTTGCGCACGCCTGCACCGCCTGTTGTGGCATAGCGGTTATGGCCAATGGCACGGTTGCCGGGGAGGCGATCAATGACTGATTTTTTCGAGAAGCGGTCACCAACGAGGCCAACATGGCGTTCGGATGAAAACTGCTTGCCATCAAACGATACGATGCCAGACGCTTCTTGCCCTCGATGTTGTAGGGCGTGAAGGCCAAGCACCGTGAGCGCTGCGGCATCATCGTGACCAAAAATACCAAATACCCCGCATTCTTCGTGGAATGCGTCGTCTTCATCCAGTGCGGTCATGGCTAACTCTTTAGTTACTGTTGTTTGTGTCGATCTCACGACCGATTTCATCTGGTGATTTTGAGCTATCTGAGGTGTCAGGCTCGTTGTCACTGCCGGGAATGAATTCTTTCCCTTTTTCAACGATTTCTTCAATATCTGTTGGGAGGAATTCAATCAACGAGTTTGCAGCATTATCCAAAAACGGTTTTGATTTTGCGTTCGCGATCCAATCAGGCTGTTCTTGTGGCGCTAACCAGTTGAACATGCCAACGGCCACAACAAACAACAAAATACCGCGCGCGGCACCAAAGATGAAGCCTAGTGTTCGGTCTAAGGCACCAATCGACGAATCGATGATGAAGTCAGAAATCTTCATTGTGATGATGCTCACCACAATCAAAACCACCAAGAACACGATGGCAATCGTAACGATCATGGCAATTGTTTCGTTTTCAACGTAATTGAGAACGAACGGCACGAAAGGGTTTTCCTTCCACCGGGCTACAACAAGAGCGGCAGCTGCGGCCGCTGCCCATGAGCCAACCGATAAAACTTCGCGAGAAAAACCCCGCACCATCGCTAAAATGGCGGATAAAAAGACAATTACTAAAACAGCAATATCAAGGATAGCAAATTTCATCGTATTTCTGTTCTCGCTCAGAGACCCTGTGTAAATTCTAGTTTGAGGGTCTTTTACAAACCTTTGGCACCTTTGAATAGATGTCTTTCCCTAAATGGTGAATTAGCTTAATTTTTGACGTTTGTCACAACACAATGGCCTATTCTTCGCGGTTTTCCCTTGGTTTTGAGGCTAATATCTGCGCGATCAAGCCAGATAGGTCTTCAATCTCGTTTATCCGATCAATTTCTTTGGACCCGCCTTTGCTACTCATGGTTGGGCAAATGGCTTGTGAAAAGCCAAGTTTCGCGGATTCCTTTAATCGTGAACTCACATGCGGCACAGGGCGCACGGCACCTGATAGGCTGACCTCGCCGAAATAAACTGCATCTTTTGGTAACGCGACACCGGCAAGAGATGAGGTGAGGGCGGCGGCGATGGCAAGGTCGGCGGCCGGTTCATTGATTTTCAAGCCGCCAGCAATGTTCAAATAGACATCGTGCGAGCCAAGTTTTACCCCGCAATGGGCATCAAGGACGGCAAGTACCATAGCAAGGCGGGATGAATCCCAGCCCACAATGGCGCGTCTTGGCGTGCCAAGCTGAGATGGCGTAACCAAGGCTTGCACTTCCACCAAAACGGGGCGAGAGCCTTCCATGCCAGCAAAAACGGCAGCACCGGGGGCGGAGGCGTTGCGTTCGCCCAAAAACATTTCTGACGGATTGGACACTTCGCTCAATCCGGCACCCGTCATCTCAAAGACGCCGATCTCATCGGTTGGTCCAAAGCGATTTTTAACCCCGCGAAGAATGCGGAATTGGTGTGCTCCTTCGCCTTCAAAATACAAAACCGCATCCACCATATGCTCCACCACGCGGGGGCCTGCAATTTGGCCTTCTTTGGTCACATGGCCAACCAGCACGACTGTTGCGCCTGATTGTTTGGCATATTTGATCATGGCCTGCGAAGAGGAGCGAACTTGCGTCACTGTGCCAGGCGCGGATTCTGCTTGATCAGTCCAAAGGGTCTGGATGGAATCGATAATGACGAGGGCAGCTTCTTTTTCGTTTTCCAAGGTCGCCAGTATATCTTCAACGCTGGTTTCAGCACCAAGGCGAACATTGGATTTTTCAAGACCAAGGCGCTGGGCACGAAGACGGACTTGGTCAATCGCTTCCTCGCCAGAAATATAAACGACCCGATGGCCTTGATTGGCGAGCGCGCTGGCTGCTTGCAATAAAATTGTCGATTTGCCGATACCCGGATCGCCGCCGAGCAAGAGGGCAGAACCACGCACAAAACCACCGCCGGTTACGCGGTCGAGTTCTGATAATTTGGTTTGAATACGTGGCGCATTATCCAGTTCACCATCAAGGCTGGTGAGGGGGATAACCCGTCCTTTGCGCATAGGTTTACCTGGACCACCGCCAATGCCTGCGATTTCCAAGTCTTCTTCAATGGTGTTCCATTCATGGCAGCTTTCACACTTGCCCTGCCATCTGGAGGAAACAGCGCCGCAATTATTGCAAACAAAGCGAGATTTAATTTTTGCCATGTCTTAGTCCAGCTTTGCGTAGTGGCGGGTGTAACGTTTGCCAAGGCCAGTCAATAACTCATAATCAATCGACTGTGCATGGGTTGCGACTTCGCTCACAGAAATATTGGGGCCAAAGAGTTCCACATAATCGCCGCGCTTTGCGTCAAGCACATCGGTAATATCGACGGCGATTAAATCCATTGAGACGCGCCCCATAAGCCGCACACGTTTGCCATGCAGATAGCCGCTTGCGCCTTTTTCTTTGCTGGTAGAACCAGAACGACGCAGGTAACCATCCGCATAACCTGCGCTAATCGTTGCGATTTTACGGTCGCTTGTTGCAACTTCCGCTCCTCCATAGCCAACACTTTCATGTTCAAAAAGTTCGCGTATTTGCAAAATGCGGGCTTCTACTTTTACAACAGGCTTCATCGGATTTTTGGCAACATGCTCACTCAATCCAGCGCCGCCATAAAGCGCGATGCCTGGGCGAACCATTTCCAGGTGAAAAGCTTGCCCATGAAAAATGCCGCCAGAGTTACAAAGCGAGCGCGGCACATTGGGATAGAGTTTGCAAATGTCGATGAAGCTTGAAAGCTGGCACCCATTCATCAGTGAGCTTGGCGTATCGCCACAGGCAAGATGCGTCATAATGAGCGAGAGATTGAGCTTTGAGACGAGCGCTTGATTTTCGCTCAGCTCTTTGGCTTCGTCTTCACGCAATCCCAAACGGTTCATGCCCGTATCAATATGAAGCGCGGCGGGCTTTTGCTCGTTCGTCCATTCGTTGATTTCATCCATTGAATTGAGGACGGGTCTGAGATCGTGCTGATGATAGAAATCAGCAGCACCTGCCATCAATCCATTTAGAATATAGATGGTTGCAGTCTTCGATTGAGCGCGAACAGCGGCACCTTCTGTGGGCGTTGCAACGAAAAAAGTTTTGCAGCCAGCAGCCTCCAGCGCACCAACGGCTTTATCAATTTGAATGCCATAAGCATCAGCCTTCACCATAGCCCCACATTCGGCATCAGCAGCTTTCTCATTTAAAAACCGCCAATTGTCGGCATAGGCATCCAGATCAATGGTCAGTTTGCCAGAAGAGATAAGATTTTGATCTGTTGTCGTCATGGCCGGTTATCATTCCAAAACGGCCCGTTGCCGTTGATTAGTCGAAGTTTGTTGGCATACGGGATGGATCAGCAAGATCGGAGAAGCGGGTGAATTCGCCTGTAAAGGAGAGGGGTACCGTACCAGTTGGGCCGTGTCTTTGCTTGGCAACCACAACTTCAGCAATGCCGCGCATCTTCTCCATCTTCGTATACCAGTCCGCGTAAGCAGGGTCATCCTGCGGCGGTTCACTGTTTTTGAGGTAATACTCTTCACGATAGATGAAGAGCACCACATCCGCGTCTTGTTCGATAGAACCAGATTCGCGAAGGTCAGAGAGCTGAGGATGTTTGTCGTCTCGACTTTCAACCGCCCGAGAAAGTTGGGAAAGGGCGATGATTGGAATTTGCAGTTCTTTGGCAAGCGCTTTGAGGCCCGTTGTGATTTCCGTAATCTCCTGAACACGGTTGCCCGCATTCTTAGAGCTACCCACCATCAACTGCACATAGTCGACAATCAAAAGGTCAAGACCATGCTGGCGTTTCAAACGGCGCGCACGGGTTGAAAGCTGCGCGATGGAGATACCACCTGTTTGGTCAATGAACAGCGGCTTCGTCTGCATCACCTGCATGGCGCCAACCAGCTTGTCATATTCTGCGGGTGTAATTTCACCACGGCGGATTTTGGAGGATGACACCTCCGCCTGTTCTGAAATCACACGGGTTGCGAGCTGTTCTGCTGACATCTCGAGAGAGAAGAAGCCGACAATGCCGCCATTTTTAGGTTTTACCGTGCCGTCAGGTTGAACCTCAGGCTCATAGGCTGCGGCAACATTAAAGGCGATGTTGGTTGCAAGCGAGGTTTTACCCATGCCCGGACGAGCGGCAAGAATGATCAAGTCGGAAGATTGCAAGCCACCCATGCGGCGGTCAAGGTCGGTCAACCCTGTTGAACAACCTGATAGCTGCCCTTCACGCTGGAAGGCGGCAGCGGCCATTTCAACAGATTGGGTGAGGGCAAGTTGAAAATTCACAAACCCGCGCGATTCGTTGCCGGTTTCAGCCAAAGCGAAGAGTTCACGCTCTGCATCTTCGATCTGTTCGCGCGGAGATTTTTCTGATGGCGCATCATAGGCAACATTCACCACATCTTCGCCAACGGAAATCAATGAACGTCTAATCGCTAAGTCTTGGATCGCACGACCATAATCAACTGCATTGATGATTGTGGTCGCTTCAGCAGCAAGACGCGCCAAATATTGGGTAAGCGTGATCTCGCCCACCATTTCATCGGCTGGAAGATAGGTCTTAATGGTCATCGGATTGACCACACGGTCAGCACGGATCAAGGAGGCTGCTTCTTCAAAGATCATCCGGTGGATTGGTTCGTAGAAATGTTCAGGAAGCAAAAAGTCCGAGACCCGATCAAAAGCGTTATTGTTGATCAAGATCGCACCCAAAAGCGCTTGCTCGACCTCAATATTGGCCGGTGCACTGCGATAGTTCATCGGTTCGCTTATGTCATTTGCCGGAGCAAAATCAGGCGCCACTTCCATACTTCAATCCTTTCAAACAGAAGCCTGTCTTAGCGGACCTTTTCTGTTCTAAAAAGAGGGGTGAGGGCGAAAAAAAATATATATTTTTTTTCATAACGTCATCCCCATAGAATCAACTGTTTTCCACAATACCATGTGGGTAATT
>CAZKKW010000107.1:0-8841 GCA_964553335.1 uncultured Hyphomicrobiales bacterium | reverse complement strand
TTCACGAGAGATAGGAGGCCCACCAAAACCCCAATGATGAGGATAACCAACCCAGAAACGATTATGTAATTAGAGACCATATTATGAAATCGCCATTCTGCTTCCAATTCCGGTGATGGGTCTTGGAACGGAATACCGGCAAAAAATGCGTCGTAGAGGAAACCGAAGACGCTGAGAGCAACGCCACAGATAATAATAAAAATTGGCCACTTGAGTTTCATTTATACACCATGCCGAAAGGACGTAACTATTCAACAGTTTTTCCCTCGAGCCACCCCCCTAATTCTTCTTCATCTTCTGAAACGCATCGGAAAACGCGGCCGCTAGAATCCCCGTCGGCATGGCGACGATGGCGATTGAGGTGAGGGTTGCGATGCTGGCGAAGAATTTGCCGGCGGCCGTGATCGGGTAGATATCGCCGTAGCCGACCGTGGTTAGTGTCGCAACAGCCCACCACATGGCGCGTGGGATGGAGCCGAAGGCTTCTGGTTGGGCTTCTCCTTCTATAATGAAGAGGGCCGTTGCCGTGATGGTCATCACTGTGAGCGTCAACATGAGGCTGAGGAGTAGTTCGGTCGCTCTTTCATAACAGGCCACAAGCAATAACCGCAGCGCGACGCCTGCTTTGCTGTTTCGCGATAGGGTCAAAACGCGCAGTGCACGCGCCATGCGGCAAAGCAAACCATAAACACCCGGAATGCCGAAGATGAGGTCGATCCATATGGATACCGTCGCAACCAGATCTAACACGCTGGCAAAGGTACACGCATAACGAAAGCGGCCCGTGAAACCTCGATAGTCGTCTGCCTCACCCATAGCCCAAAGGCGCACGATATATTCAACGGAACAAAGGATCGCGAACACCCAATTAAGGGCGATAAAGAGGGATGTATAGGCGGCGAAGATGACGGGTTCAGATTGGAGTATGACGATGAAAATGCTGATCAACACGGCAATCAAGATGCCCGCATTGAGCGGCGACATGCCGTCTCCCGTCCAAACCTTTGGATCGAGTTGATTGTAAATTTTGCGGCGTAATTCCAACATTTTTGGACCTACTCACTTGTGTTCCAGTTATCCAACCATTCGAGGGTCAATCGGCACTTTTCTTGAAATACCCGTTGCTTCCTCAAATAGCTTTGCGGCTCCCAATAAAGCGGCTTCGCCTCTCGGCTTGCCCATGATCTGCACGCCAACAGGTAGGCCTTTTGAGGTGAAACCACAAGGCACGCTCATGGTTGGGCAGGCTGTCATGGTGAGCGCGAAGGTGATGGAAAACCAGTCGATGTATGTTTCACAGACCTTGCCATCAATTTCGGTGACATAGCGCTGTTCAACGGGGAAGGGCGCGATGGAGGCTGCGGGACAGATCAGGAAATCGTGTGTTTCGAAGAATTTCATAACCTTCTTATAAAGCTCGATGCGCACCCGTTCTGCGTCGAAAATTTGGGTAGGCGTGATGTTAAGGCCGCGCTCAATATTGCCAATAATTTCAGGCGCAATGTGTTCGCGGTGCTTGGCTAATATTGGTTCCATCAAGGTGGCAAACAAAACGGCGCGCAACGTTTGGAAGGCTTCGAGTACGCCGGTGAAATCGAGGCAATCGTCGGTTACATCAACGCCCATGCCTTCAAAAATTGAACCCGCTCCACTGCAAATTTGCGCAATTTCTTTTTCCATTGAAACGATGCCAAGATCAGGACTAAACGCAATGCGCTTGGGTAGCTCTGCTTTTTGTAAGGCTTCCACGAAGGACGGGCCAGCATGGTCAAAAGACAAGGGGTCATCGATTTGTTGCCCAACGCCCGCGTCCAACATTAAAGCCAAGTCGGGCACATTGCGCGCCATTGGGCCTTCCACCCAAAGGGTATCCATTGCGGGCAATCTGGTGCCACGGGGCACACGGCCAGGCCCTGGGCGCAAGCCGACAATGCCGTTAAAGGCTGCGGGTGTTCGAAGGCTGCCGCCAAGATCATTACCTGTGGCAAGCCAAACCGATCCACTGGCAAGGGCGGCAGCTGATCCGCCAGACGATCCGCCCGCACTTTTGCGCATATCCCACGGGTTTAATGTGGTGCCATTGACGGGGTTAAAAGTGTGCCCACCTGCCCATTCAGGCACATTGGATTTAGCAACCGCAATCGCGCCATTGTTTTCTAGTTGACGGACCGTTGCATCAGACTGTTCTGCCACGTTGTTTGCAAAGAGCGGGGAGCCATAGGTGGTTAGAGCGCCACCAAGGTCATTATAGTCTTTGACCGCGATCGGCAGGCCGCAAAGTGATTTTGAGTTTTGTGCATGGGCTTTAACATCAAGTGATTTTGCTTGCGCCCGCGCTTGCTCAAAACAGTGAATGGGCAAGGCGTTGACCTTAGTATCCACCGTTTCAATGCGTTCAATAGAAGCCTCAACCAATTCAAGCGGCGACACCTCTTTTGAACGCAGACGAGCAACGGCTTGGGTCGCTGTCATCTTGATGAATTCGTTTGTTGTTTCACTCATCGCAAAATTCCAGTTTGATGTGGCAAAAACTCTGGCGTCTCTTGCTTCAAAGGATGCCGACAAAGGTCTGCTTAGTAAACTGCTATTTCCCCACTTGACGCTTTCGCCGCGAGCACGCACATAAAGGCTTCCACAAACTAGGAGAATGAGCACTGTTTTTCGTTCAACTTTTGCTGGTCGCGGCGGCCACAGTTACGTTCTATTTGGGGATCACCTTGCCCTTGATGGTTTTTGAGCGGCTGTTCTTTTTTGAAAAAGAAGCATCGCTGATTGAAATTATTCATCAGCTTTGGGTCGATCAATCTTGGCCTTTGGCGTTGATTGTTGGGTTTTTCTCGGTGGTGTTTCCGGCCCTCAAATTGCTCTATCTAGCCGCTGCAAGCCTTAGCCCATCGTTGTTTGCCGGAGCGCGGGGGCTTGGGTTTTTATCGACATTATCGAAATGGTCGATGATGGATGTTTTGGTGGTGGCGTTGATTATTGTTGCAACGAAGACGTCGGGCCTTGCCAAAGCAACGGCTCAACCGGGCTTGTGGTGTTTTACAGCGGCGGTGATTTTAATGGCAGCGGCGACCATAATGGTGCAACGGCGTCGGGCTTAGAACACAGGCTATTGTGCCGCTTTGTTGAATTTAATTTTGTTCCAAAACCGTTCATGCAGATAATAAAGAACGAGCTTTGTCACAATTTCCAAAGAACCGATGGTAACGGCCGCTGCAGGGCTGCCGGTGAATATCCAAGCAAGCAGCATGGTGTCGAGTGTCGCGGTAATGCGCCATGTGGCGGTTTTGGCAACGCTGCGGCGTTTTTGGTCGCGAGCTTCACCGTCTTTGTTTTGCTGTCCCCATCCAATGCGGGTCCATAATCGCTCATGCACTGTGTAGATGAAGATTTTGGTGATGACCTCAACAATGGCAATGGTTGCTGCTGTTGCTGCTATGCCTGTGTTGGTGTCGGCAATCTCAATTGGTAGGAGGTTGCCGCCAAATTTCAGCACGAGGAATGACAGTAAAAAGGTATCGATTGATCCTAGCACCCGCCAAGATACGGCCTTTAGGATTGAGCGTGATAATTTCTCTGTCGGCTGTTTTGTGAAACTGTTTTGAGGAGCCGCCATTGTATGAGCCATTAGGCTGCGGTCTTTTCAGTATGAATGCCGCACTCAGAACTAACACCTTGTTCCCACCACCATCGACCGGCGCGGGGATGTTCCCCCGGTTTTACAGCTCTCGTGCATGGTTCGCAACCAATAGATGTGTAACCGCGATCATAAAGTGGATTGATTGGTATTTCGTGGGCAGTAATCGCCTCATTGATTTGTTTCAGCGAAATATCAGCAAGCGGATTAAACTTCATCACGCTATGCGCTTCGCTCCATTCGGCAAGCTTGGTTTGCTCGCGACCTGGTGAGTGTTCGCGGTTCAAGCCTGTAATCCATGCATCGGCGTCGGCAAGTTCTTTTTGCAACGGGTTATTTTTGCGAACCGCGCAACATGCTTTGCGTGCTTCAAGGCTTTGATAAAAGCCATCACGGCCATGTTCAGCAATATAATCGTCGACGGCGGAAGTGTCCGGTTCAACTTGTTTGATCTTAATGCCGTAACGGTCTTCTGTGATTTGTAGGAGGGAAAGCGTCTCAGGAAACAGGCGGCCTGTTTGCAACGTAATGATCTCGATCGGGATCTGCTTTGTTGCAAGATTCCAGATGATATATTGCCCTTCACGCGCCAAGCTGGTGGTGTAAACTGGCTTGTCGTAGCTTTCAGCGATCCAAGCAAGACGCTCAGCAAGCGTCATGTCAGCAAGTAACTCGTTTATTGCGTTCAAGTCTGATGGTGCTGGCATTACAAATCCTCTTTAACTAGACCTATTATGCCAAATGCACCCTAATCGGGGCAGATATTGTTGATTAGAGAATGCTCAAATTGGGAAATATTGTTTTCTTTCAGCACTGTTTTTTGAACAATCATGCTGTTGAAATTGGAAGTTTAGTACAGGTTGAGATTTCAGTTAATCGCCGATAATGGGGTGATGTTGCCCTTTATCTCTCGCTATATGGCCTGATAATCGAGGGTCGTCGGCCACTTCAATTGCCCGTTTGTAAGGCACAAAACCTGAGCGAATATAGAAAGCGAGAGCTTGCGGGCTATCCATGGTACAGGTATGAACAAAGAACCGCTTAGCCCCATGATGATCGAACACGCGGCGGATTGCGTAATCCATCATAAAGCGGCCGGCACCCGTGCCGACAGCGCTTTCAGCAAGGCCGAAATACCCTAGTTCCATCGTCTCGCCGTCGCCTAGTTCAATTTCTAAAAGCCCAATGTCAGCGCCGTCTTTTTGCACGGTAAAAATTTCAATGGCCGGATTGTTGATGGCCTTGCCAAGCTCTTCATCGCTCATGGTAAGACGCGAGAACCAGAGCCACTCTTCGCCAACGGCTTTGAAAATTGCTTTATAACGAGCCAGATCAGGTTGCGACATGGCGGTAAGGGTGAGGCCTGTATCTGGTACGGGTCGAAGGGCAGGGCGGCCTACCATTTCAAGGTAGGTCGCGATATTGGCAACTTTGCCGTTTGGTATGTCCGTATAACCGTTGAGGTTTAACTCGATCAAAGGGGAGCGCGCCTCTTTTCAATATAAGTTTGTAGTTGTGTCACGGCTTTGCCTTTGAGCTTGATGCCGAGCTTAGAGCGGCGCCATAAGACATCTTCAGCATCCCGCACCCATTCCGTGTCAATCAGGTAGTCAATCTCACGGGCATAAAGGCCTGCATCCGTATCGCCTGAAAAATCTTCGCCCATATCTTCAATGGACGTTGCACCGTCCAAGAATTTGAACGTGCGCATACCATAGGTATGGAGGAGGCGGGTTGCAATTTTCTGATTTAAGAAGGGATAGTCGTTCGTAATTCTAGCAATCAGCGTATTGTTTTCTTCGGTCTTGTATTCCCCCCCTGGCAGGGTTGCACCATTGGTCCATTCAGCTTTCTTTTTACCGATTTGCTCTTCGACGATGTCCATCATGCTTTCGGCAAGCTTCCTGAATGTTGTAATTTTACCGCCGAAAATATTGACCATTGAGGCTTCGCCCTCTTCACCTTCATCAAGCTTCAAGGTGTAGTCGCGGGTTGCTTCTTGGGCGGATGATGCGCCGTCATCATAAAGTGGGCGCACGCCGGAATAATTCCAGACCATATCTGCTTCGGTGATCGGTACTTTGAAATATTCGCTGGCCGCATCACAAAGGTAATCGATTTCTTCTTGCGTGATTTTCACCTCGCCCGGGTCTTCATTATAGTCGCGATCTGTGGTGCCAATCAGCGTGTAGTCTTGCTCGTAAGGAATGGCGAAGATGATGCGGTTGTCGTCGTTTTGGAAGATATAGCAACGATCATGCTCAAACATCTTGTTCACAATGATATGGCTGCCTTGAACCATGCGAACATTTTTCGAGTTCTCTTTGCCAACTGCATTGTTCAAAACGCGATCAACCCAAGGTCCGGCAGCATTGACGATGAGCCGCGCTTCGACAGTTTCGATCTCACCTGTTTCTGTGTTTTCAAGTTCCGCATGCCAAACACCGTTCACCCGCTTGGCAGAAACAACTTTAGTGCGGACTTTGATTTCAGCGCCGGTTTCAGCTGCATCAACAGCATTCAAAACAACAAGGCGTGCATCATCAACCCAGCAATCTGAATATTCAAAGCCTTTAGAGAACATCGGCTTGAGTGGTTTGCCTGTGGCGTCTTTCAACAAGTTGACTGTGGATGTTGCAGGCAGCTTTTTGCGCCCGCCCATATAATCATAAAGGAAAAGGCCAAGACGAATCAGCCATGCAGGGCGAAGACCTTTGTGGTGAGGAAGGATGAAACGCAACGGTCGCACGATGTGCGGTGCCATTGCCCAAAGTGTTTCGCGTTCAATCAACGCTTCACGCACCAAGCGGAATTCATAATATTCGAGATAACGAAGGCCACCATGAATGAGTTTTGTTGACCATGAGGAGGTGCCAGAGGCAAGATCGTTCATTTCTGCAAGGCAAACTTTATAGCCGCGTCCTGTGGCGTCTCGTGCAATGCCGCAACCGTTGATGCCGCCGCCGATGACTAATATGTCGTAACTCTTCATTGGATTCCCCTCTTAATTCTCAAAACCAATCTAACGATCTGACTTAGTGGTTGCAATGAAACGTTTTTGTGAAAAGAGGGAATAAAACGAGAATGTTATGAGATGCGGGTCTTCTCATAGCCACGCGAATACCCATATGGTGGGAAAGATATATTGATACCCAGTGAGGCCGAATGACCGCGACCAACCCGCTTCTTGCAAAATGGAACACTTCTTTCGAACTTCCACCGTTTGACCAACTCAATGCTGAGCATTTTCGAGAGGCTTTTAATGTAGCGCTCAATGAAAATGAAGCGGAGATGGTGGCGATTGCTGACAATGGTGACGCTGCAACGTTTCAAAACACGATTGAAGCGATGGAGCTTTCGGGTGAAAGCTTGTCCAAAGTTGCAAGCACATTCTTTAATTTGTCAGGGGCAAACACCAATCCTGATTTGCAGGCGATTGAGCGGGAAATGGCGCCGAAGCTTGCAGAGCATTCTTCCAAGATTATGTTGAACGCGGGATTGTTTGCGCGTGTGGATGCGCTTTTTCAAGCGCGTGAACGCCTTGAGCTAAACCCAGAACAATTGCGTGTTTTAGAACGCACACACTCTCGCTTTGTTCGTGCAGGCGCAAACCTTGAAGGAGATGCGCGCGCGCAGATGGCGGAAATTACCAAGCGGTTGGCAACCCTTGGAACGTCGTTTTCACAAAACATGCTGGCTGATGAAAGCGCTTATGAGCTGGTTTTGGAGCGTGAGGAAGACTTGGACGGTTTGCCAGATTTTTTGGTTGCCGCTGCCGCCTCAGCTGCCAATGAGCGCGGCCATGAAGGCAAGCACGTCATCACGCTTTCACGCTCGCTGATTGAACCATTCCTACAGTTTTCATCGCGCCGTGATTTGCGCGAAGTGGCGTTTAAGGCGTGGTCAAGCCGTGGCGAAAACAACAACGAGAATGATAATCGCGCCATCATCGCCGAAACACTCACCTTGCGTGAGAAGCGGGCGAACTTGCTCGGCTTTGATACGTTTGCTGATTTTAAACTCGATGATCAAATGGCAAAAACGCCTGATGCTGTGCGTGACCTTCTCGTGCAAGTTTGGGAACCCGCCAAAGCAAGAGCCAAGCGGGAGGCTGACAAGCTGAAAGCGCTTGCGAGCAGCGAGGGCGCGAACCATGACATTAAGCCTTGGGATTGGCGCTATTATTCTGAGAAAGTGCGCAGTGCTGAGCATGATTTGGATGAAGCGGAAATTAAACCCTATCTCCAGCTTGAAAACATCATTCAGGCAGCTTTTGATACAGCAGGGCGCTTGTTTGGCCTATCGTTTAAAGAGCGCACTGATGTGCCTGTCTACCATGATGATGTCCGTGCTTTTGAGGTGATGGACAAAGACGGCAAGCATGTGGCTGTGTTCTTGGCAGATTATTTTGCACGGTCATCAAAACGCTCGGGCGCATGGATGAGCGGCTATCGTAGCCAGCAAAAATTGAAAGACGATATTCGCCCGATCATCGTCAATGTGATGAACTTTGCCAAAGCGCCCAAGGGTGAAGCGGCTTTGCTTACTTTTGATGATGCGCGCACTTTGTTCCACGAATTTGGCCATGCCTTGCACGGTATGTTGTCGAACGTCACCTATCCGTCGATCGCAGGCACCAGTGTTGCCCGTGATTTTGTTGAGTTGCCAAGTCAGCTCTTTGAGCATTGGTTAGGCGAGAGTGATATTCTGTCTAAATATGCTGTACATTATAAAACCGGTGAGGCGATGCCTGATGAGTTGATTGCACGGGTAAAAGGGGCTGAAACGTTCAACCAAGGTTTTGCAACGGTGGAATATGTGTCATCCGCGCTTGTGGACTTAGAACTCCATACCATGGCCGCGGAAGAGGCGCAGGATGTAGGCCAGATTGAAAAAGACATTTTGGCAAAGATCGGCATGCCAGATGAAATCATCATGCGCCACCGTACCCCGCATTTTGCTCATGTGTTTTCGGGTGACGGATATTCGGCTGGTTATTATTCGTACATGTGGTCTGAGGTGATGGACGCAGACGCTTTCCAAGCCTTTGAAGAAACCGGCGACGCCTTTGATAGCGCAACGGCGAAGCGGTTGCTTGAAAATATCTATTCAACAGGCGGCAGCAAAGATCCCGCTGAACTCTATGTCGCGTTTCGTGGCAAAATGCCAGAGATAGACGCGCTGCTTGAAGGGCGGGGTTT
>CAZKKW010000106.1:5017-8853 GCA_964553335.1 uncultured Hyphomicrobiales bacterium | reverse complement strand
GCCTATGTCTCAGATTTAAGTCTGGGCTAAGAGAGGACTTTCGCTCATCTTACATCTCATGGAGAGAAAGAGAAGACCGAGTAAAACACGCATTGCGAACCACATCAAACCTTGGCGAACTTCCACTTCGATTGAAAAACTTGATGGCAATAATGGGGTGCTGTTAAGCCAATATGTCAAGCATCTAAAGATTTTCAGCAAGTAAAATTTCGATGCGGATTTTGTCTTGTTCTTTCTGGCCATCGCGCCCTTCGCTGAGAGCTCGTAAGACTCGAATAGCGCTTCTAACGGCGTGACCCGGATTTTGGCCGATAACAGCATCTACCGAACCCACTTTGAGGGCATTTTCAGTGAACGGCGTTCTTTCATGCACAATCACATTCAGATCTGACAAGTCACGAATGTTATTCGCAATTTCGATTGGCAGGCGTGCTTCAGAACTCATGCAATAAATTGCTGTGATGTCAGGGTACGTTCGAAACTGGTTTTCAATAATTGTCTTTGCCCGCTCTAAACCATTGTAAGTTTCAAGTGTTGGAAGACACCTTAGATGTGGGAAGTTAGCGTTAATAACATTGTCAAATCCAAAACGTCGCTGAATGCTGTCGAGGCCATGCATGGTTTCTGAAATCACCATAATAGAGCCTGTGCTTTCTTGGTGAAAGCGACCAAGTAAACGAGCGGCGGTTGCTCCTGCAGCAAAGTTATCAATGCCCACAAAATCTAGATCAACATTTTCCTTGCGACCAGAAAGGAATTCGACAACATAACCACCGCGTTCTTGCAACCGTAAAATGGCGTCTCGCACTGGAGGCGTCTCTGGCGTCATGACAGCAAGCCCAGAGATTTCGCCGGTCTCAATGGATGCTAAGTAATTTGCAAGAAGATGAGGATCAGACGTATCAACGCGCACAACATCAATGCCAACCGCATCACCCCGCAAAGCGTCAGCGGCTTGATCTATACGAACAAGAATTTCATTCATGTACTGATCCCCAGCTGTAGGGAGTACGAAGCGATATCGGTGTTGCCGTCCGCGTGCGAGGCTAACGGCGGCAAAATTGCGGACGAAACCAATGCGGTCAATCGCATCATGAACCCGCGTTCTCGCCTTTTTGCTTACATTCGGACGATCATTTAAAACGCGATCGACCGTTGCAAGACTAACGCCTGCGGCTTCTGCTAGATCCTTTGTCGTTGGTCTCATTGGGTTTTTCTTACGTTTTCGCAATTTCACGATCTGCTTATTGACGTGTTTTTATCCTAAATGCAAGAATTTTGAGGTGCGCACCTCATTTTTTCCTTGATTTGAGGTGCGTACCTCAATATAGATAGAGTCCGAGGTAAGGAGCGCAGAGACAAAGCTGCGCCAAGCGCCTTTTATTTGCTCGTGAAGCGGACCAATTTCGAGATCGAGTGAGAATGTAGATTTACGGGAATGCCAATGCATTTCCGGCCACCTGTTGGAGGATGGGTGGTCCAACGGGAGGATACAATGAAATCGATGTTTTTAAAATCAATTGCGGCTGTAAGCCTGCTCGCATCCACGTCCATGATGGGTGTAACAACGAAGGCTAGCGCTGCCGACTTAACTCTTTGCTGGGCGGCGTGGGATCCGGCAAATGCACTTGTGGAACTCAGCAAAGAATTTGAAAAACAATCCGGTCACAATATGAGTTTTGAGTTTGTGCCGTGGCCAAACTTTGCAGACCGCATGTTGAATGAACTAAATTCCGGCGGCAAACTTTGCGATCTCCTTATCGGTGACAGCCAATGGATTGGTGGCGCCGCTGAGAATGGGCAATATGTAAAGCTCAATGAGTTCTTTGACAAAGAAGGCATAGATATGGCCGACTTCCTCCCTGCGACCGTCACAGGATATGCTGAATGGCCGAAGAATACGCCTAACTATTATGCACTTCCCGCATACGCCGATGTTGTTGGTTGGACCTATCGCAAAGATTGGTTTGAGCGTCCTGAAATTCAAGCTGAATTCAAAGAAAAATACGGGCGTGATTTGGACGTGCCAGCAAATCTAGAAGAGCTTCAGCAGATAGGTGAATTTTTCCAAGGACGCGAAATCGATGGTAAGACCGTCTATGGCGCTGCGATCTATACAGAGCGCGGTTCTGAAGGCATCACCATGGGTGTAACCAATGCGCTTTATAACTACGGCTTCAAATATCAAAACCCAGATAAACCTTATGACTTGGAAGGTTTTGTGAATTCAGAAACGGCAATCAAGGGCTTGGAGTTTTATAAAAAACTTTATGAAACCACGACGCCTCCTGGAGCATCTGATGCCTATATGTCTGCAAATATCGATGCTTACAAATCAGGACAAGTGGCGATGCAGATGAATTTCGCTTTCATTTGGCCAGGCGTTGAAGCAGACCCAAATGTGGGCGCTGGAAAATCTGGCTACTTCTCAAATCCAGCTGGACCTGCTGGCCAATTTGCACAGCTTGGTGGTCAAGGTATTTCCGTTGTAGCAAATTCTGAAAACAAAGATGCCGCCCTTGAATATATCAAGTGGTTTGCACAAAAGGACGTGCAGCAAAAATGGTGGGACGTTGGCGGCGCGCCTGCGATGAAGGCAGTGCTAGAAGCACCAGGTTTCAACGATAGCCAACCCTTTGCAAAAACCTTCCTAGACTCCATGGCCATCGTGAAGGACTTCTGGGCAGAACCTGCTTATGCATCGCTTCTACTGCCAATGCAGGAACGTGTTCATAACTACGTTGTTGCAGGCCAAGGAACAGCAAAGGAAGCGCTGGACGGTCTTGTCAAAGACTGGACAGAAGTTTTTGAAGATGAAGGCAAACTCTAGCAACGTCTTTGCTTAGAGCCTCCCAAGTGGAAAGGGGTCGGGTTCCATCCGACCCCTCGATCAAAGTCGAATGAGTAAATCATGTCAGAACCGATAATAGATCGCGCTGCACGGGCAACGCCCGTAACGGTTGCAACAAAAGTGCGCGGACTATCCGATAGAGCAATAGCCTGGATATTTGTTGCGCCAACGATTGCGATCCTGCTTGCGATCAACATATTCCCGCTGATCTGGACGATCTATCTAAGCTTCACCAACTATGCAGTGAACCGCCCCAATAGGGACGTCAAGTTTATCGGCTTTCGCAATTATGAACGCATTTTGGGTGATGCTGACACTTGGATGACCATGCAGGCAACAGCCCATTTTCTAATTTGGACAATTGTGCTGCAGGTGCTGATCGGCTTCACGCTGGCCTATCTCATCAATAAGAAATTCAAGGGTAACGATCTTTGGACTACGATTATCGTCTTACCCATGATGTTGTCCCCAGCTGTCGTCGGAAACTTCTGGACATTCCTTTATCAACCGCAAATCGGCCTCTTTAATTATATCGTTGGGTTCTTGTCAGGCGTTGATCCATCAAGTTTCTCGATGATCAGCACGGTTACGCTAGCGCCGTGGTCCATCGTCATCGTTGATACGTGGATGTGGACGCCTTTTGTGATGCTCATTTGTTTGGCTGGACTACGCTCCATACCAAACAGCATTTATGAAGCTGCCGAATGTGACCGCGCCAGTAAGTGGCGGCAATTTTGGACGATCACCATACCGATGGTTTTGCCGTTCTTGATGTTGGCGGTCCTATTTCGAGGTATTGAAAACTTCAAAATGTTTGACCTTGTCGTGCAGCTCACAGGTGGGGGGCCGGGTAATACCACCACCCTGACATCCATCGACTTGAAACGCGAAGCTTTTGAGAAGTGGCGCACAGGCTTTTCATCCGCCTACGCGGTCATCCTGTTCGTAACCGTTTTCGGCCTTGCTTCCATTTACGTCAAAGCGC
>CAZKKW010000106.1:0-4917 GCA_964553335.1 uncultured Hyphomicrobiales bacterium | reverse complement strand
GCGGTCATCCTGTTCGTAACCGTTTTCGGCCTTGCTTCCATTTACGTCAAAGCGCTTAACAAGGTGAAAGAAAGATGAGTTTCTCAGTGACAGAGCCGTCTTTGCGGCAAAAATGGATCGCGGGCACGCTTGTTATTCTCTATGCGGCCATCACGCTGATCCCCTTGGCTTGGATTGTGGCGACTGGCTTCAAGTCTTCCCCGGATTCCATCGCTTATCCGCCAAAGGTCATCTTTGAACCGACTGTGGAAGGCTATGTAAACCTGTTCACAACACAGACGCGCCTTAGCGAGGAAGCAAAGGCAGAGGCTGTGGAAGATCTGCCATGGTATGAGCAGATTGTTCGCGAGCGTGGCAAGACGATTGTCGGCCCGTCACGCTATGCCGAACGTTTCTTTAACTCAGTCATCATCGGATTTGGATCAACATTCTTTGCCATCGTATTGGGCACGGCTGCGGCCTATGCGTTCTCGCGGTTTAAGGTGCCGTTGAAAGACGACCTTTTGTTTTTCATCCTCTCAACACGAATGATGCCGCCTATAGCAGTCGCGATCCCGATCTTTTTGATGTTCAAGAATCTGGGCCTCAATGACACCCATGCAGGCATGATCCTGCTCTATACCGCCGTCAATTTGTCACTTGCGGTTTGGCTGATCAATGGCTTCATCGATGAAATTCCCGTGGAGTATGAGGAAGCAGCCCTCATCGATGGTTACACACGCTTTCAGGCCTTTTACAAAGTGGTTTTACCGCAGGCTGCAACTGGCATCGCGTCAACAGCAATATTCTGCCTCATCTTCGCATGGAATGAATATGCTCTCGCGGTTTTATTGACATCGGGAACCGCACAAACCGCTCCACCCTTTATCCCGACAATCATCGGTGTAGGTGGACAGGATTGGCCAGCGGTTGCCGCAGGCGCGACCATCTTTCTTGTTCCTGTCATGGTCTTCACCATTCTGCTTCGCAAGCATCTATTGCGCGGCATCACCTTTGGAGCGGTTCGCAAATGAGTGTATTGTTCGCAGATCTAATACGGTTCAAGCGGGGCGCTTGGGAAATGGTGGCCTCCATCCTCATCGCACTTGGTGTGGTGATGTTAATGCAGCCTTTCGCGCTTACGCTTTACACCTATTCCTTTCTTGTAACGCTGATTGGCACCGTGATGTTCATCATCGTGAGCCATTTTCCGGAGTAACCCATGGCGCAGATCAAAATTAACAATGTGCGCAAGGAATTTGGTTCCTTCACGGCGGTGCAGTCATCCACTTTCACGATTGAGGATGGCGAGTTCTTTATGCTGCTTGGCCCGTCTGGCTGTGGCAAGACAACGACCCTTCGTATGATGGCGGGGCTTGAATTACCAACCGCGGGCGAAATTTACATCGATGGCGAAGAGGTCAGCCAGAAGCGAGCCTCAGAGCGGGATATTGCCTTCGTGTTCCAACTCTTCGCGCTCTACCCGCATATGAATGTCGGGCAAAACATGGCGTACCCACTGCGCTCTCAGGGGATGTCTCGTCGCGATGCGCGGGCGAAGGTGGAAGAGGTCGCTAAAATCCTCGGTATTGAAAACATGCTTGATCGTCCAGTTGGCGGACTTTCCGGCGGTGATCGCCAGCGTGTCGCCTTAGGTCGTGCGATTGTTCGCGAACCAAAAGCGTTTTTCATGGATGAGCCGCTTGGTGCATTAGACGCCGAGTTTCGCGAACATATGTCTGAAGAACTTCGGGCGCTTCATGATCGCATGGGGGCGACCACGGTCTATGTCACCCATGATCAGTTAGAAGCGATGCAGATGGGTGATAAGATTGTCGTTATGAACCATGGCGTCGTCGAACAATTTGGCAAACCACAAGACATTTACGACTGGCCTGCGACAAAGTTTGTGGCCGAATTCATCGGTTCCCCATCTATGAACTTTCTGGATTTTGAAGGCATGATCGGTTCAGGCGGCACCCATGTCAGTTTAAACGGAAACGAAGTCGCGGTACCAACAACGCGCGATGGTGCCAATGGCTCACTCTCCCTCGGCGTTCGACCTGAACATATTCACCTATCAGACACGTCTCCTTATAGAGGGCGCATTACCGCAGCTGAGTATTTAGGGACCACCCAAATTGTGACGATTGAGACTGCAAATGGATCGGTGAAAGCTAGATTGTCTTCCAGCGAAAAAGTGAAGAACGGTGAAACCATCGGACTGGAGTTCGATGCCCGTACCCTCACACTGTTTTCCAATGAGACGGGCAAAGCCCTAATTTCCGAAACAAATGAGGGAGTGCTCCAAAATGGCTGACGTTATCCTTCAAAACATATCTAAAACTTTTGATGACACGGTCGCCCTTAAAGATGTGTCACTGACTATTCCTGATGGGTCTTTTGTCGTGCTTCTAGGACCAACCGGTGCCGGTAAGACCACCATATTGCGGATGGTTTCCGGGTTAGACACCCCAGACAGTGGTGATGTGCTGATAAATGGGCACTCCATGAACGGTCTCACCCCTGCGCAACGCAATATCGCAATGGTATTTCAGCAATATTCCCTGTACCCGCATTTGACAGTACGTCAAAACCTCGAGTTCCCACTGAAATCACCGCTATTGAATACACCGACAAGCGAAATCAAAGAAAAGGTGAATTCAATTGCGGAGATGCTACAGATTTCCCATAAGCTTGAGAATAAAGCGACGCAGCTTTCCGGCGGTGAGATGCAGCGGGTTTCCATCGGGCGGGCTCTTGTAAGAACCCCCAATATTTATCTTATGGATGAGCCGCTAAGTTCGCTTGATGCCAAACTACGGGCGGACCTACGCATTGAGCTTAAAAACATCCAGACCAATCTGGGACAAACGCTCCTATATGTCACTCATGACCAGATTGAAGCCATGACCATGGCAACGCATGTGGGCGTTTTGGACGAAGGTAAAGTCGTGCAATTTGGAACCCCTCGCGAGATATATGAAAACCCGGTGAGTATTTATGCCGCAAGCCGCCTTGGCCAGCCGCGCGTAAATATTCTGCCCGCAGATTTATTTGAAGGCGGTATTCCAACTGGTGCTCATACGATTGGATTGAGACCTGAACAGATCTTACAAGGATCGGGCGAAGAAAGTTTCGTGAAGCGTGTTGAACATCTGGGCGATCAAACCAGATTACATCTTTCTTTTAAAAACCACGATCTCGTTACCGTGACAAATGCCCATACAGAGCTTCAAAGCGGTGATGTCTTAAAAATTCAACCAGATAAACCTTATTTTTTCGATGCTGACGGCGCACGTATTAGCTAAAGGAGGAACCCATGACGCAATTTATAAATGCTAAGGAAACCATCGTAACCGAAGCGGTTGATGGCCTAGTCGCAGCCTCTGGCGGCAAGCTTGCCCGCCTCGACGGATATCCTCATATTCGTGTCGTGGTGCGCAATGATTGGGATAAATCTAAGGTAGCCCTCATTTCCGGTGGCGGTTCTGGCCATGAGCCAGCCCATGCGGGGTTTGTTGGTGAAGGCATGTTGAGCGCTGCTGTCTGCGGTGATGTTTTTGCTTCCCCTAGCGTGGACGCGGTACTCGCGGGTATTCTGGCGGTAACCGGACCGGCCGGATGCCTCTTAATTGTAAAAAATTACACAGGGGACCGTCTCAATTTCGGCCTTGCAGCAGAGCGAGCCCGTGCCTTTGGCCTCAATGTCGATATGGTGATTGTGGGCGACGATATCGCTCTTCCCCATTTACCGCAGGCACGCGGTGTGGCGGGAACTTTGTTTGTCCATAAAATCGCTGGTGCGCTCGCTGAGCAAGGCGCAGATCTCGCGACGGTATCAGCAGCTGCAAAGAAAGTTGCAAACGGCACCAAAAGTATCGGCATGTCATTGGATACTTGCACGGTACCAGGTTCGCCAAAAGAAAATCGCATCCCCGAAGGTATGGGAGAACTTGGGCTTGGCATCCACGGCGAAGCGGGCATTGAGCAAATCCCGTTTACGTCAGCAAAAGACGGTTTCTCAGCGATTGCAGAAAAACTCGATGCCGTTATGTCGGACACACAACATGTTTGTGTATTAAACAATCTTGGTGGTGCTTCAGTATTGGAAATGTCCGTCCTGTTGAATGAACTTGTAGGCTCCAAGATCAGCGATAAAATCGCCCATGTCATTGGTCCTGCTGCCTTGATGACATCACTCGACATGCGAGGTTTTTCCGTATCAGTCTATCCTGCGGATGAAAGCGAGATAGATCTACTCAAGGCACCAACATCGCTATCTGCATGGCCCGGTTTATCTGCGGTTTCCAGCGTTGCAGTGCATCCGCTTTCCGATGGGCTAACCCCCGTTGCACCATTGCCATCAAGCCATGAGCAGACAAGAAAATTTCTCACAGATTGCTGTGAACAGCTCATTTCCTATGAGGGCGATCTGAACAAGCTTGATGCTAAAACAGGTGATGGGGATACAGGGTCAACCCTTTCAGGAGCCGCCCGCGCACTCATCGATGCCATGGATCGTCTTCCCCTTGCAGATCAAACTCAGCTTTACCGAGCAATAGGGCTTGAACTCAGCCAAACCATGGGCGGCTCTTCTGGCGTTCTACTTGCTATTTTCTTCGCGGCAGCGGGAGACGGCGCATCTTCCGGCTTATCGATGCGTGAAGCACTTCAAGCTGGCGTGCAGCGCATGCAAGAAATTGGAGGAGCAAATCTTGGTGACCGAACGATGATTGATGCATTGTCACCCGCATTAGCTGCCCTTGATAGTGGTTTAGACAAAGCGGCAGCAGCGGCTCGAAAAGGAGCAGATCACACTGCAACCATAACGCAGGCGAAAGCTGGTCGAGCGGCTTATTTAAGTGCTCAGCAGCTTGAAGGTCACGTTGACCCTGGCGCAGAAGCCGTTGCTCGTCTTTTTGAATATCTCGCATG
>CAZKKW010000105.1:6271-8861 GCA_964553335.1 uncultured Hyphomicrobiales bacterium | reverse complement strand
GCGTTGATTGATGTCTTATATGTGCTTGCTGAAAACCTACGTCTCATCCGCGCGATCTCAGAACTTTATGGCGGCAAGCCGGGTATGATCGGGTTTTGGCGGTTGACAAAGTCAGTGATCAGCCACCTTGCCATTACGGGCGCAATCTCACTTGGGGACGGCTTGATGCAGCAAATGGTGGGTCACGGATTGGCAGCACGCCTATCTGCCCGTTTTGGCGAAGGTGTTATCAACGGATTGTTGACCGCCCGTATCGGTCTTGCCGCACATGATATTTGCCGCCCAATACCATTTCTTCACCAAACAAGACCGAGTATATCAAGCTATCTAAACTCCCTTATCGGCCTAGCTGGCTTGGACAAAGCTAAATGATCAAAAAACTCACCCAAGGCAGTTGGCGCACCCCGCTTTTGATGTTGATCATCATGCAAATGGGAATGCAATTTTCGTTCGCCTCTTGGTTTGTGATGATTAAAAACTTCGCTGTTGATGAAGTCGCCTTCACGGGTTGGGAAATTGGCATTCAAGAGACCATCCGAGAGATACCGGGTTTTTTGTCGTTTCTTGCCGTTTATTTTTTGCTTTTTATGACAGAACGTACATTGGCCATCGGCTCCCTATTCTTGCTGGGTTTTGGCGTCGCACTCACCGGTGTTTATGACAGCTTTTTTGGCCTTATGGTCACGACCTTCATCATGTCGGTTGGTTTTCACTACTATGAAACCTGCAACCAATCGCTTTCTCTGCAATGGTTAGAGAAAAAGACCGCTGCCCGCCAAATGGGTCGCATTGTATCAACCGGTGCAATGGCAGCCCTTGCAGCCTATGGGTTGGTTTTCATCATCTGGAAAGCGCTTGATCTTTCGTTCCTCTCTGTCTTTGCTGCTGCAGGTGTCATCACCATGATTGCTGCGGCATTGGTCCTTTCAACATTTCCAAAATTTGAAATCGGACCACCGCAGCGCCGCCACTTGGTGCTGCGTAGTCGTTATTGGCTCTACTACGCCCTCACCTTTATGAGCGGCGCGCGTCGTCAAATCTTCATTGTCTTTGCAGCCCTTATGATGGTGGAAAAATTTGATTATGGCGTAGAGCAGATGGCAACGCTGTTTCTCATCAATGGCGTTGTCAGCATGGTGCTTGCCCCGCAAATTGGCCGGATGATCGACAAAATCGGCGAACGCAATGCGCTCATTATTGAATATATCGGTCTGTTCTTCGTCTTCTTCTCCTACGCCTATGTGACGAATGCTGAATGGGCCGCTGCCCTTTATGTGATCGACCACGCATTCTTCGCAATGGCGATTGCCATGAAGACATATTTTCAAAAAATCGCCGATCCGCAAGATATCGCACCAACAGCAGGCGTTGCCTTTACGATCAACCATATTGCCGCCGTCTTCATGCCGATATTCTTCGGGTTGTTATGGCTTTATTCCCCTTCGGCTGTATTCCTGTCTGGTGCGGCCATGGCCGTGATCAGCTTGGTGCTATCTCTTATGGTGCCTCGTAACCCGCACGAAGGGCAAGAGGTGATAGGACCGTTGTCCTCTTTAGGAAAACATAACCCCTCCGCGCCTGTTCAAGCCCCTGCCGAATAAGCCAATTTTAACCAGATGGACATACGATCACAGTAATATTATGAAATTCTGCTTGATGAAACCCAATCCGCTGTTACGTTTAACACCACGATCTGAACTTTAGTTTCGTAAAAGAGATTCTCGATGTTTGCAAAAAAAATAGCGATTGCCGCAATTTCATTTAGCCTAATGAGTGGCTTTGCTACTGTTGGGCTTGGCACATCGAAAGCAGAAGCCGCAACGAAAGGCGTTGAATTCAAACAAAGCTTTAAATATTTCAAAGTGCGTGGAAAAACCTCACTGGAAATATTCCGAGATTTTCAAAAACGATCACCTATCAAAGGGGTCGGCGACCATAAGGCGACATTAGGTGTTGCCAGCATCACATTGACACCTAAAGTAGAGTTCGCAGAAAAAAATGGGCGCTGCAGAGTACAAAAGTCAAACGTAGCGGTCGACGTCATCATTTATCTACCACGTTGGGTAAATTATAATCGCGCCAACGAGTTTGCGAGATTGAGCTGGGACACCCTTTTCGCTGACATTAAAAAGCATGAATTGACGCATGCTGAAATCGCAAAAGATTATGGCAACCGCATTCAGAAAAAGATCGTAAGTTACGGATCACGCTCGAAATGTTCTAAGCTTCAAGCAGCCATATCCCGCGGTTCAAAGCGGCTTTTATCAAAACATGACCGTGCTCAACGCAAGTTTGATCGGGTAGAGCAGAAAAAAATGAGACGTGCTCGCCGTAAAGCGCGGCTTTAAATTTACGCCTGCGTTTCTGGAATACGGATAATCAATCCATCGAGCTCGTCTGTTACACGCATTTGGCAAGATAGACGCGAAGATGGCTTAATTTCATGTGCAAAATCAAGCATATCCTCTTCCATTGCTTCGGCTTTACCAGTTTTGGCAACCCAATCGTCATCCACATAGACATGACAAGTGGCACAAGCACAAGCACCACCACATTCAGCATCAATACCGGGAACAGAGTTTTTCAACGC